>CAZVSO010000072.1:10295-13827 GCA_964629425.1 uncultured Gemmatimonadaceae bacterium
TCCCGCTGTTCGAGCCCGACGCCGAGACGGGCCGCCCGGTGTTCGCGCACCACCCGTTCACGGCACCCCATCCCGACGACCTCAGCCGGCTCGATGACGACCCGCTCGCCTGCCGCGCGCTGCACTACGACGCCGTGTACAACGGCCACGAGCTGGGATCCGGCTCGATTCGGATCACCGACCCTGCGGTGCAGCGGCGCGTGTTCACGCACCTCGGGCTCGCGCCGGCCGACGTCGAGGCGCGCTTCGGATTCCTGCTGGCGGCGCTCGCGGCGGGCGCGCCGCCGCACGGCGGCTTCGCGGTGGGGTTCGACCGCGTCGCGATGCTGCTCGCCGGCGCCGGCTCGCTGCGCGACGTCATCGCCTTTCCCAAGACCACCGCGGCGCGGGCGCTGTTCGAGGGCGCGCCGGCGCCCGCCCGGCCGGAGGACGTGGCCGCCCTGCATATTCAGGTGATCCGATGAGCCAAGAGTGCACCCAGCGACTGTCGGTGGAGGGTGTGGATCCCCTGGCGCTGGCGGGCGTGAACGACGCCAACCTGATCGAGCTGGCACGACGGCTGGGCGTGCGGGTGTCGCTGCGGGGGGATCTGCTCTCGCTCGCCGGGCCGGCGCCCGCGGTCGAGCGGGCGACCGCTGTGGTGCAGGCCGTCGTGGACCTGGCGCGCCTGGGCGACCCGCTCGACGTGCACGACATCGAGCGACTCGTGGCCGACGAGGGGCCGGGCACGCCGGGCGGGCCGCCGGGCGAGCACCGCATCATCCTGCCGGGCCTGCGGCGGGTGATCCAGCCCAAGACCGCGGGCCAGCGGGACTACCTGGAGGCGATCGCGCAGCACGACATCGTGGTCGGCATCGGGCCGGCGGGCACCGGGAAGACCTACCTGGCGGTGGCGGCGGCGGTCGACGCGCTGCATCGCAAGCGGGTGCGCCGCATCGTCCTCGCCCGCCCCGCGGTCGAGGCGGGCGAGAGTCTGGGGTTCCTGCCGGGTGACCTGCAGGAGAAGGTGGACCCCTACCTGCGCCCCTTGTACGACGCGCTCGAGGACATGATGCCGCGCGACCGGGTCCAGAAGGCGCTCGAGACGCAGATCATCGAGATCGCGCCGCTGGCCTACATGCGGGGTCGCACGTTGGGCGACGCCTTCGTGATCCTGGACGAGGCGCAGAACGCCACCGGGATGCAGATGAAGATGTTCCTCACCCGGCTCGGCGTGAACTCCCGTGCGGTGATCACCGGCGACAAGACGCAGATCGACCTGTCGCACCGGGAGGACAGCGGACTGCTCCAGGTCGAGCGCATTCTCCCGGGCATCGCGGGGGTGGCGTTCTGCTACTTCGAGGAGACCGACGTCGTGCGCCACCGGCTGGTCCGCGACATCATCCGGGCGTACGTAGAGGACTCCCAGGGCTGACCATGAACCGTCCCTCGGCGCGGACAGTCGGCTACCACGCGGGCCGGTGGGTCTGGGTGCTCGCCCTGGCCGGCCTGGCCGCGTTCGCGTTCCCCAGCGCGCCCGGAGAGGCGAGCGCGGGACTCGGGGCGATCCTGCGCGACGGGTTCGTCCTGAGCATCTTCTGGGTCCTTGCGCTGTTCTACCGGCGGGAGACCTACGCCGACGTGCGGCAGGTCGCGGCGATCGGCGCCCTGTTCGCGATCACCATCACGGGCGCCGCCCTCGTGGCGCGCACCGAGCCAGGGCTTCCCGAGCTGATCCCGATGCCCCTCGTGGCCGTGATCCTCACGGTCCTGTTCAACGGGCGTGTCTCGATGATCGCCGTGATGATCCTGTCGGTGGTCGTCAGCCTCCAGCCGGTATTCCGCGACAGCCCGGCGCTGTTTCTCTGCCTGGCGGGCGGCGTGCCGGCGGCGCTGTCGGTGCGGTCGCTGCGCCGCCGCAGCCACATCTACACCGCGGTGCTGGTGGCGGGGGCGGGCTACCTGGCGGGCGCGCTCGCGCTCGGCCTGGCCGGCGGATGGCCGCTCCCTGTCATCGCCTGGCGCGCCGGGCTCGGCATGGCCAACGCGCTGGTGTCGGCGTCGCTCGCGCTCGCCCTGCTGCCCGTGGCAGAGCGGCTCACGCAGATCACGAGCGATCTCACGCTGCTCGAGCTGTCGGACCCGAGCCGCCCGTTGCTGCGCCGCCTGTCGCTCGAGGCGCCCGGCACGTACGCACACTGCGTCGCGATGGCGAACCTGGTCGAGGCGGCCTGCAACCGCGTCGGGGCGAACGGCCTCCTGGGGCGGGTGGGGTGCTACTACCACGACGTCGGCAAGCTGATCAGCCCTCAGCACTTCGTCGAGAACCAGACCTACGGCGGCAACCCGCACGACCGCCTCCAGGCGGAGCAGTCCGCCGGCATTCTCAAGGCGCACGTCAGCGAGGGAGTGACGCTCGCGCGCGAGGCGGGGCTGCCCGACGTCGTGGCCGCGTTCATTCCGGAGCACCACGGCACGTCCGAGATCACGTACTTCCTCGACCGGGCCCGCAAGCAGGGCAGTGCCGGGGCGCAGAGCGCCGATTACCGCTACCCCGGTCCCAAGCCGCAGTCGGTCGAGACCGCGGTCGCGATGCTCGCCGACTCGGTCGAGGCGGCGCTGCGGGTGCTGCGCGACCTCACGCCCCGCAAGATCGGAGACGCGATCGACCACCTCGTTCGGTCGCGCATCGCCGACGGCCAGCTCGACGAGGCGCCCATCACCTTGCGACAGCTCGATCAGGTCCGCGAGGAGTTCATCCGGGTGCTGGGCGGGATGCACCATCACCGCATCGATTATCCGGAGTCCAGTGGCGGGATCTGGTCGGGCTGGAAGCCCACGCAGGCGGCGAGCGGTTCCTGAGCGACGGCTGGTGCGCGCCGCGCGGCGCGTGCTCGTCTGGGAGGGCGCCCCCGGCGCCCGGGTCGAGCTCACCCTGCTCGACGGCCCGGCCATGCGGCGCATGAACCGCCGGGCGACGGGGCGGCGGGGCACGACCGACGTGATCGCCTTCGCGCTGCCCCAGCCCGACGGGCGACTGGTGGGAGACGTGTATCTCTGTCCGGACGCGGCCGAGCGCTCTGTCGGGGGAAGAGGGAAGGGGGAAGGGGGAAGGGTGCACCAGCGGCGCGTCGGAGAGGAGCTTGTGCGGCTGGCCGTCCACGGGACACTGCACGTGCTCGGGTACGTTCATCCCGAGGGCGCCGGGCGGACGCGGTGCGGCATGTGGCGCCGGCAGGAGCGCTACGTGCGGCGTCTCATGAGCGCCCGCCGCTGATGTCGCCCGGCACCGCACTGCTCGTGACCGGCCTCGTGGCCGCGCTGGCCGCGGGCCTGTGGGCCGGGCTTCTGGCGCTGGGCGAAGAAGCCGCCTTCGGCGAGACGCTGCACACGCTGGGCGATGCGCCGGCGGCGGGCGGCGGGCGGGTGCGGCTGCACCTCGCGCTGCACATGGGGCGGCTCGTGCTCCTCGTCGTCGCCGCGGCCGCGACCGCCACGGCGCTGCACTGGTGGCAGCGTCCGCCAATCGCGGCCGGCGGGGCGCTGGCGCTCG
>CAZVSO010000073.1:0-13762 GCA_964629425.1 uncultured Gemmatimonadaceae bacterium
CAAGGAGTGCAAGGAGATCCTGGCCTCGAAGCCGCGCCGCCTGAAGATCCTGAAGGAGGAGCTGACCGAGCTGGCCCACGGGTTCGGCGACGCGCGGCGCACCGAGATCGTCGCCGACCAGGGCGAGTTCTCGATCGAGGACCTGATCGCCGAGGAGGACATGGTGATCACCATGTCCCACGCGGGCTACATCAAGCGCCTGCCGGTGTCGGCCTACCGCCGCCAGCGCCGCGGGGGCAAGGGCGTGATCTCGGCCCACCAGCGCGAGGACGACTGGGTCGAGCACCTCTTCATCGCCTCGACCCACGACTACGTGATGTTCTTCACCCAGGGCGGGCAGTGCTACTGGCTCAAGGTGCACGAGATCCCGCAGGCCGCGCGGGCGGCGCGGGGCAAGCCCGTCGTGAACTGCATCGCGATCAAGCCCGATGAGCGGATCGCGTCGCTCGTCCCAGTCCGCGAGTTCTCGGAGGAGCAGCACCTCTTCTTCGCCACCAAGAACGGGGTGGTGAAGAAGACCCGGCTCTCCGAGTTCGGGAACCCGCGGTCCAACGGCATCCGGGCCATCAACATCGACAAGGGCGACGAGCTGATCGACGTGCAGGTCACCGACGGCTCGAACGACGTCGTCCTCGCCACGCGCCAGGGAATGAGCATCCGCTTCCACGAGAAGGACGTGCGGGAGATGGGCCGCGCGGCCGGCGGGGTGAAGGGCGTCGCGCTGGACAAGAAAGACCGGGTGATCGACCTTGTGATCGTGCGCCGGGCGTCCACCCTGCTCTGCGTCACGGAGAAGGGCATGGGCAAGCGGTCGGACCTCGACGAGTATCGAGTGCAGCACCGCGGCGGACGCGGCATCATCACCCTCAAGCGCTCCGACAAGACGGGCGACATCGTGGCCCTGAAGGAGGTGCTGGCCGACGACGAGCTCATGATGATCACCAAGAAGGGCATCATGATCCGCGTGCCGGTCGAGGGCATCCGGGTCTCGGGCCGAAACACCCAGGGCGTGAGGATCATGAATCTGACCCCGGGCGACCTGGTGGTGGATGTGGCCCGGGTCGTCAAGGAGGAGGACGGCGACTCCGGGGACGAGGAGGAGGGAGAGGACGCGGCACCGGCCGCCGGGCGCGGCACGAAGACCCGCGGGGCGAAGGCTAAGGCCCGGGCCCGGAAGTAGCGTGGTCAACGGTGCGGCGATCCGGGAAGCGGCCGAAGGGCTGCGCGGGGTGGCGCTGCGCACCCCGCTCGTCTTCTGCGAGCCGCTGCGGGTCTACCTGAAGCTCGAGAACCTGCAGCCCATCGGTGCGTTCAAGATCCGGGGCGCCTATAACTGCATCCGCCGGCTGCCGGACGCCGCGCGCCGGCGCGGGGTCATCACCTACTCCTCCGGCAATCACGGTCAGGCGGTGGCCTACGCGGCGCGCTCGTTCGGCACGCGGGCCGTGATCGTGATGCCGGAGACGGCGCCGGCGGTGAAGATCGAGGGCGTGCGGCGCTGGGGCGGCGAGGTGGAGCTCGCGGGTCGGACGTCGGAGGACCGGCGCGGGCGGGCCGAGGAGCGCGCCGCGCGCGAAGGCCTGGCGATGGTCCCGCCCTTCGACCACGAGGATATCGTGGCGGGGCAGGGGACGCTCGGGCTCGAGATCGTGGAACAGCTGCCCGAGGTGGAGACGGTCGTGGCGCCGGTGGGCGGTGGCGGGCTCATCGCGGGGCTCGTGGCGGGGCTCGCCGCGGCGGGGAGCGCGGCGCGGGTCTGGGGGGTCGAGCCCGAAGGCGCGCCGAAGCTCGCGCGCTCGCTCGCGGCCGGAGCGCCCGTCGCGCTCGAGCGCAGCGCGAGCATCGCCGACGGGCTCATCACCCTCACGGTCGGTGTGATCCCGTTCACGGTGCTGCGGGCCAACCCGGACCGCCTGGCGGGGGTGGTCCTGGTGGCGGATGACAGCATCCGCGAAGCGATGCATCTTTTGTATCGCCGCTGCCGGCTCGCGGTGGAGCCCTCCGGGGCCGCCACCACCGCGGCGCTCCTGGCCGGCGCGGTCGAGCCGTCCGGGCCCACGGTGGTCGTCGTGAGCGGCGGCAACGTTGACCCGGCGCTGTTCGAGAGCTGAGCCATCGACCCATGCCAGAGACCATCGGTCCCACGAAGATCCTTGTCGCCGACGACGACCAGTCGCTGGTGCAGACCCTGACCTGGATCCTGAAGGAGAGCGGCTACGAGGTGGCCGTCGCGGACCAGGCCGAGACGATCCTCGCGCGGCTCGAGGAGGAGCGCCCCCACCTCCTCCTGCTCGATATCATGATGCCGAAGATCGACGGGCTGCAGGTGCTTCAGCGCCTCAAGGCGGACGACCGCTTCAAGGACCTGCCGGTCCTGATGGTGTCGTCGATGCCGCCCGAGGAGGCGACGGTGCGGGCGCTCGGCCTGGGCGCCGCCGACTTCATCGCCAAGCCGTTCCGGGTGCGGGAGCTGCTCGCGCGGGTGGAGGCCCAGCTGCGCGCCAGCCAGGCGCTGGCCCGGGCGCGCGACGAGGCGCGCAGCCGCGCCGCGATGGTCGAGATCCTCCACGAGGTCACCGACTCGCTCAAGCCGGACGAGATCTACCACATCCTGGCGCGCCGCGTGGCGCGGGTGCTGAATATCGCGCGCTGTTCCATGGTGCTCGCCACGCCGGGCGACGAGATGGGCCTCGTGGTCGCGGCCTACGAGAATCCGATGCTGCGCAACCTGCAGATCGAGCTGGCGCGCTATCCCGAGATCCGGCGGGCCATCTCGACCGGCGCGCTCGTGCTGGTGGAGGACGTGCGCACCGACCCGCTGTACGCCGAGGAGCGGGTGCGCTGGGAGAAGGAGAAGGTCACCGTGCCCACGCGCTCCGCGGTGGCCGTCCCGTTCTCGATCCAGGACCAGCAGCGGGGTGTGTTCTTCCTGCGGACCACGGGCGACGACCCGTCCCTCACGCGGGCCGACGCGTCCTTCGCCGAGACCGTGATCCGCACCGCCGTAGGCGCGATCGAGAAGGCGTACCACTTCGAGACGGCGGTGTCGGACAAGCGGCGGCTGGAGCAGCTCGCGGCCACCGACGCGCTGACCGGCTGTCTCAACCGCCGGGCGCTGGCCGACGCGCTGGACGCGGAGCTCGACCGGGCGCGCCGCTACGACCTCTCCGTCGCCCTGCTGCTCGCCGACATCGACCGCTTCAAGCAGGTCAACGACAACCGGGGGCACGTCGCAGGCGACTCGGTGCTGCGCCAGGTGGGCGACCTCTTGCGTCGCGAGGCCCGCTCGGTGGACATCGTGGCGCGCTACGGCGGCGAGGAGTTCGTGGTTGCCATGCCGGAGACCGCGCGGGAGGGAGCGGCGATCTTCGCCGAGCGGATCCGCAAGCGGATCGAGGCGCGCGACTTCGCCGACCCCGGTGAGGATCCGCTGCACCTCACCGTTTCGATCGGGGTGGCCTGCTTCCCGGACGAGCGCGTGAAGACCGTCGACGGCTTCGTGGCCATCGCCGACCATGCCCTGTACCAGGCGAAGAACGAGGGCCGCAACCTGGTGCGCCAGTGAGCGCGAGCCAGCGTCGCTGTCCCAAGTGCGGCGCGGTGTACGGGGCGACGGCGCGGTTCTGCGCGGGCGACGGGACCATGCTCGTCGACGTGCAGGCCAAGCCCGCGTCGGCGCCGCCGCCGCCGTCGAGCAGCACCGCCGTCCGGACGCCGCTCACCCCGCCTCGTGGCGCCGGCGTCGACCGCGCGTCCAGCCTGTCGAGCCAGATCCTGGACGCCCGCTACCGGGTGATCCGCAAGCTGGGCGAGGGGGGGATGTCCTACGTGTACCTGGCGCAGGAAATCGGCACCAACGACACGGTGGCCATCAAGGTGCTCTCGCCCAAGCTCGCGACCGACAAGAGCTCGGTCGAGCGGCTGCGGCGCGAGGCGGGGCTCGCCATGCGTCTCGAGCACCCCAACGTGTGCCGCATCCTGCGGCTGGGCGAGTCGGACGACGGTCTCATCTATCTCGTGATGCCCTATCTCCAGGGCGAGCTGCTGTCGGATCGCGAGGTGCGGGCCGGCCCGATGGATCACGCGACGGGCGTGGCGCTCCTGCGGCAGGTGTGCTCCGGGTTGCAGCACGCGCACGAGCTGCACATCATCCACCGCGACCTCAAGCCGGAGAACATCATGCTCGTCCCCGGCGACGGCGGCGGCGACCGGGCGGTCGTGATGGACTTCGGGCTGGCCAAGGAGCGCCGCGCCGACCCCGCGATCCAGAAGCTCACCGCGACCGGGATCATCCTCGGCACGCCGGAGTTCATGAGCCCCGAGCAGATCCGGGGCAAGCCGCTCGACGCGCGCAGCGACATCTACGCCCTGGGCATCGTGGCGTTCGAGATGTTCGCGGGCAAGCTGCCGTTCCAGGGGCGCAATGCGCAGGAGATGATGATCGCGCGGCTGCGCGGCGCCCCGACACCGCTGCGCGAAGCACGCCCCGATCTCCCGGTCGGCCTCGAGAAGGCGCTCACCAAGGCCCTCGCCTCCAATCCGGATGACCGCTTCACCAGCGCGATGGACTTCGCTCAGGCGCTCGTGGCCGACGCGGGCGGCGGCGGTCTGCTCGGCAAGCTGAAGGACAAGCTGAAATGACCGGCCGCAGCGACGTTGAGCACCGACGTCTCGCAACGACGTCGCGCGACACCGTCCTACTCACCGTCCTGCTTGCCCTTCCCGTCGCCCTCACCGCCCAAGAGGCCACGCCGCCCCCGGTCACCGCCATCCGCGCCGGCACCCTGATCGACGGCACCGGCGCGGCACCGGTCCGCAACGCGATCATCCTCGTCCAGGGCGACCGCATCACGGCGGTCGGCGCGACCGTGTCCATCCCCGCCGGCGCCACCGTGATCGACCTGTCGGGCCAGACCCTGCTGCCGGGGTTCATCGACGCGCACGTGCACCTGACGGGCTCGGTGGTGGGCGACGGGGACTGGCAGCACGCCAGGATGACGCAGAGCCCCGCCGAGCAGGCGCTGCACGGCGCGGCGCACGCGCACCAGACCCTCGAGGCGGGCTTCACCACCGTGCGTAACGTGGGCGCGGCGGGCTTCGCCGATGTCGCGCTGCGCAACGCGATCGAGGCGGGCTGGGTGCCGGGACCCCGGATCGTCGCCGCCGGGATCTCCTTCGGGATCAACGGCGGCCACTGCGATGGGTCGGCCGGGTACTGGGCCGGCGCGTTTCCGCAGGGGGGCATCGCCGACGGCGCCGCGGACGGCGTGGACGAGGTCCGCGAGGCGGTCCGCTACAACGTCAAGTACGGTGCCGACGTCATCAAGATCTGCGCGACGGGCGGCGTGCTGTCGCCGGCCGACTCGGTCGGCGTGCAGCAGTACACCGAGGAAGAGATGCGCGCGGTCGTCGAAGCCGCGCGCATGGCCGAGCGCCGGGTCGCGGCGCACGCCCACGGCACGGCAGGGATCAAGGCCGCCGTCCGCGCCGGCGTCGCGTCGATCGAGCACGGGTCGATGCTCGACGAGGAAGCCGTGCGGCTCATGCGGGAGCGCGGGACGTACCTCGTCCCGACGCTGATGGCGGGCGAGGGCGTCACCCGGCTCGCGCGCGAGGGCCGGCTGCCGCCGGCCATCGCCGCCAAGGCGCTCGCGATCGCGCCTCGCATGGAGCGCTCGTTCCGGCTCGCCGTGACGGCCGGCGTGAAGGTGGCCCTCGGCACCGACGCCGGCGTGTTCCCGCACGGCACCAACGGGCACGAGTTTACGCTGATGGCGCGGCACGGCATGACGCCGTCGCAGGCGATCCAGGCCGGCACGCTGCACGGCGCCACGCTCCTCGGGCTCGAGCGCGACATCGGCAGCGTCGCCGCCGGCAAGCTGGCGGACCTCGTGGCGGTGCGCGGCGATCCCCTCGCCGACATCACGACGCTCGAGCGGGTGGACTTCGTCATGAAGGGCGGCGTGGTGTTCAAGCAGGACGGCCGGGTGCAGGCACGGAGCGCCGCCGGCATCCGGTGAAGCGATTCCCCGCGTTCGACCCGCCCGAGTACGTCGCCTGGAAGCCGGATCCCGCCCTGGTGCGGGCGTTTCGCGCCACGGTCGAGTCGTCGGCCGAGCGGGCCGCGATCGTGGCGCGCCTGACCCCCGACGCCAAGCTCGGCCTGTATGCCGGACTGGTGCGCGCGCGGCTGCACGACGTTCAGCTCAAGCGCTGGGTGCGCACCGGGGTGATCTCCAAGGCCTGGCTCGGCACCGGCGAGGAGGCGGCCACCGTCGGCCCCTGCCGCGCGCTCGAGCCCGCGCGCGACGTTGTCGCGCCGATGATCCGCAACGCGGCCGCGTGCTGCGAGATGGGCATGCCGGTGTCCCAGATGCTGCGCGCCTACCTGGCGACCGCCGACTCCCCCTCGGCGGGCCGCGACCTGCACTGCGGGGACCTCGCGCGCGGCGTGCTCCAGCCCGTTTCCCACTTGGGCGACATGGTGCCGGTCGTCGCGGGCATCGCGCTCACGTTCAAGCTGCGCGGCGAGCGCCGCGTCGCGCTCACGTGGATCGGGGACGGCTCGACCAAGGCCGCCCCGGTGCACGAGGGGGCCAACTTCGCCGCGGTCCAGCGGGTTCCGGCGATCTTCATCATCCAGAACAACCAGGTCGCCCTCGGCACCCGGCTGGAGCAGCACCACGTGCCGCCCGACTTCGGCGACTGGGCGGCGAGCTACGGCATATGGGGCGCGTCCTTCGACGGGAACAACGTGCTCGATGCCTACGCCGCGACCATGCTCGCGGTGGAGCGGTGCCGCCGCGGCGAGGGGCCCGCCGTGCTCGTGGCCGAGACGTTCCGCATGGGCGGCCACGCGACCCACGACGAGCGGGAAGCCCGCGAGACCTTCCCGGCGGCGCTGTTCGAGGCGTGGGGCAAGCGCGATCCCATCGGGCTGTACGAGGAATACCTGAAGGAAGACGGCCGGACGGAGGCCGAGCTGGCTGCGGTCGAGGCCGAGGTCGCGGCCGGGGTCGAGCAGGCCGCGGAGGAGGCGCTGGCGAGCCGGGACCGCATGCCGGAGCCGGAGTCGGCGCTGCGGGGGGTGTATGCGAGCTAGGACGGCCCAGGACGGCCGAGGACGGCCCAAGACGGGCAAGGTGGGGACCGGGATCGGCGCTCTGCTGGTTGCGGTGGCGTTGTTGGGCTCTTACCTGGGCCGTCCTGGGCCGTCTTGGGCCGTCCTCGGCCGCCCCGACATCCACACCGAGTACGTGAAGTACCCGAGCGGCCGCGACACCGTCACGCCTACCTGGCCTATCCCGAGCGGCGGGATCCGGCGGCGGCTGTGATCGTGATCCACGAGATTTTCGGGCTCTCGGACTTCATCCGGGCGACGACGGAGCAGCTGGCCCGGGACGGGTTCGTCGCGATCGCGCCCGATCTGCTGTCGCGCCGCGGGGGCACGCCGGCCTCGCTCGACAGCGCGCGGCGCCTCATCGGCGGCCTGCCCCCCGACTCCGTGACCGCGGACCTCGACGCCACGCACGCCTACCTGCGGACCGTGCCGGCCGTGCGCCGCGACCTGATCGGCGTGATCGGCTTCTGCTGGGGTGGTCGCCAGAGCTTCCGCTACGCCACCAACAACGCCGCGCTCGGCGCCTTCGTGGTGTGCTACGGCGCCGGCCCCGAGCTCGCCGACGTTGCGCGAATCAAGGCCGCCGGCCTGGGCGTATACGCCGAGACCGATGCGCGCATCAACGCGGCCCTGCCCGACGTCGCCCGCGCCATGCGCGAGGCGGGCAAGCGCTACGACTACGCGACCTACCCCGGCACGGGCCACGGCTTCCTGCGGACCCGCGACAATCCCGCCGCCGCGGATTCGGCGTGGCACACCATCGTCGGGTTCTTCAAGCGGGAGCTCGGGACCTGACGGGGTAAGGGGGGGACGGGGGAAGGGGGACGGGGGAAGGGGGAAGGGTAAGGCGGTGACGGTCTTACCCTTCCCTCTTCCCCCTTCCCCCTTCCCCTGCCGTCAACTTCCGCATCGTCCCCTCCTGCGACTAGCTTTCCCGCCGCTCAATTCCCCCCCCGCGGAGGCGTCGTCGGGCGATGCGAATGCTGGTGCTGGGCGCGGGGCTCCAGGGAACCGCCTGCGCGTACGATCTCCTGCAACACGGCGGGGCCGAGCGGGTCACCCTCGCCGATCTGCACGCCGACCGCCTGCCGGCATTCCTGGAGCCGCTTGCGGCCCGCCTCGGGCGCGCTCCGCTCGACGCGCGCGATGCGAACGCCCTGCGCGGCATCATGCGGGGCCACGACGCCGTCCTCAACGCTCTGCCGTATTACTTCAACCTCGAAGTGGCGAAGGCGGCCGTGGACGCGGGTGTGCACTGCGCCGATCTCGGCGGCAACACCGAGATCGTCTTCAGCCAGAAGAAGCTCCACGAGGAGGCGGTGCGGCGCGGGGTGTCCGTCATCCCCGACTGCGGGCTCGCGCCCGGCATGGTGAACGTCATCGCCGCCGAGGGGATCCGCCGCGTCGGGGTCGCCGACAGCGTCCGGGTGTACGTCGGCGGGCTGCCGCAACACCCCGAGCCGCCCCTGAACTACCAGATCGTCTACTCGCTCGAGGGCGCGCTCGACTACTACACGACGCAGTCGTGGGTGCTGCGCAACGGCAAGCCCACGCGGGTGGAAGCGCTGTCTGAGGTCGAAGAGCTCGCGTTCCCGGCCCCCGTGGGCGCGCTGGAGGCGTTCCACACCGGCGGCGGCATCTCGACGCTTCCCTGGGCGTGGGAAGGCCGGATCCGGTCGATGGAGTACAAGACCCTGCGGTATCCCGGCCACGCGGCGATTATGCGGGCGATCCGCGAGCTCGGCCTGCTCGATCTCGCGCCGGTCAAGGTGAAGGGGAAGGAGATCGTGCCGCGGGACGCTTTCATCGCCGTCGTGTCGCCCGGTCTCACCAAGCCGGAAGGGCGCGACCTCGTGGCCCTGCGGGTCGAGGTCCGGGGCACCGACGGGCGGCGCGCGGCGTGGGAGCTGCTCGACTACTACGACACGGCCCGGGGCATCAGCGCCATGATGCGCACGACCGGCTACTCCCTGTCGATCACGGGCTTGATGCAGGCCGACGGCCGGATCGCAGCGCGCGGCGTGCTCACACCGGACGAAGCGGTGCCGTTCGACGCGTACGTGGAGGAGCTCAGGAAGCGCGGTGTGGAGATCCGGGAGATCTGATGTCGTCAGTCATCAGTTTTCAGTTGTCAGCTGACGACTGACGATTGACAACTGACGACTCTAGTAACTCCAGCTCGTCCCGAACAGGATCTGCCACCCCTCGTCGCTGAATCCGGCGCCGAACACCACCAGGCTGTTGTAGCCGATGCGCAGCGCCAGCTCGCCCCCGCCGGCCTGGTGCAGGTCGTCCGTCGTGAGTCGCAGGTCCTCGCCGCTCCCGAACACCCGTCCGACGTCGTAGAACGCCACTAGCTTGAGCTCGAGGATCGTCGGCGCCCAGAGCAGTGCGTAGCGCGCCTCGAGCCCTCCCAGCAGCTTGCCCGTCCCCGTGAACCGGCCGTCGTAGTGGCCGCGCAGCGAGCGGTACCCGCCGACGGCGACGAACGGCAGCCCGGTGGACTCCATCAGCTGCTGTGCCGCGAGCGGCGGGTCGCCGCGCATCTCCTCGGCCGCCACCCGCGCGGCGAGGACGAGTCGCTCGACCGGTTGCAGGTACGCGCGGGCCGAGCCGGTCGCGCGCGTGTACCCGCGGCCGTCGGCGTACAGCGCTTCCACCACCACGCCGCGGTGGGGGTCGATCTCGTGATCCCGGATGTCCAGCACCAGGCCGCCGCGGAGGGCGACGTCGGTGAACGGCACCGTGGCGGGATCGACCGCGCCCGAGCCGAGGTCGCGCTCGAACACGGTTTCGCCGGGGAGGCCGCGGAAGTCGCTGTGCTGCACGATCGCGCCGGCGAGGACGCGCACGGGCCCGACGATGCGGCGCTCGACCGTGAGCCGCGCGTCCTGCGTGGTGCGGCTCACCTTGTAGAAATACGAGCGCCCGGCACCCGCCGAATCCTCGTCGAACCGCGTGTCGTTCCCGACCCCGTAGTAGCCGAGCCGGTTGAATCGCACCGCGCTGAGGGTGAGCCCGAGCCGCCACCCATCCCACCACGCGGGCGCCTGCGCATCCGCCTGGAGGTAATAGCTGCCCTCGGTGCTCATCCCGCCCGTGACGACGGCCGAGGCGCGCCACGGCTCGGGGCGCGGCTCGACGCCCAGCGGGCTCGTCACCCGGAAGAAGCCGGCGAGCCAGAACCCGTCGGTGCTGCGGTAGTACACGTAGGGCGAGGCGGACGACACCCAGTAGCGCTGCGCCGGGAGCGGCCGTGTGCCGACCGCCAGGGCGAGGAGGCCGACGGCGAGGGCGACCCGGCGCACCGGCTACTGCGGCCGCGACGGGTAGAGCGGCGCGGTATCCTGGAACCGCGCCTCCGTGCCGTCGTGCACGGCGAACCGCCCGGGGTAGAGCGACGCCGCCCCAAACTCGCCGCGCTTGTTGACGGCGTAGTAGGTCAGCCCGAACCGCGGGCGTCCGTCGGGGGCGAGGAGTCGCGCCTCGGTCATCCGCACGACCCGCTTGAGGGTCTCGAGACAGGCGTCGGTCGGCTTCATCCCGCGGCGCATGAACTCGACCGTCAGGAACCCGCCGCACGCCTTGATGTTCGCTTCGCCGCGGCCCGTCGAGCCGGCGGCGCCCGCGTCGTTGTCGCAGTACTGGCCCGCGCCGATGATGGGACTGTCGCCCACGCGCCCGGGGATCTTCCACGCCAGCCCGCTCGTGGTCGTCACCGAGGCGATGTCGCCCGCGGGCGTGACCGCGTCGCAGTTGATCGTCCCCGTCGGGCGCTGCGCCAGACGCTCGCCCTGCGGCACGTCCAGGTAGTCGTCCTCCGGGTCCCTGTTGGCGCGCCAGCGCAGCCACTCCTCGCGGGCATGCTGGGTGAGCAGGTCCTCGTCCTTGAAGCCGTACGACAGCGCGAAGCGCTTGGCGCCCTCGCCCACGAGCAGGACGTGATCGGTGTACTTCAGCACGAGCTTCGCGACCTCGGAGGGGGTCTTGATCCCCTCCAGCGCGGCCACCGCGCCCGCGCGGCGCGTCGGGCCGTGCATGCATGACGCGTCGAGCTGCACCACGCCGTCCGCGTTGGGGAGGCCACCGTATCCGACCGAGTCGTCCGCCGGATCCAGCTCCTGGATCTTCACGCCCTCTACCGCGGCGTCGAGCGGATCGGCGCCCGCGAGGATCAGATCGTAGGCTTTCTGCACGGGGCGCAGGCTGTTCGCGCTCGAAACGACCACGGGTTTCGCGGCCCAGCGGCTCGGCGGCGGCAGGCCACGCGGCGGCCGGATCGGATGGCCGATGGTGAGCGCGGCGCTCGCCACCCCGGTGCCGGCGGACCAGAGGAACTCGCGACGCGACTGCGGGGGCGTTGACGGCACGGGACGCTCCGGATCAGACGGGTGGGCTAGGTTTAGCCCCCGCCGCGCGGCGTGTCAACTTGCTCGGCCGTGGCGGCCCCCCTACGTTCGGGACCGTGGAGCCCGATCCGCCCAGCCCGCTCGCCGTGGCACGGCGCATCCTCGGCCCCGCGCTCGGCGCGGCGGGTGTCGTCGTGGTGGTGCGCTTCTTCCTGACGGGCCGGGTGGATAGCGCGCTGCTCGCCTTCTTCGCCATCCTGTGGGCGGCCTTCGGCGCGGTGACGGGCTTTTTTCACGTCGTGCTGGAGCCCCTGTCCGGGCTGTGGGGTCGCATGATGGGCGGCAGTGCGATCACGCTGGCCGACGAGATCGCCACGCTGGAGCATCTGCTGACCCAGGCGCTGCCGCCCGAGCGGGAGATCCAGTCGGCCCTGCGGCTCGCTGAGATCTACCGCAAGTACCGGCGCGACAACGGGCGCGCCGACGCGCTGCTCGCACGGCTGCGCGCGAAATACCCCGAGGCCCGGGAGCTGGCGGCGGCCCATCGCGAGGGACTCGTATGATGGACCAGCACGAGCGCTGGCTCGGGCAGCTCGGCGCGGATCTCGAGGGCGAGTTGAGCCTCCCCGAGCAGGCGGCGCTCGCGCGGCACCTGGCGGCCTGCCCCCACTGCGCGGGCGCGCGGGCCAGCCACCTGGAGCTGCGCGCCGCGATCGCGCGCTCGGCGGGGCAGCCGCAGGCGCGCGTGGTTCCCCGCCCGGCCCTGGGGACCCGCGCCCTGGCGTTCTGGGCCACTCTGGCGCTCATCGGGGGCGTCGCGCTCGGCTGGGCGGTACGGGCCCGCTGGGAGCGGCCGGGCGGCAGCACCGCCGACACGCGTGCCGCGATCGTGGTGCCGTAGCGCGCTCGGCGCGGCACTCGTCAGCGCGGCGCTGGTCCAGGCGCCGCGCTACCGGGTCTCCTACCAGGTCGAGGCGGTCCGCACCCGCGCCGGCACCCGCACGACCCTCGGCGGCGCACGCGTCAGCGGCCCGCTCGAGACCGACCTCCGTCTCGCGCTCCGCGGTGACTCGCTCGAGGTCGAATCGCTGCTCTCCCTGCTGCCCCAGGCCGACTCGGTCACCCTCGTCGGCGAGTTCGTCACCCGTCGCCTGGTGGGTCGCTCCCGCCGCGGCCTGCCACTGTGGGAGCAGGACAGCTATCGCCGGACGGCCCGGGTCCCCTGGGGCGGCACCGCCCGCATCTACCCGCTCGGCGTTCCCCGGTCCGGCGCGACGGATTCGTTGTGGCTGGATGTCGCCGTCGTCCGCGAGGAAACGGGGGGCGAGACCCGCCCCACCGAGACCGTCACCATCCCCGCCGCACCGCTCGAGCTCACGATCGAGGCCGTCGTGCGGCCCCGCCGCGTCCGCGTGACCCTCGCGCTGGCGCGCAACGACAGCACGAGCGCGCCCCGGGACCTCGACCTGTCGCCGGGCGGGCCGGCCCGCCGCATCGGGCTCGTGCTGGGCGGCGGGCCGCCCGGCGACCTCGACGTGGCGCTCGTCCCGCCCGCGGAGCGCGGCCGCCACGCCGACGTCGTGTGCCTCCGCGTGGCGCTGCCATACTCGGTCTCGCCCGTCGGTGTGGTCTGCGGCCGTCTGAACAACGTCGCCCGCCGGCTCCCACTGCCCGGCGGCGACACGCTCGTCGCGACGTTCGCCTGGCCCGTATCGCGCTGACCCGCGATATTGTCCCGCTCCATGCCCCGCAAGCAGCGCCTCGATCCCGCCATCTTCCACCTTCCCGTGGAGCGCATGCGCGAGGGCTATTACTCCGACAAGTACTTCGTGCGCGCGCGGGAGATTCTCCTCACGGACCGCCACCGGCCGCGCGTCACCATGCAGGTATTCGGCAAGGGGCACGCCTTCCTGGGCGGCGTGGACGAGGCGATCGCCATCCTCAAGCTCAGCGCCGACCGCTGGGACGAGCTCGACGTACGAGCGCTGTACGACGGTGACGAGGTGCAGCCCTGGGAGACGGTCATGCTGATCGAGGGGCCGTACGACGCGTTCGTCGTGCTCGAGACGCTGTACCTCGGCGTCCTGGCGCGCCGCACCAAGGTCGGGACCAACACCCGGCTGGTGGTGAACGCGGCCAAGCCGAAGCGGGTGATGTTCTTCCCCGCCCGACACGACCACTGGCTGGTGCAGACCGGCGACGGCTACGCCGCGCACATCGCCGGCGCCATCGGCGTCTCGACCGATGCCCAGGCGTCGTGGTGGGGCAGCGAGGGCGTCGGTACGGTGCCGCA
>CAZVSO010000074.1:0-6699 GCA_964629425.1 uncultured Gemmatimonadaceae bacterium
CCCCAATTCGGGCGCCGTCCCCGGCCACCGTCACCTCGAGCGGCGCCAGCGGGATGTTGCCGGGCCCTGCGCCACCACGACCCACGTCGATGATGAACAGGCCCACCGTCACCGCCAGCGCGATCTGGCCGCCCACCAGCCGGCGCCGCGCCCGGCGGTCGTAATCGAGCGTCGCCTGGTACTCGGTTTCGGCCGTCGGGTTCACGTACCGGCCGTCGGCCCCCACGACGCAGGCGGCGTTGTCGTACCGGCAGATGCGGTTCAGCTGATCCCAGTGGTCCTCCGCCCGCTCGTGCTGCTGCACGGAGAGGAGCGTGAGCGCGAGCGCGCCCGCCGCGGTGACCCAGCGGCCGTAGCGCACCAGGCCGTCGGTGAAGCCCGCCGACTCCACGCGCGGCGGCGTCGTGTCCGTCTGGGCGCGTGCGCCGCGCGCGGCGGTCACCATGAGCAACGCCAACACGAGCGTGCGATTCATCGATAGGCGTGAATATCGCCGCGCCCGCCCACGACGATCAACTGGCGGTCGCGCACCAGCGGCGGTGACTCGACGGGCCCGTCCACCAGTGTGCGCCACCGCACCACGCCGGAATCGGGGTCCACCAGCAGCACTTCGCCGTTCACGCTGCCGATCAGGACCCCCGAGCGGGTGGGCGTCGGGCCCGCGATCGACACGATCCCGAGCGTGTGGCGCCGCGCGTCGGTAGGCGCGTCTACGGGCACGAGCCACAGCGCGCCCGTGCGGGTGAGCGCGTAGAGAGTGTCGCCCACGAGGGCGGGCGCGCCGTACACCGCGTCGCCGGTGGGGACATCCCATTCCACGTCGAGGTCCGGAAGCGAGAGCGCGAGGACATGGCCGCCCGTCGTGGCGAGAAACAGGCGCCTGCCATCCGTGGCCGGGGTGCCGAGCACCGTCCCCGGGGTCGCGCGGCGGGCGCGCACGGCTCCCGTCTCGAGATCGAGCAGATACGCCGTGTCGCTCGTCGTCGCGACCGCGACGCCCGCGGGCGTGGGGACGGGACCGGCGCGGACCGCTCCGGCGAGCCGCTGCCGCCACACGGTCCGGCCATCGGCCGCGGCGAGCCGATAGATCGTGCCCGTTTCCGTGCCCGCGAACAGCGCGTCCCCCGCGAGCGCGAGCGGCGCCTCGACGCCGCCCGTGGCCACGCTCCACGCCGTCTTCCCGTCGGCCAGTCGCAGCGCGTACACCCGGCCCTCGGGAGTCTGCTGCGTGGCGACGTAGAGCCGGTCGCCGTCCAGCAGCGGGCCGGCGTGGATCGTCCCCTTCAGCCCCCGGCTCCATACCCGCTCGCCCGACTCGCGCTGGAGCAGGGTGACCGTGCGATCGGTGCCCCCGACGGCCAGGATCGTCTCGCCGATCGCCGGCGCGCCGCGCACCGCGCGGCCGGCCCGGGTGCGCCACAGCCGGCCTGGGTCAGGAGCGAGCGTCTCGTGCGCCGAGGCGTCGTGGCGGGGCGTCCCGAGGTAGGACGGCCAGCCCCGGTCCTGGCGTGCGGGACCGAGCCGGTTGGACGGGGATACGCAGGCGATCGCGTTGACAGCCCACAGAGCCGCCACTAAGATGCCGCGCCTATGCCGGAGTTCCGTCGCATCGAAGAGCTGGCGCCGCTCGCGGGGCAGGCCGCTCCGGTCACCGTGCGCGGCTGGGTGGCCACCACCCGCTCCAGCGGCAAGATCGGCTTCGTGGTCCTGCGCGACGGCACGGGCTATCTCCAGGCGGTCCTGTCCCGCAAGGAGGTCCCCGACGCCGTCTGGGAGGCGTTCGGGCGCCTCACCCACGAGACATCGGTCGCGGTGACCGGCGCGCTCCGGGCCGACAAGCGCGCGCCCGGCGGGGTCGAGCTCGACGTCGCCGACCTTCGCATCCTGGGGCCCAGCGTCGATTTCCCCATCACCCCCAAAGAGCATGGCACCGCCTTCCTGTTCGAGCACCGGCACCTGTGGCTGCGCAGCCGGCGCCAGGTGGCGATCGCCCACGTGCGTCACGAGGTGGTGCAGGCGATCCGCGACTTCTTTCACGAGCGGCATTTCGTCCTCGTCGATACCCCGATCCTGACCGGCGCGATCGGCGAGGCGGCCGGCAACCTGTTCGCCACTGAGTACTTCGACCTGGGCACCGCGTACCTCGCCCAGACGGGCCAGCTCTACGTCGAAGCCGCGGCGGCGGCGCTGGGCAAGGTGTACTGCTTCGGCCCCACGTTCCGGGCCGAGAAATCCAAGACGCGCCGGCACCTCACCGAGTTCTGGATGGTCGAGCCTGAGGTCGCCTGGCACGACTCCAACGATAACATGCGGCTCCAGGAGGAATTCGTCGCCTCCATCGTCGCTCGGGTGCTGGACCGCCGGAAGGCCGAGCTCGCCGAGCTCGAGCGTGACACGGCGCCCCTGGAGCGTGTGGTGCCGCCGTTCCCCCGGCTGTCCTACACCGAGGCCGTCGAGCGACTCAAGGGCATGGGGAGCGACATCGTCTGGGGCCGGGACATCGGCGGCGACGAGGAGACTCTCCTCTCGCGCGCGCACGACCGTCCCCTGTTCGTCTACAACTACCCCACGGCGGTGAAGGCCTTCTATATGAAGGAGAACCCCGCCGACCCGCGCACAGTCCTCAACAACGATTTACTGGCCCCGGAGGGGTACGGCGAGATCATCGGGGGCAGCCAGCGCGAAGACGACCACGACAAGCTGCTCGCCCGCATCCGCGCCGAGCGCCTGCCCGAGGAGGCGTACGGCTGGTACCTCGACCTCCGCAAGTACGGCACGTTCGTGCACTCGGGGTTCGGCCTCGGCGTCGAGCGCACCGTGGCCTGGATCTGCGGCATCCCACACATCCGCGAAGCGATCGCGTTTCCGCGGACGCTGTACAGGCTGTGGCCATGAGAACAGGGCGGGCGAGGGCGGGCCAGGTCGGTCGAAGACGGGCAGGGGCGAAAAGGACGATCCCGCACCGTCCCCGACCGCCTTTGACCGTGCTTGACCGCCCTTGACCGACCTTGTACGTCATCATCTGGGAATTCGTAGTGCGGCCCGAGCGCGCGGCGCAGTTCGAGCGCGCCTACGGCACGAACGGTGATTGGGCGAAACTATTCGCCCGCAGCACCGAGTACCGCGGCACCGAGCTACTGCGGGATCGGGAGACGGCGGGCCGCTACCTGACGATCGATCGCTGGACCACGCGCGAGGCGTACGAGGCATTCCGTCGGCAGTGGGAAGCCGACTACAGGGCGCTCGACGCGGCTGGCGAGGGCCTCACGGTCGATGAGGTGCCGCGCGGAGAGTTCGAGGTGCCCTGAGGGTTGTGGAGAGGAGCCGATGCTGCGGGGGGAAGGGGAGGGGACCCTTCCCCCTTCCCGCTTCCCCCTTCCCGCCTCTCAGGCTGTCTTTTTGCCCATCATCTTCTTGACGAACCCTACGATGACCATCACCACGGCGCCGCCGATGGCCGACGACGCGACGTTGCCGATCATCCCCCCGCCCGGTGCCAGCCCGATAGCGCCCAGCAGCTGGCCGCCGAGGCCGCCGCCCAGCACGCCGGCCACGGAATTCCACATCGGGCCGAGGCTCTTGTCCTTGAGCACGGCGCCGGCGACGTTCCCGCCCAGGGCCCCGCTGAGGAGGCTGGTCAACCAGCTCATCAACCCACTTTCCATGGTCGCATCTCCTGATCATGGGGTTCTTGGCCGGCGGTCGGGCGGAAGCGCCCGCCGACGGAGCGGGGGAGAAGGTAGCGGTGGCGGCCTGGTTGGCTAGATGGGGGGAATACCTACGCTTCCCCCTTCCCTCTTCCCCCTTCCCGCGTCTTTACCTCGTCCCACAGCCGGTCCAGCTCCTCGAGCCCCCCGCGCCCGAAGGCGATGCCGCGCTGGGCGGCCAGGGCCTCCATCGTCGCGAAGCGCCGCTGGAACTTGTCGTTGGCGCGCTCCAGCGCCTGACTCGGCCCGACCCCGAGCTTGCGCGCGAGGTTGACCACCGCGAAGAGCAGGTCGCCAATCTCTTCTTCCACCCTTTCCCCATTCCCCTTTCCCCTTTCCCCTTCCAGCTCCTCGATCTCTTCTTTCACCTTCGCCATCGGTCCCGTCGCGTCCGGCCAATCGAACCCCACCCCCGCGGCGCGCTCCTGGAGCCGGAACGCTGTGAGGAGGGGAGGCAGCGTGGGCGGTAGCCCCTCGAGCACGCCACGTGTCCCGTGTCCCGTTTCCCGTTTCCCGTGCTCCCATGAGCTCGGCTTGTCCCCGATGCCGAATAGATGCGGATGCCGGCGCCACATCTTCTGCTCGAGCCCCGCCACGACTGCCTCGGCGTCGAACCGACCGTTGTCTTCGGCGATGACGATCTGAAACGCCACGTTGAGGAGCAGGTCGCCCAGCTCATCGCGGATGGCGTCGGCGTCGTCGCGCCGGATGGCGTGGTCCAGCTCGAGCGCTTCCTCGACGAGGTAGGGGCGCAGCGTCTGGGGCGTCTGGGCGGCGTCCCAGGGGCAGCGCGCGCGCAGGTCGCGCACCAGGGCCAGCGCGCGACCGAGGGCGGCGTCGGCGGGGCGGGGTTCGGGCATGGGCGTGACCTGTGGAGGCAGTGGAT
Source organism: uncultured Gemmatimonadaceae bacterium (assembly GCA_964629425.1). GTDB lineage: Bacteria > Gemmatimonadota > Gemmatimonadetes > Gemmatimonadales > GWC2-71-9 > CAZVSO01. Next base: position 4,594 of record CAZVSO010000074.1, read on the forward strand.
AAGGTAGTGGCCCGCTTGAATCCTGCTTGAGGCTAGGGGGTGACGTTGTAGGCGTTACTCGAACCGAGGGTTCGTCGATGCAACCGGTAGTCCGGCTGTGTGGTGCGGTCGTCGTGGGTCTCGTCGCGCTCACCCGCAGCGCGGCGGGCCAGCGCATGTCCGCCGTCGAAGTCGGCGTCGTGGCCCCGGGGCACGGCCGCCTGCTGCAAATGGGTTACCGTTTCTCCGCGCTCGATCGCAACGCGCTGGGGATCGACATCGCGGTCGCCACACTGCCCGAGGCACTCGCCTATGGGATCGTAGTCATCGGTGCCGATCTGGATGCGGCTTTCCTGCTGTCCCCCACTCCCGCGGTGGGGTTCGTGGCCCGGGCCGGCGTGAGCACGATCGCGGGCGCGAGTCAGGGGGGAGGGGGCGCCGTGTTCGGCTACAACATCGGGGGAGGCGTCCTGCTACGCGCGTGGAGCCACGGCGCCCTGCGGGTCGACTACACCCATCGGCGCTTCAGTATGGACGGCGACCAGCTCTCGCTGCCGAGCCTGACGCTCGGCGTGGTGTGGTTTCGCTGACACCCCAGCCTCGGGGTCGCCCGGTCAGAACACCCGCACGCAGTCGTCCGCGCTGCCGCCGACGACGGTCCCCGGGAAGATGTCCACGATCGGATGGCCCTGGCCGCTGATCCACTCGATGACTTCCTGCACGACCTCGTAGCTCCCTGTCGTGGTCCCGCCCGTGATGACGTGATCGCGGTCCTCTCCCACGTTCCCGCCCGACGCGGTGACGTAGCTGCCGAGAAACCCGAGCGTGATCACGTGATCGGCGGGGCCGGGCAGGGTGAAGGAGCCGCGGGCGACGTAGCGGCCGGGGATGATGTTGCCGATGCGTGCTCCGCTGGGCCCGAGCACCTGGGTCACGGTGAGAATGGTGGTGCCGCCGCACTCGTGCACCGCGTTGGTGAAGCTCAGGGCGACGAGGTCCGGCCCCGATCCGTCGCCACCGCACGCCGTGAACGCTCCCAGTGCCGACGCCACACCGAGACCGGCCCACCGTCGCATCCCAGTCATATGCCCTCCTCGAGTGAACCCACGACTGAGCGTTGACGAGCCTGGCGATTCTCTCACCCAACGCGCGACCTCGCAAGCGCGGGTCGTCCCCATGTCAAGCGCCCGCAGACCAGGTGCGATCTGCGGGCGCTTCAAGAGACTCTGTTCCGAGATTAGTGGTTCAGATTCTCACGGACGCACCTGGATGTTCCCGGCCTCGATATTCAGCAGGGCGGGACTGCCGGGCGTCGTCGCGCAGTAGTCCGCTGCAAACCCACTAAACGCACCAACGACTTGCAGGCTCATCTGGTCTGGCGGTGCGCTGCTTCCTTGCCCGTTGTCAGCCACACGCCAAGCCACGTCACGGCTGGAATCGGGAGTGCTGAATAAACCGCTCTTAGCGAATCCGCCGAGCCACACGGTGTTCCCGCTGATGGTGAAGCAGGTGACTTGCCCCTCGCTGCGCCCCAGCCCCCCTTTAGATGCGTGATTGACACGCACCCATTGTCCGCTCACCGTTCCATCGGCATGGCGTTGAGCGGTGAAGGAGAAGGTGCGCAAGTTGTCGACAGAAATGAAGATGCCGCTCCCCGTAGCAGACTGCACCACAGGGCCCTTCACGGAACTCGGCGCGTCGGGAATCGACATGCTGGTTCCCGTCGGACCGACAGCCTGCTTGTCAGTACAGGCCGCCACCAACAACAAGACGGCTGCGGCAGACACCGTAAGAGCATCGGACCTGTTCATGTTGTTGCTCCTTAATCCTGGAGGATGACGGCCACGTACACTGCGGGCGCTGAATCGACACGAGCCTCCGTCCCCCGTCAAGGGCACGTTCGGCGAATCGCTCAGGGGACGGGGGCTGCGTTCCCCTGAAGCCGCGACGTTCCCGCTCTACGCTCCCGCAGCCTCCACGCCACGTTTCCCGTTTCCCGTTTCCCGTCTCCCCAACCCTCGCCGCGTCTTGCAGTTAGCCCCCCGGCCCGCTATGATTCGCCCCGCCTGTGAGCCTGTCTTTGAGCGGGCGCCAGAGTCGTGCGTGGGTCGACGTGGATCTCGCCGC
>CAZVSO010000074.1:6709-9065 GCA_964629425.1 uncultured Gemmatimonadaceae bacterium
GAGAACGCCCGCACCGTCGCCCGTATCGCGGGCACGCGGCTCCTGCCCGTCGTCAAGGCCAATGCATACGGGGTGGGAGCCGTCGCCGTGTCTAAGGCCCTCGAAAACCTCGACCCGTGGGGCTACGGCGTGGCGACGCTCGAGGAGGGCGCCGAGCTGCGCGGCGCCGGGATCGCGCGCCCGATCCTCGTGTTCCTCCCGGGGCGGCCCGATCTGTTCGACGCGGTCCGTGAGCACCGGCTGACGCCCGCGCTGGGCGACGCGCCCACGATCCGCGCCTGGTGCGCGCGGGGCGAGCAGGCCGGCCCGTTCCACCTCGAGATCGACACGGGCATGGGACGCTCGGGCGTGCGGTGGGACGAGATCGACGCGCTCGCGGGCGCGCTCGACGTGCCGCAGTTCGAGGGTTGCTTCACCCAGTTCCACTCGGCCGATCGCCAGGACGGCACGACCGAGCTGCAGTGCGCGCGGTTCGTCGAGTCGGTGGCGCGATTGCCCCGGCGGCCGCCGCTCCTGCACGTCGCCAACAGCGCCGCCGCGCTGCGCGACCGCAAGTACGCGCTCGATCTGGTCCGGCCGGGCGTGTACCTCTACGGCGGCTCGCCGGGCGACGGACTCCAGGAGGGCCGGCCGGTGGTGAGCCTCCGCGCCCGGGTCCTCGCGGTGCGCCGGGTGCGCGCCGGCGAGAGCGTCAGCTACAGCGCGTTCTGGACGGCGCTGCGCGACACGACCATCGCCACGCTGGGCATCGGCTACGCCGACGGACTGCGCCGCGGCCTCGGGCTCACGGGCCGCGCCCGCGTGCTCCTCAACGGGACGCGTTGTCCCATCGTCGGGCTGGTGACCATGGATCTGACGATGATCGACGTCGGTAACGGGCCGGTCGCGGTGGGTGACATCGCCACCCTCGTGGGCGAGGCCCCGGGCGGCCGGGTAACGCTCGAGGAGTTCGCCGCCTGGAGTGGCGAGCTGCAGCGCGAGCTGCTGACGGGGCTGGGCCCGCGACTGCCGCGGTTTTACCAGTGAAGCGGGCCGCCATCATCGTGCTGGACGGGGTCGGCATCGGTCCCGTCCCCGACACCGCCGCCTACGGCGACGAGGGGTCGAACACCCTGGCCAACGTGGCCCGGGCGGTGGGCGGGCTCGCGCTGCCGCACCTGGAGTCGCTCGGCCTGGGGCGCTGCCGGCCCGTGTGCGGCCTGAGCCCCACCGTCGCGCCCACGGCTGCCCATGGCGTGGCATTGCCCCGGTCGGCCGGGAAGGACTCGACGACGGGGCACTGGGAGTTGTGCGGCGTGATGGTGGAGCGGCCGTTCCGCACCTACCCTGAAGGCTTCCCGGCGGGGCTCCTCGCCGAGTTCGCCCGCCGCACCGGGCGAGAGGTGCTGGCGGGCGGCAATCGCGCCGCCTCGGGGACCGCGATCATCGCGGAGCTGGGCGCGGCGCACCAGCGCTCGGGCGAGTGGATCGTCTACACGTCGGCGGACTCGGTCTTCCAGATCGCGGCCCACGAGGAGACCGTCCCGCTGGACGAGCTGTACGGGGCCTGCGGCGTGGCGCGCGAGCTGCTGGTGGGCGACCAGGCGGTGAGCCGGGTGATCGCGCGGCCGTTCGTGGGCGGGCCGGGGAACTACCGGCGCACCGCCCACCGGCGCGACTTCTCGCTCGAGCCGACCGGCACGACGTTGCTCGACCGCCTGGCCGATGCGGGCATCCCGCGCGTCGGCGTGGGGAAGGTGGACGACTTGTTCGCGGGACGGAACATCACGAGCGAGCACACGCCGACCAATGCCGATGCCTACCGGCTGATCGAGCGGGCGCTCGAGGGGCTGGGGACGGGGTTCATCTTCGCCAACGTGATCGAGTTCGACCAGACGTGGGGGCACCGCAACGACGTGGCGGGGTTTCACCGGGGGCTGCGCGAGCTGGATGCCTGGGTGCCGCGGCTGCTCACCCGTCTCCAGAACGATGACCTCGTGATCCTGACCGCCGACCACGGCAACGATCCGACCACGCCCTCGACCGACCACACGCGCGAGGCGGTCCCGGTGCTCGTCCTGGGGCCACAGGTGCGGGCGGTGGGGTTGGGCGAGCGGGCGACCTTCGCGGACGTGGGGGCGACGGTGGCCGACCACTTTCAGGTGCCGCCGCTCGCGGTGGGCACGTCGTTTCTGCGGGAGGTGTGGGGGTGACGGACCAGCTGGTGCGGCAGGCGCGGGAGACGCTCGTGCGGGCGCACGCGCCGTACAGCGAGTTCCGCGTGGGGGCGGCGCTCGAGGCGGCGGACGGCCGCGTGTTCACCGGGTGCAACGTGGAGAGCGCGTCCTACGGGCTCACGATCTGCGCGGAGCGGGTG
>CAZVSO010000074.1:9075-12415 GCA_964629425.1 uncultured Gemmatimonadaceae bacterium
CGCGGTGGCGGGGGGCGCCCGGCGGTTCCGTCGCATCGTCGTGGCCAGCGAGACCGATCCCCCGGCCGCGCCCTGCGGCGCCTGCCGGCAGGTCCTGGCGGAGTTCGGTCTGGACGTGGACGTGATCGCCGTCGGCCCGGCGAGCGAGCGGCGCTGGACGCTGCGCGAGCTGCTGCCGGACGCGTTCCTGCCGGAGTCGCTGGACCGGTGAGCGACGCCGGCCGACGCGCCCGCGTCCTCGGGCGTCTTTTCCTGCTCGCGGGCGCGGCCGCGTGCACCGAGCAACTCACCGCCCCGGGCGTGTGCCCCGACTACTGCCCGCCGGGCCAGATCACGGTGCGCGACACGGTGTTCGGCGCCATCTTCGGCCGCGACTCGGCCTTCCGGGGGTACGTCCAGGCGCACGACGCGGGGCAGCTGCTGGCCGCGAGCCTGCCGTTCCGCGAGAGTCGCCCCGTTTTCCGCACCCTTCCGATCCCCGAGGGGTTCCGCTTCGGCGCCGACACCACGCTGCGCCCCATCGTCGGGGTGGACTCGCTGCGCGTGGCGCTCATCCTCGTGCGCCGCGACAGTGGGGCGACCAACCTGACGCTGCGACTCTATCGCCTGCCGCTGACCATCGACTCGGCGACGACGTTCGCCGACCTGGCACCGGACTTCGCCGCGGCGCCCATCCGCACCGTCAACGTGGACAGCCTGCTCGCCGCGTCGGGCCGCCGCGACACCGTCAACCGCGACAGCGTCTCGGTCGAGATCGGCGGAGCGATCACGGTCCTCGTGGGGCTCGACTCCGCCGACGCGCCCTACGTGCCCACGGACTCCGGCCGGCTGGCGTTCGGCGTGACCGTGTCCGCCGACTCGCTGGCGAACATCGCGCTGGGGTCGTCCGAGGTCGGCAACGGCCCCCGGGTGAGCTGGTTCCTCAGGATCGATTCGGCGGGAGTGGACACGATACCTCCGATCGACACGGTGCCGCCGGTGCCCCGGACCGTCAACCCGATCGCCGAGTTCGACAGCTTCGTGTTCGACCCGCCGGCACCGGCGCTCGACTCCACGCTCGCCGTGGGCGGCGTGCCGGCCGCCCGCAGCATCCTACGGGCCGATCTGCCGCAGTTCCTGCGTGACTCGGCCCAGATCCTGCGCGCGACGCTGATCCTCGTGCCCACCGGCGCCGCGCAGGGGACGCCGTCCGATTCGTTCTTCGTCGCCGCCTACGGCGTGGAGACCGACATCGGCGGCAAGTCGCCCCTCGTGGCGGACTCGCTGCGCCGCGGCAGCACGCTCGTCCGGATCGGCACGGCCGACACGGTCCGGATCGAGATCACCGGACTGGTGCAGACCTGGGTGGCCAACACCGCCGCTCCCACCACCCTGATGCTGCGGCAGGTACCCGAGGGTGCCAGGCTCGCGGAGCTGCGGTTCCAGCCGTCGGCCAACGCGACGTTCGCGCCCGCGCTCGAGGTCACCTACACGCGGCGCTTCCCCTTCGGGGTCCCATGATGCGGCGGCGCGCGGTGGTCACGGGTCTGCTGATTACGCTGTCGGGCGGCGCCGCCTCCGCGGCGCGGGGCCAGGACTCCCAGTTCAGCCTCAGCGGGCTGGGAACCCCCGGGCGCCAGGAGGGCGTGCGCGCCCGCTCGACCGGCGGCGCTTTCGCCCCCTTCGATGCCGCGTCGCCGCTCGCGGAGGCGGCGCTGGCCGACGTCACCCGCCTCACCGCCTCAGTCATGGGCGCGACCTCCAACCGCGACCTGGACTTCGACACCACCACCGCGTCGCTGCGGGTCTCGCGCTTCCCGGTCCTCCTCGTGAGCGGCGGCCTGCGGCGGGGCTGGGTGGGATCGCTCGGCTTCTCGACCTACCTGGACCGCAGCTACCGGATCCAGATCTCCGACACGATGGACCTGCGGGGACAACGCGAGCCGTTCACCGACGCCCTCTCGAGCGAGGGCGCTGTCAGCGACGTCCGGTTGGCGCTGGCGCGCCGCCTGACGCGGCGACTGGCGATCGGCGCCGGGTTCCACGTCCTCGTCGGCTCGACCCAGGAGCAAGTATCCCGGGTCTTCGAGAATCCGAGCTATGCCCCCGCCGGGCAGCGGACCGACGTGTTCTATAACGGGCTCGGCGCATCGGCGAGCGTCATCGTCGACGTCGCGCGGCTGCGCCTCGCGGGCTGGCTGCGTTCGGACACGTACCTGACCACCGAGACCGAGGATGCCGAAGTGGCCAGCAACGATCTGCCGGTCCAGGCCGGGGCCGCGCTGCACTGGCAGCCCCGCCCGTTCGCCCGGTTCGCGGCGTCGGCGGCCTGGGCCGCGTGGTCCGTGTCCGCGCCGGACGCGTTCGACACCTTCAACTGGTCGGTCGGTGCGGAGGTGGGCGGGACATCGCTGCCGCTGCGGCTCGGCGTGCGGGGTGGCCGGCTCCCCTTCGGACCGGGCGCCGAGGCGCCGACCGAGCTGGGCGCGGCGATCGGCACCGGCGTGCGGGTGGCGCGGGGACGCGGCGCGTTCGACCTCGGGGTCGAGTACCTGCAACGCGAAGGGCCGGGACTCACGGAGACGGTCTGGACCGTGATGCTGGGGCTGGCGATACGACCGTGACCGGACGGGGGAATGGGGAAAAGGGAATGGGGAATGGTTGGCACCGCCTTTCCCCTTTCCCCTTTCCCCGTATCTTGCTAACGGCTAACGGCTAACGGCTAACGGCTCCCATGCCCCGCATCTACATCGAAACCTACGGCTGCCAGATGAACGTCGCCGACAGCGAGCTGATGTTCGGCCTGCTTGGCGGCGAAGGGTACAGCCCCACCGACGATCCCGCCGAGGCCGACGTGATGCTGGTGAACACGTGCGCCGTGCGGGATCACGCCGAGCAGCGGGTGCTTGGGCGCATGGGCGAGCTCAAGCGCCACAAGCGGCCCGGCGACGTGCTGGGGGTGGTCGGGTGCATGGCCCAGCGACTGGGGCCCAGGCTGCTCGCGCAGGTGCCCCAGGTGGATCTCGTGATCGGGCCGGACGGCTACCGCAGCCTCCCCGAGCTGATCGCGCGCGCCCGGGCCGGCCAGCGGGCGGCCGACGTCGAGTTCCGAGCCTGGGAGCACTACGAGGACGTGCCGGCGGCTCGCGCGGCGGGCCCCTCGGCGTTCGTGACGGTGCAGCGGGGCTGCGATTATCGGTGCACCTTCTGCGTCATTCCGATGACGCGCGGGCCGGAGCGGAGTCGCAAGTTGTCCGACGTGGTGGCCGAGGTCGAGCGCCTCGCCGCCGCCGGGACGACCGAGGTGACGCTCCTTGGCCAGACGGTCAACAGCTACCATGACGGCCCCCACGACTTCGCC
>CAZVSO010000074.1:12425-13617 GCA_964629425.1 uncultured Gemmatimonadaceae bacterium
GGGACGTGCGATTTCGCCGACCTGCTGCGCGCGGTCGGCGCCGTGCCCGGCATCCGGCGGGTGCGGTTCACGTCCCCCTATCCCACCGACTTCACGCCCGGCGTGCTCGCCGCCATGGCGGAGACACCCGCGGTGTGCGAGCACGTCCACCTGCCCGCGCAGAGCGGCAGCTCCCGCACCCTCAAGCGCATGCTGCGGCGCTACGACCGGGAGCGCTACCTGGCGGTCGTGGCCGCGCTGCGCGCGGCGATTCCGGCGATCGCGCTCTCGACCGACTTCATCGTGGGCTTCCCCGGCGAGACCGAGGAAGACTTCCAGGAGACGCTGTCGCTGGTGGACGAGGTGGGCTTCGACGACGCCTACACCTTCCGGTATTCGCCGCGCGAGGGCACGCCCGCCGTGCGGATCCCGGACGCCGTGCCCGGGGAGGTGGCCGGCGAGCGGCTCGAGCGGCTCATCGCCGCGGTGCGGGCGGGGACGCGGCGCCGCAACATCGGCCTCGTCGGCACCACGCACGAGGTGCTGGTCGAGGGCCGGGCGAAGCGCGGCGAGCTGCTCCAGGGCCGGACCCGCGGCAACAAGGTCGCGCTGCTGGCGGGACCGGAGGCGTGGGTCGGGAGCTACCGCCGCGTGCGGCTCACCGGCACCACCGGCTCCACCTTCACGGCCTGGCCGCTGGAGGAGATGGCCCTCGCATGACAGCGAACCTGACCTGGGAGGCGGTGCTGCGCGAGTACGACCGGCTGCGCGGCACGTTCCCGGGCTTCTGCGGCTGCGACACCTGCCGCCAGGACGTGCTGGTGTACGCCGTCAACCGGTTCCCGCCTCACTACGCGAACACCCGCCAGGGCGCGATCCTCACCGGGCTGTCGCTCGAGTCCGATCAGGAGAAGGCGCGACTCGACGTGATCTTGCTCGAGGGGTTGCGCAAGGTCGGCCTCGCGCCGCGCTGCGGCGCGACGCCGATCCAGCTCAGCTAGCCGCTGCTCAAGCCGCGACTCGGCATCTGCCGCCGAGGCGGCCAAGCATGCCCCGTTCACGGGCAGGTGCCGAGCCGCGAGTTCACTCGCGGCGAACGGGGCCCCGCCGAGCCCACCCTTTAGGGTGGGAATGAGCGGTGCGGCCGCCCATTCTCTGGCTTGCCGGCGGTTTCGCGGCCGGCCTCTGGCTCGGCCTCACCGAGCCCGCCAGG
>CAZVSO010000075.1:0-2172 GCA_964629425.1 uncultured Gemmatimonadaceae bacterium
CGTGCCGGCGCCGGCGGTCGAGCCCTCGGCCGAGCGCGGGCGGCCGGTGCGGGTGACGCTGCGCGCCGAGGCGCCCCTCAAGGGCGGCCGGGCGCTCATCGCGCTGCAGCGGGTGCAGGCGCTCGGCACCGTTCATGGCGTCGCGCCGCCGGCGGCCGCGTTCGAGGCCGATGACTTCGAGGGCGAGTTCACGTTCCGCATCGAGTCGCGCGCGAGCGCCGACGCCATCGCGGCCGCGGTGCGCGCGGCGGGTGACGTGGAGCGCGTCACGGTGGGGGGGGCGGGGGCGGGCACGACCGCGCCCGCGCCGGTCGAGGCCGGGGCAGTGGAGCCGGTCGCGACGACGAGCCGCCACGTCCGGGTGGAGCTGCGCCGGCTGGACGCGCTGATGAACCAGATCGGAGAGCTCACCACCGCGCGCGGCCGGCTGAGTCAGCTCGCCGTCGAGCGGCGTGACCCGGCGCTCGACGATGTCGCGCTCCAGGTCTCCCGCCTCGCCGGGGAGCTGCAGGCCGAGATCATCCAGGCGCGAATGACACCGGTGTGGCAGGTGTTCGACCGGTTTCCCCGCCTCGTGCGCGACCTCGCGCGACAGCTCGACAAGCAGGTGGCCTTCCGGGTCGAGGGCAAGGAGATCGAGCTCGACCGGGCGATCCTCGACGAGTTGGGCGACCCTCTGGTTCACCTGCTGCGCAACGCGGTGGACCACGGGATCGAAGCCCCCGACGAGCGGCGCCGGCGCCGGAAGCCCGCGGAGGGGCGGATCGCGCTCAGCGCGGTGCGCGAGCGCGCCAGCGTGGCGATCCGGGTGACCGACGACGGGCGCGGCATCGACCGCAAGAAGATCCTCGCCCTCGCGAAGCGGGAACGACTCGTCGAGCCGCACGCCGAGGCGCTGACCGACGACCAGCTGCTCCGCGTGCTGGCGCGGCCGGGCTTCTCGACGGCCCAGGCGGTGACCAACGTCTCGGGCCGCGGCGTGGGGATCGATGTGGTGGTGACCCGCCTGCGCGCCCTGGGCGGCTCCATCGAGATCCGCTCCGAGCTCGGCCAGGGGACCACCTTCATGCTGCGGCTGCCGGTGACCCTGGCCATCGTGCGCGCCCTGATCGCCGCGGTGGGCCGCGAGCGCTACGCGCTCCCGCTCACGTACGTGTCGGAGACCATCGAGCTCGGCTCCGCGGCGCTGACCAAGGTCGAGGGGCGGGAGGCCATGGTGCTGCGGGACCGCGTGGTGCCGCTCGTGCACCTGCGCGACCTGCTCGGCGTCACCGAGCAGGCCCTGCCGCCCAAGCGCCCCGTCATCGTGCTGGAGATGGGCGAGCGCCGCGCGGGGATCGTGGTGGACGGGATGCTCGCGCAGCAGGAGATCGTGGTGAAGAGCTTCGAGGCGCCGCGAGGCACGCTTCCCGTCTTCAGCGGGGCGACGATCCTGGGCGACGGGGTGCCGACGCTCATTCTCGATGCCGGCGGACTCGTCTAGGGAGGGGGCATGGAGGACGTCCGCGACCTGAAGGCCTTGCAGATCGACGCGCTGCGCGAGGTAGCGAATATCGGCGCGGGGCACGCCGCCACGGCGCTGTCGCAGTTGACGAACCGGCGCGTGATGATCAGCGTGCCGCGGATCAACATCGCGCGGCTCGAGGAGGTCCCCGACATCATCGGCGGGGCGCAGGAGGTGGTGGCCGCCGTGCTGATGCACATGCTGGGCGACCTGACGGGACGCACCCTGCTGCTGTTCCCCGAGGACGTCGCTCGTAAGCTGTGCGACATGCTGCTGCGCCGCCCCCCCGGTACGACGGCGACGTTCGCGGCGATCGAGCAGTCTGCGCTGAAGGAGGCGGGCAACATCCTCTCCGGGGCGTACCTGAACGCCCTGTCGGAATTCATGGGCATGCTGCTCCTGCCCTCGGTTCCGAGCCTCGTCGTGGACATCTCCGCGGCGGTGCTCACCACCACCTATCTCAACTTCGGACACGACCGCGACTTCGTGTTCTGCGTCGAGACCGATCTCGACATCGACGCGCACGAGGGGCTCCGGGGCCACTTCCTGCTGTTCCCCGACCTGGCGTCGCTCCGGGCCATCTTTGACGCCATCCGCCTGACCTGAGCCGTGACGGCGCCGGCGCTCTCGGAACGCGACCTCGCCGTCCTCCGATCCTTCGCCCGCCG
>CAZVSO010000075.1:2253-13570 GCA_964629425.1 uncultured Gemmatimonadaceae bacterium
CTCGAGCTCGATCCGAAGATGCAGGTCGCGCAGCGCAACCTCGAGATCGCCTACGACCGGACCGGCTACTACGATCGCCGCGTCGCCGAGCTGCGCGAGCGTTTACGCCAGACCCCCGACGACCGGGACGCCCGCTGGGAGCTGGGACGCACCTACGCCGTGCTCGGGGAGTTCGACGAAGCGGTAGGCGAGTTCGAGCAGATCCTGGCGCAGCGCTCCACCGACGTCGCCGCGATGATCCAGCTCGGCCTGGCGGAGAAGAACCGCGGGCGCCTGGAGGTGGCGACCGATTGGCTGCAGCGCGTCCGCGAGCTCGACCCCGAGAGCAGCGTGGTGCACTTCTACTTGGGCGAGGCGTTCTACAACCGGGGCCTGAACAGCGAGGCCCTCATCGCGCTCGAGCGCGCCGTCGCGCTCAACCCCGATCACGCGAACGCGCACTACCTGATGGCGTTCGTGCTCGGCGACCTGGGGCGGCACCTCGACGCGCGCTCCGCCTCGAAACGCGCGATCGAGCTCAACCCCACCCTCGCCCGCGCCCAGGCCAACCTCTCCCTGGAGCGCTACGCCGCCGAGCGCGGCGGCGTCGCGCGCCGCCGGCGCGAGGAGCCGAGCCCCGCCGTGGTCGCCGGCGGGGCGCTGGCACACCACAACCTGGGGCTCGCGTTCCGGCAGAAGGGCTACTACGTGGAGGCGCTCCACGAGTACCGGCTGGCGCTCGAGCGCGGCGAGGACCGGCGTCTGGTGCTCCAGGCGATGGCGGAAGTCCACCTGCTGCGCCGCGACGCGGCCGCGGCGCTCGAGATGTACGACACGCTGCTGCGCGACACCCCCGAGTCCCCCAAGCTGTGGAACGAGCGGGGCGTGGTGCTCCATCAGGCGGGGCGCGCCGCCGAGGCCCTCGCTGCCTACCGGAGCGCGGTCGACGCGGACCCGCAGTACGCCATCGCCTGGAACAACGTGGGCGTCGTGCTGGTGCACCAGGGCGGGGCCGACGAGGCCATCGAGGCCCTGCGCACCGCGCTGCAGCGCCGGCCGGGCTTTATGGCGGCGCAGCTGAACCTGGCCCTCGTGCTGTTCCACCTGCGCCGCTACCAGCTGGCGCTCGAGGCGTACCGCCAGGTGCTCGCCGCTACCCCGAGTTCGGCCGCGGCCTGGAACGGGATCGGCCTGGTGCTCGTGGAATTCAAGCGCTTCGAGGAGGCGCGCAACGCCTTCGGTCGCGCGGTGGAGGCCGATCCCGGCCACGCGGGCGCCCACTACAACCTCAGCTTCGCCCTCTCGAACCTCGGCGACTTCGACGGGGCGCTGCGCGCGTCGAAGCGGGCCCTCGAGATCGACCCCTACTACGTGTCCCAGAAGTTCGCGCTGGCGATCGATCTTCAGTTCGAGGAGGAGACGGTCGGCGTGGTGCCGGAGATCTCGGCCGACGTGAGCGCCGAGAGCCTGGGCACCGAGTTCACGTTTGACCAGCGGCTGCTGGACAACATCTTCCGGGAGCTGGCACCGGCGGCGGCCGGGGCGCCGCAGGCGCGGCGCGGCAAGAAGGAGGATCCCCTCGCCCTGGCGCGGGACTACGTGAGCAAAGGGCTGTTCGAGCTGGCGACGGCGGAGGCGGTCCGCGCCACGCAGCGCGGCGCGGACCGCGGCGACGCCGCCGTGCTGCTGGGGGGCATCTACGCTGGCCGCGGGCTCGCGGGCGAGGCGCTGGAGCGCTACCGCGAGGCGCGCGGGCACGACGGCACGCGCGCCGACGCCCGGCTCGGCGAGGTCAAGGCGCTGCTCACCTTGGGCCGCGCCGACGATGCCCTCCCGCTCGCCGAGGAGCTGCTGCGGCTCGCGCCGGACGACGTCGAGGCGCTGGTGGCCGCCGCGCGGGCGCGCGCCATGACGCGCGACGCGGGCGGCGCCCTGATCGCCCTCCAGGAGGCGCAACGGCGGGCCCCCGCCCGCGCCGACCTGCACAAGTTGCAGGGCGACATCGCCGTGCGGGTGGGCGACCGCACCGGCGCGCTCTCCGCGTACCGCGCCGCCCTCGAGGTGGACCCGGGCTTCGTCCAGGTGTGGCTCGACCTGGGCCGCGTGCACGAGGCGCGCGACGAGCGGGTAGAAGCCGAGGCCGCCTACGAGAAGGCCCTGGAAACGCTCCCCACGTTTCACGAGGCGGCGCTGGCCCTGGCCGACCTGCTGCGCCGCACCGGCCGCGCGCGGCGCGCCATCCTGCGCCTGGCCGATCTGCTCGAGCAGGATCCCTACGACCTCGAGGCGCTCGACCTGCTGGGCCGCACCCTCTTGGAGGACAGGCGGGACCAGGCGGCGCTGGAGGCGTTCCGCCGGGTGCTCAAGTTCGACCCGAGCCACGTCGGCGCGCTGTTCCACGCCGGCGTGGCGCTGGCCCGCCTGCGTCGCTACGACGAGGCCGTGCAGGCGTGGGAGCGGGTCACGCGGGTCGATCCCGGCGGTCCGTACGCGCAGCAGGCGCGCGCCCAGGCCCGGACGGCGCTCGACCTCCGGCACATCTTCGCCTCCGACGCCGCCTGATGCCGTTCCAACTCCCCGCGCCCGTGCCGGCGCCAGCGTTGTCGCCTCAACCGCCTCGCCGCCGCGTTCGTGGGGTGGTGGCGAGCCGGTTGGAACGGCACTGAGCCATGCCGATCGAAGGCCCCCTGCGGGAACTGGGCATCCACGACGTCTTCCAACTCCTCGATCTGAGCCGCAAGACCGGGGCGCTGCGCGTGACGTCCGACCTGCGACACAACGCGGGCACGATCCACTTCGAGGACGGTGCGGTGGTGGCGGCGGAGATTCAGAGCAACCCGCATCCGCTCGGCGGTCTGCTGCTCCGCGCCGGGCGCATCACCGAGGCCGATCTCGAGCGCGCGCGCGCCATGCAGCAGCGCCAGGGCGACCGCCGCCGCATCGGCGAGATCCTCGTCGCCCTCGGCGCCGTCACCGGCCGCGAGCTCGAGCGCCAGGTGCGCCTCCAGATCGAAGAGGTCGTCTTCGAGGTGATGGGCTGGAACGAAGGCTACTTCTCGTTCACCGAGGGGGCCAGCGAGGTCACCGCCGAAGCCAACGTCCGGATCCCGGTGGAGGTCCTCCTCATGGAGGGCGCGCGCCGCATCGACGAGTGGTCGCGGATCGAGAAGCGCATCCCGCACCTGGGCGTCGTCCCGGGGCTCGCGCCCCCGCCCGAGGGCGGGGGCGGCGAGCTCGACCTGCTCCCCCCGGAGTGGGAGGTGCTGGCGCTGGTGGACGCGGAGCGCGACGTGCGGACCGTCGCGGCCGAGCTGGGCCGCTCGGAGTTCGAGGTGGCCAAGACGCTGTTCGGGCTCGAAAGCGCCGGAGTCGTGGCCTTCGTGAGCAAGCCGCGCCGCAGCCGGGGCGGCGCTGGCCACGACATCGCCGAGCTGCTGGTGCAGGCCGAGGCCGCGTTGCGCGAGAACGACTGCGACGCGGCCCGCGTCGCCGCCGAGCAGGCCGCGGCGCTCGCCCCGCACGACCCGACGGTCCGTCTCGCGTTGGGACGGATTCACCTGGCAGCGGGCCGCGCGCCGGAGGCGGCCGACGAGCTGCGCCGCGCCGTGCGCCTCGACCCCCTGCGCCCGGCGCCCTACCGCGTGCTGGGCTTCGCGCTGGTGCGGCTCGGCCGCTTCGCCGAGGCGCTGGCGCTGTGGGACCAGTGGGACCGCATGGCGGCGCACGACGAGGCGGAGGGAGCGCTCGCGGACGACGTGCGGCGCGCGCGCGAAGCGGCGCAGGTGCTGGCCGAGGGGGGCGGACGTGGCTGACGACGTGAAGACGCTCTCGGCGCAGCTGGCGCAGGACCCGCAGAGCCTCGTCTTCCTGCGGCTGGGCGAGGTGTTGCGCAGGCGGGGGCAGTTCGACGCCGCGCAACGCGTCGCGCTCAACGGGCTGCAGCGGCATCCCCACCTGGCCGACGCCCACGATCTCTACGCCCGCATCCTGGCCGACCGGCGCGACTACGAGCGCGCGTTCGACGAATGGGACGCGGCGGCCCGCATCGCCCCCACACACACCGGCGCGCTGAAAGGGCTCGCGTTTCTGTACTTCAAGGTCGGCGACCTGTCGCAGGCCGAGGCCCACCTCGCGGCGGCGCGCGAGGTGGATCCGGCCGACTCGGGCATCGAGCAGGCGCTGGCCATGGTGCGGGAGCGGAGCGAGGGCGCACCAGCGACGACGGCCGAGGCCATCGCGCCGCTGGAGGACGCCCGCGTCTTCGCCGGGCTCGACGGCGCGGAGGAAGGGCTCCTGCTGCTCGACCTGTCCGGACAGGTGCTCGGGGGCACCCTGCGCGATCGCGCGGGGCAGGACGTCGCCGACGCGGTCGCCGCCTACCTCGCCGGCGTCTCCCAGGAAGCCGCCCGCACCGTGCGGCTCCTGGGGCTCGGGGCCTGGACCGGCCTGTCGACCGAGGCGGAGTCCGGGCACGTGCACCTGATACCGCCCACGCCGGACTCGCTCCTGCTGCTCGCGCGCGACCGATCCACGCCGCTCGGCCGGCTGGCCTTCCTCGCGCGCCGCGCCGCGCAGGCGGCGGCGCGGTGGCTGGAGCAGCAGGCGTGACCCCGGGCGCGCTCGGGCCGATCCTCGATCGGGTGACCCGCGTCCGCGGCGTGCGCGGCGCGATGATCGTGTCGGGCGACGACGGGCTCATCGTGGTCGCGCAGCTCATGGAGGGCGTGAAAGGACCCGCCGTCGCCGCCCTCGCGGCGAGCCTGGCCAATCGCCTGGGCCGCGCGCTGGAGGCGGCCGGCCTCGGCGCCAGCCCGTTCTGGCACCTCCAGGCCGAGCAGGGTGCGCTGCTCGTCGTGCCGACACCGACGGGGATGCTGGTGGTGGCCGTGGCCGACCCCGACGTGAACGTGGGCATGGCGCGCCTCGAGCTGCTGCGGGTGGCGGAGGTCGCGCGATGACGGTACGCGCCGTCGAGCACTGGCTGCTCGATCCGCTGCGCGGGTTCGTGCGCGAAGCGCAGGCGCGCCTCGTGCTCGTCATGACCCCGGCGGGCCAGGTGCTGGCGCAGTCGGGCTTCGCGCGCGCGCTCGACGTCATGGCGTCGGCCGCGCTCGGCGCCGCCATCGCGGCCTCGACCGCCGAGCTGGCCCGGCAGCTGGGGCAGCCGCCGTTCCCCGTGCTGAGCCACCAGGGGGAGCGCCACGGGATCTTCCTGTCGCGCTGCACGACCGGCCGCGGGCCGCTCGTGGCGCTCGTCGTGTACGATCTCGACGTGACCTCGCTCGGCCTGGTGCAGCTGTTCTTCGAGCAGCTCGCGGCCGAGCTGGTGGCCGCCAGCCCCCGGGTCGCGGCGCCCCGACCGGTGCTCGCCGCCGACTTCGAGCGCGAGCTGGACGACAGCCTCAACGCGCTGTTCCGGAGATAGCCCGTGTCCCTCGTCAACTTCACGACCCGCGAGATTACGTGCAAGATCGTGTACTACGGTCCGGGGCGCTCCGGAAAGACCACCAACCTGCACTACATCTACGGCCGGGTGCCCGAAGCGCGTCGCGGCCGCATGGTGTCGCTCGCGACCCAGACCGACCGCACGCTGTTCTTCGACTTCCTGCCGATCGACCTGGGCACCATCTCGGGCTTCACGACCCGCTTTCAGCTCTACACGGTGCCGGGCCAGGTGTACTACAACGCCACCCGCCGCCTCGTCCTGCACGGCGCCGACGGCGTCGTCTTCGTCGCCGACAGCCAGGCCCGCCAGCTCGACGAGAACCTCGAGAGCCTGCAGAACCTGCAGGCCAACCTACTCGAGCTCGGCGTGGACATCCGCACACTGCCGGTCGTGCTGCAGTACAACAAGCAGGATCTGCCCCGCGACCTCGTCCTCCAGCCGGCTGAGCTGGACGACGCCATGAACTTCCGCGGGGTGCCGAGCTTCCCGAGCGACGCGCTGCACGGCGTCGGGGTGTTCGAGACCCTCAAAGGCATCTCGGAGCTTGTGCTCCGGCGCCTGGCGGCGGGAGCGACGGCGTGACCAGCGCGCTCAACCCCCGGTACTCGCTCGACACGCTGGTCGTGGGCGCCGCGAACCGGCTGGCCGCCACCGCGGGGCGCACGGTCGCCGAGAACCCTGGCTCCGCCTACAACCCGCTCTTCATCTACAGCGGCTCCGGGCTGGGGAAGACGCACCTGCTGATGGCGATCGGCCACCAGGCGAAGAAGCTGGCCCCCGCCCTCACCGTGGAGTACCTGACGCTCGACGAGTTCGTCGAGGCGTTCCACGCCGCCGTGGCTGCGGGCCAGGGGGACGCCTTCCGCAGCCGGTTCCAGAACGTGGACCTGCTCCTGCTCGACGACGTGCAGTTCCTCGCCGACCGCAAGGAGATGCAGGCCGAGCTGCTGCGCCTCACCGAGGCGCTCCAGGCGGCCGGCCACCAGATCGTGCTCACCAGCGACCGGCCGCCGCCCGAGATCGCCGATCTGGACGAGCGCCTGATCTCGCGCTTCTCAGGCGGGCTGGTGGTGGACATCGGGCCGCCGGACTACGAGACCCGCGTCGCCATCCTGCGGCGCAAGGCGGAAGAGCGCGGGGCGACGCTCGCGGGCGGGGTGATCGAGGCGGTATCGGCGGCGGAGTTCAAGAATGTGCGCGAGCTGATGGGGGCGCTGAACCGGCTGGTGGCCTACCAGGCGACCATCGGGGCCCCGCTCGACGCGGCGGAGGCGCGGCGGCTGCTCGGCATCGCCGCGGCACCCGCCCGGAGCGAGCCCGGGCCGGACGAGTTCGGCGACTTCGTGAGCGACGTCGCGGTCACGGTCGGCCGGGCGGTGGAGGCGTGGCGGGCGCGGGTGGCCGAGGCCATCCTGCGCTGGGAGGGGGAGGGCTACCGCAGCGGGCGGCTCGAGGCCCTGCTCGAGCACGAGACGCCGCCGGCGGTGGACGACGCGATTCGGGCCTACGAGCGCGACATCGAGCGGTTGCGGGCGCTCGAAGCCGAGGTGGCGCAGCTCGACGGGCGCGCGGCGGGGCAGAGCGTGTTCCGCGATCCCGACCGCCTGGCGGAAGCCGAGGCAACGGCGGCCGACGTGCGCGCCGGGGTCGCGCCCCCGCCGGGCCCGTCGCCCGCGTTTCCGCTCGAGAGCTTCGCGGTGGGCCCGTCGAACCGCGTGGCGCTGCGCGCGGTGCAGGAGGTGCTGGCGCACCCGGGCCGGCGGTACAACCCCCTGGTGCTCGTGGGGCCGAGCGGCACGGGCAAGACGCATCTGCTGCACGCCGTCGGGCTGGAGCTCGCGCGGCGGCCGGGCGCGGCCGTGGCGTGCCTCTCGGCGCCGGCGTTCGTGGACGAGCTGATCGCGGCGATCGACGGCAACCGGGTGGACTGGTGGCGCGCGCGCTATCGTCGCGCCACGGCGCTGTTGCTGGACGACATCCACGTGATCGCCCGCAAGGAGCGCACGCAGGAGGAGCTGTTCAACCTGTTCAACCTGTTTCTCGACCACGAGCGCCAGCTCGTTTGCACCACGCCGGGCCACCCGAACACGCTGAGCGGCGTCGAGGAGCGGATCGTCTCCCGGCTCGCCGGCGGGCTGGTGGCCGAGCTGGGCGAGCCCGATCGCGAGGTGCGGCGCACCGTCGTCGAGCGGCTGCTGCGCCAGAACCAGGTGGAGCCCGACGCCGCGCTGCTCGACTACCTCGCCGACCGGCCGGAGGACTCGGTGCGCAGCGTGGCCGGGATGGTGCAGCGCTGCCTCGACGCGGCGGCGCAGCAGGATCAACTGCTGCGCGCGGGCCTCGCGCGTGAGGTGCTGGAAGGCGAGGCGGGGCAGGCCCGGCGCCGCGCCTCGGGCTTCCGCACCAGCGGCATCGTGGTCTCCAGTGCCGGCGGGGTGCGCAGCCGCGAGAAGATGGTGTGGGACTGGCCGGACATCACCGAGCGCGTGATCGAGGACGGACGCTGACGTGGCCATCAAGGGATCGCTGAAGGAGGCCTCGCTGCCCGACGTGCTCCAGCTGCTGGCGCTGGGCCAGAAGACGGGTTGCCTGTCCATCGCCGACCGCGCCAACTTCGGCTACATCTACTTCGACCGGGGCCGCCTCTGCTACGCCTCGATCGTCAACCGCCGGGACCGCCTCGGCGACATCCTGGTCAAGCACCACAAGATCAGCGCCGAGCAGCTCGCCGCCGCCATCGAGCGCCAGGCCAAGGACCGCGACCGCAAGCTGGGCGAGATCCTGGTGGAGCAGAGCGCCATCTCGCGCACCGACCTCGAGCGCTACATCCGCGTGCAGATCGAGGAGTCGGTGTTCTACCTGTTCACCTGGACCCAGGGGACGTTCAACTTCGAGGCCGACGTGCGCCCCGAGCGCCAGGATTTCCTGGTCTCGATCAACCCGGAGTCGCTCCTGCTCGAGGGCGCGCGGCGGGTGGACGAGTGGAGCCTGATCGAGAAGAAGATCCCGTCGTTCGATCTCATCTTCGTCGTAGACCGCGACCGCCTCGCCATCAGCGAGGCCGCCCTCACCGACACCCAGCAGCGCATCCTGCCGCTGCTCGACGGCGCCCGCGACGTGAACCACGTCATCGAGGACTCGGGCCTCGGGGAGTTCGAGATCGGCAAGGCGCTCTACGGGCTGATCACCGCGGGGTTCGTGCATCGCGGCGGCCGCACGCAGTCGGTCGAAGAGCGCCGCATCAGCGACGCCCGGGTCGAGGAGCATCGCAACCTCGGCGTGGCGTTCTACAAGACCGGGATGCTGGACGAGGCGGCGCGCGAGTTCCGCCGGGTGATGGAGCTCCGCCCGGAGGACGGGCCCGCGCACTTCCGCGTGGGCCTCGTGGCGCTGCGCCAGGCGCGGTGGCGCGAGGCACTCGAGGCGCTGCGCCTGGCAGCCGAGCGTGCGGGCGCCCGGCCCGCCGTGCTCCACGATCTGGCCCTCGCCTACGAGCAGCTCGGGCGGCTCGACGAGGCCGAAGCCGCCTACGGGGAGGCGGCGGCGCGCGCGCGCAACGATCCGCGGGTGTACATCGGGTGGGGTGTGGTGGCGCTGAAACGCGGGGATCTCGCGGGCGCCGTGGGCCGTCTCGACCGCGCCCGGGAGCTGGGCCCGGCACCGCCGCCGCCCATCTGGTTCTGGGCCCGCACGCTCGCCGCCGCCGCGGGTGGGGAGCTCGAGCAGGCCGAAGAGCTGGCCCGCGCGGGCGTCGAGGCCTACCCGGCCCACGCGGTGCTGCGCAACAACCTGGCCGTGCTGAAGGAGCTCGCCGGCCAGCTCGCGGAGGCCGAAGCCCTGGTGACGGCCGCCCGCCGCGACGAGCCGTCGCTGCCCCAGCTGTCGAAGAACCTCGGCGACCTCGCTTACCGCGGCTCGCGCTACGACGAGGCGTGGGAGGCCTACAGCCGGGCGATCGAGCTCGTGCCGGACCTGGGCGACGATGTGTACTTCAAGCTGGGCAACATCGCCTACAAGCGGAACGACCGCGACCTCGCGACCCAGTTCTGGCGCCGCGCGCTCGAGCTGAACCCCAGCCACGAGCTGGTCCGGACCAATCTCGAGACGCTGGGCGCGCTGCCGTGACGGTGGAGCGGGACGATCCGGCCTTCCGCGCGCTCACCCGCAAGATCTCCGACGCCCGGGGCGTGACCTGCGAGGCGTACAAGGACCGCTGCCTGCGGCGCCGCATCTGGGTGCGGATGCGGGCCCGCGGCGTGCACACGTTCGACGAGTACAGCCGCCTGCTCGACCGCGACGCGGGGGAGTACGACCACCTCCTGGACGCCCTCACCGTCAACGTCACGAAGTTCTACCGCAACGTCGATACCTGGGAGGCGCTGGCGCAGCCGTATCTGGCGGCGCTGTGGCGCGCCCGCGGGGGCGGGCTCCGCGTCTGGTCGGCGGGGTGCGCCTCGGGCGAGGAGCCCTACACCCTCGCGGTGCTCCTCGCCGAGGCCGCGCGCCGCGCGGACGAGGAGGCGCTGCTGGCGCGCGTCCGCATCGACGCGACCGACGTGGACCGCGAGAGCCTCGAGCGCACGCGGGCGGCCGAGTTCCCGGAGTCGTCGTTCTCCGAGGCGCCGCGCACCCTGGTGCGGCGCTACTTCACGGCCGAGCCGCCGCACCAGCCGAGCCCCGCGCTGCGCCGGCTGGTGCACGTCGAGCGCCACGACCTCACCCGCGACCCGCCGCCCGCGCCGCCCTACGACCTGATCGTGTGCCGCAACGTGGTCATCTACTTCGACCGCCGCACGCAGGAGCGTGTGTTCGCGGCGTTCGCCGACGCGCTCACGCCCGGCGGCCTCCTGGTCCTGGGCAAGGTCGAGACGTTGTTCGGCGCCGCGCGCGAGCGGCTCGAGCTGCTCGATGTACGCGAGCGCATCTACCGGAGACCCGAATGACGGGGCCGGGCGGAGAGCGCCGCGAGATCGTCGTGCGCGTGGGCGACTGGGCCGTGGACCGCGACGCCGTCACGCTGGCGGCGCTGGGGCTCGGCTCCTGCGTCGCCATCATGCTGTACGACCCCGTCGCGCGCGCGGGAGGCATGGCGCACGTCCTGCTCCCGTCCCCCACGCTGGCGCGCGACCAGAGCAATCCGGCCAAGTTCCCCGAGACCGCCGTGCCGTTCCTCGTCGGCCGGCTCGGCGCCCTGGGCGCCGACCCGCGCCGCCTGGTTGCCAAGCTGGCGGGCGGCGCCAGCATGTTCGGCCAGCTCATGGCGCCGGGCACCGTCCACATGGGCGAGCGCAACATCGTCGCGGCGCGGCGCGCGCTCCAGGTCGCGGGGATCCCCGTCATCCGCGAAGCCGTGGGGGGAGAGCGCGGCCGCTCGGTGCGCTTCCACCTCGAGGACGGCCGGGTGGACGTGTGGCGGGTCGGGGCCGATGTCGCCGTCCTCTGAGCGCAGGCCCACGGTCCTCGTCGTCGACGACAGCGCGTTGCTGCGGCGCGTGATCAGCGACCTGCTCGCCGGCCCGGACGGCGAGTCGGGCGAGTTCCGCGTCGTGGCCACCGCGCGCGACGGCCTCGACGCCCTGCGCAAGGTGCACGAGCACGCGCCCGACGTGATCACCATGGATATCGAGATGCCCGAGCTCGACGGCCTCGGCGCCATCGGCTACATCATGTCCGAGGCTCCGCGGCCGATCGTCGTCGTCAGCGCGCACGCGGGGCCGGGGAGCGTAGCCGCGATCCGCGCGCTGGAGCTCGGGGCGGTGGAGATCGTCGCCAAGCCCGACGAGCCCACCCGCGCCACGCTCGCCGCGCTCCAGCCGCGCCTCGTGGCGGCCCTGCGCCAGGCATTGGCCGCGGACCTGTCGCGGGTGCGCGTGTTGGCTCGCCCGCCGGTCG
>CAZVSO010000076.1:0-12872 GCA_964629425.1 uncultured Gemmatimonadaceae bacterium
CCCGCCCCCCTCCCCCCCCGGCTGCGTGGTGCGTGGTGCGTGGTACTCGACGGTGCGGAGCCGTACCGCCGGCTTGCACCGCGAGGCACCACGTACCACTCACCACGCACCTGTCGCGACACAGGTGCTGGCCTCTCCTCATCGAACGACAACCACTCCCTTCATGAACGGATGCGGGAGGCAATGGTAAGCGTACGTCCCCGGCCGATCCAACTGCACGACGAAGGAGCCGTCGGCGGGGATGAGCCCGGAGCTCGCGGGGCCACCTTCCGCAAAGGTGACGGTGTGCTCGAGGGGATCGGCGTTGACCCAGCGTACCGCCTGGCCCGCGGAGATGGTAACGGTGTCGGCCTGATAGCGGAACGCCTCCATGCGGACCTGGACGGCGGCCGCCACCGCGGCGCCGGTCGCCGTCGCGGCTCCGCCGCTCTTGCCGAACCAGGCGCCGAAGCGCTTGAGGTGGAGCGGGATCGTGAACTCGAAGCCAAAGAGCGTCTTGTCGACGCCGGTCGAGAGCGGACCGCGGCGGGAGCTACCCTCGATGGTATTCAGGTCCGCAGTGCTCGCGTGAAGTGAAAAGGTGTGCGGCGACCCGGGGATGACGAACAGCAGCCCGACGCTCCACGCGGGGTCCTCGCCGGGATCGGGGTCGAGCAGCGAGGCGTAGTCGCCGCCGATGGCGACGTAGCGGTTGAGACGGAAGACGGCCCCGCCGGCGAGGGCGGCGCGGCTGCGGTCGGTCCCGTACGCGTGGCTCATGCCGCGCACCGCGCCCGACAGCGTGACCCGCCCGCGGTTCCAATCGGCCTGCACCTCGCCGTCGACGCTCTCGGACACAAAGTTGAAGGCCGGGGTGAGCGCCACCGTCAGCGGCGCCGATCCGCCGCCCACCGCACGCCAGCGACCGAAGGCCTCGAATTCGTTGTTCCTCCCGGAGGTCGCCGAGCGCGTGCTGAAGTTGGCTCCGAGCATGAGCCGCTGCGGCAGACCGACCGCGAGCAGGAAGGTGGGAGAGTTCACGGTGCTGCGCGACGGCGCGGGGGTCACGTAGAACCGGTGGATGAAGTCGAACCGGAGGACGCCGGGATCCGCCACCCAGGTGCCGCCGAGGTTCGGCGAGCGATCGAGCACGATCTGGGCCGCGAGCGGCGGGGCGGCAGCGAGCACGACGAGCGCGGCTACGGTGACCGAGGGGTTCATGGGTGCGGTCCTGGAGGAGGTGGAGGAGGCCTCATACTACTCGTGCAGCTCGGCGTCCGGATCATAGCCGCGATACTTCCCGGACGC
Organism: uncultured Gemmatimonadaceae bacterium; assembly: GCA_964629425.1. GTDB lineage: Bacteria > Gemmatimonadota > Gemmatimonadetes > Gemmatimonadales > GWC2-71-9 > CAZVSO01. Next base: position 1,288 of record CAZVSO010000076.1, read on the forward strand.
CTGCTGCACCTTGAGCCAGGCGTCGAACCCCGACGACACGAGCCCGTTGGAGCGCTCCTGCTGCTCGGCGGCGCGCGTGGCCAGGAAGTCGGCGTACTCGTTCTTGGGGTGGCCGGCGTGTCCCTCGACCCAGCGCCACTCGATCGCGTGGGCGGCGGCGGCCTGATCGAGCTTCCGCCACAGCTCCAGGTTCTCGATCGCGCCGCCCTTGCGCTTCCAGCCGCGCGCCTTCCATGCGGGGAGCCATTCCCGCATGCCTTTGACGAGGTACTCAGCGTCGGAGACGTAGCGCACGCGCGCGTGCGTCCACTGGCGCCGGATCCACTCCAGCGTCGCGATCGCGCCGGCCAGGGCCATGCGGTTGTTTGTCGTGGCGGGCGCGCACTCGTAGAGATCCCAGCGGGCCAGGCTGTCGCCCGCCGGTGCCTCGACGAGGGCGCCGTTGCCGCCGGGGCTGGGCTCGTCGCGCCGGTTGCCGAGGCAGCTCTCGTCGGCGTGGACCAGCACGGGGATGGCGCCGGTCATGTCAGGGCTGAATGCAGACGGGGATGTCGGTGTGCAGCAGGATTTGCTCGGCGTGCGAGACCACCACCGGGCTGGGCCGCCCGCCACCTTCGCGCCGGACGTGGGCGCCCGCGAACAGGCTGTCGCAGCGCGTGCGCTTGACGACGGCCGCGACCACCGCGCCCGGAACGCCCGCCTCGACGTGCGTCACGAACGGGACGCCCTGCAGTGAGAGCGTCGCCTCCGCCACGCCGACCACCCGCAGGCCGGCCTCGCGCTCGGCGTTGGCGTGAATGATGTGCACGGTGCTGCCGACGACGCTCGCGAACCGGCCGGCGAGCTCGAGCGCGCGGAGGCTGGTCGCGCGGCCGTCGAAGGCCACGGCGCAGGCCCGCATCGGCGAGGGAACGCCCGCGCACACGATGACACAGCGTTGGACGGTGCGCACGAGCGTCGCGGCGGTCGAGCCGAGGGCGTCGCCTTGCGCGGTCACGCCGCGGCGCCCGATGAGCACCGCGTCGACGTCGCGAGCGAGCTCTCCCAGCACCAGGTCCGGGTCGCCGTCACGCTCGTCGGTCTCGACGAGCAGCGCCGCGGCCTCGACGCGCACGCGCGCCCGCTCGAGCAGAGCGGCGCCGTTGGGCAGGGGGTGGGGGGAGGGAGAGGACCTTTCCCCTTTCCCCTTTCCCCTTTCCCGCACATGGGCGACAACGATGGTGGCGTGAAAGCGCCTCGCGAGCTCCACCGCCTGCTCGAGCGCCACGTCCGCCTGCGGGCTGCCGTCGAGACCGACGAGCAATCGCGTGAACATCAGGGCAGCACGGAGAACCGCTCGAGGTCCCGCAGGGGAAACGCGAGGAGCTCCCCGGTCATCGGGAGCCGTCCCTCGAGCACTTCGTCGCGCGAGTCGGTGCGGAGGCGCTCGGCCACGACCACGTACTCGGTGCCCCGCCGCCGCAGCGCCACGCGGCGCCGGTCGCGGACCGCCTGCTCGAGCGCGTCCAGGGCGTCGGGAGAGAGGCGACCGAACTCCGGGCTGGCCACGGCTCAGGCGACCGTGATGCGGCCGGGCTCGCCCGCGATCACCCGGCCGACGACGGCCGCCGCCAGCGTGCGCTCGCGGGCCAGCGCGGCGAGCAGCGCGTCGCGCCGCTCGGGCGCGACGGCGATGAGGAGGCCCCCCGAGGTCTGCGCGTCGGCCAGCAGGACGCGGTCGGTCTCCGGGACTCCCGGGCCCCAGGTGACGTGTGCCGCGAGGCTGTCGGTGTTGCGCCGCGTCCCGCCGGGGACGGCGCCCCGCTCGACCATCTCGCGGGCGCGCGGGAGCACCGGGACGGCGGCGGCCGTGACGTCTGCCGCGGCCCCGCTGGCCTGGAGGAGGTTATGCAGGTGGCCGAGCAGGCCGAAGCCGGTGACGTCGGTGGCCGCGTGCACCCCGGTGGCGAGCATGGCGCGGGCGGCGCCGGCGTTGAGGGTCGTCATCGAGGCCACGGCGGCGACGAGGTCGTCCTCGGCGAGCAAGTCGCGCTTGAGCGCGGTTGTGAGCGCGCCGGTGCCGATGGGCTTGGTGAGGACGAGGACGTCACCCGGCCGCGCCCCCGCGATGGTGATCACCCGGTCCGGATGCACCTCGCCGCACACCATCATGCCGTATTTCGGCTCGGGGTCGTCCACCGAGTGCCCGCCGAGCACGAAGGCGCCGGCCTCGCGGGCGACGTCCGCGCCGCCGCGGAGCACCTCGCCCAGGACATCGAACGGGAGCTGGTCCCGCGGCCACGAGACGAGGTTGAGCGCGAACAGCGGCGTCGCTCCCATGGCGTAGACGTCGGAGAAGGCGTTGGCCGCCGCGATGCGGCCGAAGTCGCGGGCATCGTCCACCAGGGGCGCGAAGAAGTCCACCGTCGCCACGATCGCGCGATCGTCCGCCACCTTGAACACGGCGGCGTCGTCGCGGGTCGAAGCGTCGACGAGGATCCGCGGATCCGTCGCGACCGGCACGTGACGCAAGACCTGCGTCAACTCGGCGGGGCCGAGCTTGCAGGCTCAGCCCGCGCCGTGCGAGAACGAAGTCAGTCGGGGACGGGTCATGGGAAGCGACAGGGACATGGGGGGAATATGTCCTATCCCAGCCTCCAGGCGAGCAGCGCCCCCGCCACGACATAGCGCGCCGTGTCGAGCAGCCCGTCGACGATCCCCGGCCGGCGTCGCTCGAGGGCGTCGTCGGCGAGGAGGGGCAGTCGCGCCGCGAAGCCGGCGAGCAGGCCCACGAGCAGGAACAGCAGGAACCAGCCGCCGCGGCCCAGGGAGTCGAACCAGAGGGAGGCGAACAGGGTCAGCACGCCGGCCTCGGCGGCGCGCCAGGCGACGTCGCGGCGCGAGGGCCAGCTCAGCGGGGTGCCCGGGGTGCGCGAGACCTTCGAGGCGAGCGCGGAGCGGACCAGGGGCACGAGCGCGAACAACAACGTGACGGGCAGCCAGGCGAGGACGAGCCGCCCGAGCGTCACGGTGCGCGATCCGCGGACGCGGGGAAGCCCGGCCCCCGCAGCCCGCGCCCCGGCCGCGCCGCGGTGAGCCGGCCGTCGCGCAGAATGGCCTGGCCGTTGACGAAGACGTACGCGATTCCCGCCGACGGCCGGTGCGGATCGGTGAACGTCGCGCGGTCGGCCACCGTCGCCGGATCGAACACCGTGACGTCGGCGAACATCCCCGCCCGCAGCAGCCCCCGATCCTCGAGCCCGACGCGCTGGGCCGCGAGCGATGTCATCTTGCGCACCGCGGACTCGAGCGACAGCAGCCGCAGGTCCCGGACGTAGTGGCCCAGGATGCGCGTGAAGGAGCCATAGGACCGCGGATGCGGCCGGGCGTCGGCAAAGGGGCCGTCGGGGGCGACGCCGCCGTAGTCGGTGTTGACCGCCACCCACCAGTGCCGCAGCGCCGCCTGGACGTCGTCCTCGTTCATCGACGAGTACACGGCGCCCGTGCGGGCCCGGTCCGCGAGGACGATGTCGAACAGGGTCTCTACCGGATCGCGGCCGCGCGCGGCGGCGATCTCGGCGACGGTCCGTCCCTGGAGATAGCGCAGCGAGTCGGCGAACGTGCTCGAGATGAGCACGCCGCCGGCCCCCCCGGCGCCGCGGAAGAAGTTCTCAGTGGCGCCGGCGCGGGCCATCATGTCGGCGCGGACGCGGGCGCGCGTGCGCGGATCGGCAAGCCGGGCCAAGAGTGAATCCGTGCCCCCCGCATGGGCCCATGGGGGGATCGAGGCGGCGAGCGACGTGGCGGACCGGGTGTAGGGGTACTGGTCGGCGGTGACGTCGAGCCCGGCGGCCCGGGCCGAGTCGATGCGGGCGAGCACGTGGGGCATGCGGCCCCAGCTCGCGCGGCCGGCGACCTTGAGGTGCCAGATCTCGACCGGGATGCCGGCCTCGCGGGCGATGCGGAACGCCTCGCCGAGCGCCGCGTCGATCCCGGTGCCCTCGTTGCGGATATGGGTGGCGTAGATCCCCCCGTACCGCCGGGCCGCGCGCGCGAGGGCGACGAGCTCCTCCGTCGGGGCGTAGATCGCGGGCGCGTACACCAGCGAGCTGGACAACCCCAGCGCGCCCTGGCGCATGGCCGTGTCCACGAGCGCGGCCATCCGCGCCAGCTCCTCGGGCGTCGCGCGGCGGTCGGCGTCGCCGACCACCACGCGCCGGACCTGGGTGGCCCCGACGAACGTCGCGATGTTGATGGTGGAGCCGGTGCGCTCCAGGTGGGCGAAGTACCCCGCGAGGTCGTGCCAGTCCTTGGTGACCCCGTAGCGCCGCATCCAGGCCGAGTCTTCGGCGATGAGGGCGTCGGTCAGCGGGGCGATCGACCCGCCCTCACCCGTGACCTCGGTCGTGATGCCCTGGGTGACCTTGCTGAGGACCCGGTTGTCCACGAGGACGTTGTCCTCGGACTGCCCCAGCATGTCGATGAAGCCGGGCGCCACGACGAGCCCCGACACGTCCAGCGTCTCGCGGGCCGCCGCCGCGACCAGCCCGACCGCCGCGATCCGGTCGCCGGCGATCGCGAGGTCGCCGCGATAGCGGGGGTTGCCGGTGCCGTCCACGATCCAACCGCCGCGGAGCAGGAGGTCGTAGCCCCCCTTTCCGCTTCCCGCTTCCCGCTTCCCGCAAGCAGCGAGGACCAGCAGAACGGCCAGAAACCGGGTCATCGTCGCCATGTCGCCCGGATCGAGTCGACCGCGAGGAGCCGGCCGCGGATCATCACGGCGGCGATGTCGCGGGTGGCCGCGATGTCGTCCGCCGGGTTCGCGTTGAGGATCACGAGATCGGCGACCTTGCCGACGGCCACGAGGCCGAGGGAGTCGGCGCCGAGCAACCGGGCGGCGTGCCGGGTGGCGGCGGTGATCGCCTCGAGGCGGGAGAGGCCGGCGTCCACGAGCAGGGCGAGCTCGTGGTGCAGCGCAGCGCCGGGGACGAGCAGCTGGTTGGCCGCGTCGCTGCCGGCGGCGACCAGGCCGTTGGCGCGCTTGAACTCGCGGACGAACAGGTCCTGCTGCCGGCGCGCGGATCGGAAGGTCGCGAAGTCCACGGGGCGCCACCCCGCGCGGCGCACCAGGCCGGCCACCCCCCGCACGCCCGCGCCCGCCGCCGGCAGGTCGGCCATCTCGGGGCGTGCCAGCAGCGTCCGGTCGTCGAGCCGTGCGAGCATCTCGTAGAGCACGAGCGTGGGGACGACCGCCACCCCGGCCTGAGCGAGCGTACGGGCCGTGCGCGCGATGGCGCCCGAGTCCAGCGTGGCCCAGCCCTGCTGCTCGGCGGTCCAGCCCGCGAGGAACAGGTCGTGCGCCCGGACGACCGCCGCCCCGTTGGGCGAGGCCGCCTGCACGATGCCCGACAGGTGCTCGATCGACGCGACGCCCAGCCGCGCGGCGGTGAGGGCATCGGTCCGGCCCAGATGCGCGGCGATGGGCAGGTGCAGAACGCTCGCCTCCTCCATCAGCGCGCGCTGCAGGGCGGGGGTGATCTTGGTGTACAGCTTCAGGTAGTCGGCGCCCGCGATGGCGCGCTGGCCCACCGCGCGCCCGGCCTCGTCCGCCGTCGTCACCTCGGTCGCGGTCCGGTAGGTGGCGGGCGCGCCGTCGATCATCGGGCCCGACGTGAACATGCGGGGCCCGGTCACGGCGCCCAGTCTGAGGTCGCGCTGCAGGGCGTAGGCCGAGTCGCCCGCGCTCCCCATGTCGCGCACGGTCGTCACGCCCCACGCGAGGTAGAGCGGGAGCGCCCAACGCTCGACGTGCGCGTGGGCGTCGATCAGCCCGGGCATGATCGTCTTGCCGACCAGGCGCTCCACGCGGGCGCCCTTGGGCGCCCGGACCTCGCCCACGCGTGCCACGGCCTCGATGCGTCCGTCGCGCACGACGATGACGGCGTCCTGGATCGGGCGGCCGCCGGACCCGTCGAGCAGCGTCGCGCCCTCGAGCACGATGGCCCCTTCGCCCGACGGCCCGCAGCCGGCGAGGAGCAGGGCGCCGAACAGCAGGGCGCGGGCGCGTGGCATCAGGGCTTCGGGTCGGACGCGCTGTGGTCGTGCAGGATCAGCCAGCGCCCCGCGCGCTTCTCGAGCACGATCGTGAAGGGGCCGCTCGCAACGAGCGAGTCGCCGCGGTGCAGCGCGAAGCGCGCCGTGGCGAACGCCGTCGCCGGCCCCAGCGACCGCACGGCCACTTCTTCGAAGGACAGCGAGTCCCGCGTCTGACCGGGGGCGAAGTAGCGAGACCGGTAGCTGTCGTACAGTGCCTGCCAGCCGTACTGCACGTGGCCCCGGACGACGTACCCCGTCAGCGAGTCCCGAGCGTAGTCGCCCATGAACCCGTCGAGGTCGCCGCGGTTCCAGTCCCGCGCCGAGCGCGCGAGCAGCTCGGGGATTTCGCGCTGCGCGTCCGCCGGCGACCCGGGCGGCGCCGCGCAGCCCGCGAGCGCCAGGCACACCATCACTGTCCGTCGCACTTCGCGTCCCCCGTGGTTCTCGAAGTGCGGACAACGTAGCTTGCGGCATGGCCGACGCAACCCCGCTGCCGGTGGTGGGGCCCTGAAGCCCTATACGGTGCAGGCGATGGTGACCCAGGGAGCCGGATGGGATGGATCGAGCGACGCGGCGCTGGCGGCCTGGCTGCCGTTGCTCGCGCGCGCGGAGCCGGACGCGGTCCACCTCTACTCGCTCGACCGCCCGCCGGCCGATCCCACCCTCCGAAGCGTAGCGCGGGAGCGCCTCGAGCAGATGGCGGTGGCCATCCGCGAGACGCTCCCGCGCGCGACGGTCGAGGTGTTCTAGCGGCGACGCCTGCGGGCTACTCGCTTCGCCTTCCGCACCTTCCGCTTCACCCGGCGCACCACCCGCGACACCTTGCGCTTGGCTCGCCGGACTTTCCGCTTGGCCCTGGCCTTGGCGACCTTCCGCTTCACCGCCACCCGCTTCACCTTGCGCTTGACGCGCTTGACGCGCTTGACGCGCCTGACCGTGCGCTTGGCCTTCGCCATCCCCTCACCCATCATCGGAGCGGGGGGCGGCGGGGGGGGGAACATCGGCTCCATCATGCCGGAGCCGGTCCAGCCGCTGTCCATCGCCTCCGTGTACTCGGGCATTGCGTCGTTCCTCCACTGGTGGTGTCCGTGGGCGCGTCGGTTGTGTCCGCCGTCGTGGCCTATAGCTTACCGCCTGCACCCTTCAACGCAAGTGACACGCGCGCGAGTCGGGTGGGCCCAAGTGCCCCGGCTGGGCGTCGCCTTGACGCCCGCGACACCGCGCTCCATCTCGTTGCCGTAGCATCAGTTCGACACCGCGGCCAAGGCGCCGCGGGCCACCGTCGGAAACCGGGCCCAGGAGGCTCACTTCCCATGACACGCTACGCGTCCTTGATCGAGCGATTCGAGCGTTTCGCCGTGGGCACGCTCATGCTGCTGCTCGTGGTGCTCGTCGCAATCGCCCTGGGGGCGCTGGTGGTCCTCATGATCGTGCGCATCCCGCAGGTGCTGCCGGAGCTCCGGTCGGTCGAGCTGCTCCAGGAGGCGGTGCAGCGCGGCTTCGGAGGCGTCCTGGTCGTGCTGCTGGGGCTGGAGCTGCTCGACACCATCCGGGTGTACTTCCGCGACCACCGCTTCAAGGTGGAAGTGATTCTCTTCGTCGCGATGATCGCGGTGGGACGGCACATCGTCCAGATCGAGGGGCACCAGATCGAAGGAACGACGTTGCTCGGCCTGGGCGGGATCATGCTGGCGCTGGCGGCTAGCTACTACTTGGTCCGGCGGGCGCCGCAGGGCTCCTGACCGTGCGGTACGGGTCACCGCCCCGTGGTGACAAGTTAGGTTGACAACGGCACTTAGGGGGCCTTACGTTGGCCCTGCCATGATCCTGAAACGCCTCGGCGTCGCCGCCGCCCTCGCCCTCCCGGCTGTGCCCGCCCTGGCGCCCGCCCAGAACGTGGCCGAGGTCCAGGTCGCCCCGCCGACGGTCACGCTGCGGATCGGCGAGCGTACCGGGGTTCTGGCGACCGCGTTCGACCGTCTCGGCAACGTCATCCCGACCATGCGGATCATCTGGTCGTCCAACAACACCGCGGTCGCCCGCGTGGACAACAGTGGCACGGTGACCGGCGTGGCCGGCGGGGTGGCGATCATCCAGGCGCAGGCCGGGACGCGCAAGGGTCAGGTGCTGGTCCAGGTGACCGGCGGCGCCCCCGCGGCAGGCGGTGGCGGTGAGGCCGGACCCGACCCGCTCGCCGGCCAGCCGGGGGGCACGGGGGCGGCCGCTGCGCTGCGGATCGACCCGCCGGCCATCTATCTGCTGCCGTCGGAGGTCGTGCGCGCGGCGCCGCGCGCGTTGCGTGAGGATGGCTCCGCCGCGACGCCGGTCCGGGTGACCTGGAAGTCGCTGCGCGAGGACGTCGCCAGCGTGGACCAGAACGGTAACGTCGTCGCGCTCTCGTCCGGCCAGGGCACGATCCAGATCACGGGGACCGGCGGGCTCACCGCGACCGCCCCGGTGGTCGTGCAGCAGGCCGACATCGCGGTCGCCGAGCCGGGCCCGATCCTGCTGTCGCCGGGCGACAGCCTGCGGCTGCACGTCATCGTGCCCACGCAGAACAACCGGCTGGTGAGCCCTGTGGCCCTGCAGTGGTCGTCCAGCAACCCCACGGTGGCTCGGGTGAACCTGCTCGGCTTCGTGGCGGCGGCCGGCCCGGGGCGGGCCACCCTGAGCGTGACCGGGCTGCTGCAGACGCGCACCGTCGACGTCACGGTCCACCGTCCCGTTGAGGTGCTCGTGGCGCGCCCCACCCCGCGCACCGAGCTCACGATCCCGCTGACCGGCACCCAGCGCTTCGACGTGCAGGGACTCGCGGCCGACAACACGCCCGTGCCCGAGGCACCCCTGCGCTGGAGCGTGGCCGATTCGACGATCGCCACGTTCAACCCGGCGACCGGGCTCCTGACGGGGCGGGGGGTCGGCCAGACCCAGGTCGTGGTCCGCGCCCCGGGCCCGGGGCTCTCGGTCACGTGGACGGTCAACGTCGTGGGGGGCTCTCCGCGGCTCACGACCACCCGCGCCGGCATCGCGCCCGGCGAGCGCCTGCAGCTGCGAGGCGACTACGTGGACGACTCGGGGACGGTCATCGGCCCGGCCGCGAACCTCACGTGGGCGAGCGACCGGCCCGACGTGGCGACCGTGGCGGACGACGGCACGGTCAGCGCGGTCGGCTACGGGCGCGCCAGGATCACCGCCACCGCTCCCGGCGGCAAGTCCGTGGCGGCCGACCTGTTCGTGCAGGGGGAGATGCTGGTCGCGAGCAACCGCAGCGGGCGGTACCAGCTCTTCGCGCTCGAGCGGGGCAATCTGTCGCAGCTGCGCCGCGTGACCGACGACACGGCGAGCGCGATCGACCCCGCCTACTCGGCCGATGGCTCGCGCATCGCCTTCGTGTCCGGCCGCCACGGGAACCCCGAGATCTACGTGATGGACGCGGACGGGGTGAGCGCCGTGCGTCTCACAACGCATCCGAGCGCCGACGGGCACCCTGCGTTCACGCCCGACGGCAGGGCCGTCGTGTTCCACGCCCAGCGGACCAAGGGCCTGCAGATCTACGTCGTGGGGCTGGACGGCGGTCAGCCGCAGCAGCTCACCCAGGAACCGGCCCGGAATTTCATGCCCACCGTGTCCCCCGACGGCGGCACCATCGCCTTCGTCCGGGAGCAGCAGAACACCGCGGATATCTGGCTCATGGCGCGCGACGGGACGAGCCAGCGGGCGTTCCAACCGAGCCCCACGCAGAAAGAGTCGTACCCGCGGTTCCTGCGCGACGGCAGCCTCGCCTACCTGGTGGAGCGCCGCGAGGGGAACCGCACCGTCACGCAAGTCGTGAAGGCCAACCTCGCCACGGGGCAGGTCACACCGCTCACGGGCACCGATCTCGCCATCTCGGCGTTCGCGATCGCGCCGGCCGGCGACCTGTTGGCGCTCGTGGTCCCGCTCGCCGGGCAGGGCCGCAACAGCCCGTACCGGGTCTACGTCCAGCCCGTGGGCTCGGGCGCGCCCGTGCCGGTTCCTGGCGGCGCCCAGGAGCAGATGGCCACGCCGGCCATTCAGCCGTAGACGGTGCGTGGCCGAGTCGTAGACCTGGCAGTACCCATGCCCCGTCCCCCGTCCCTCTTCCCCTAAGTGCGGGCGTTCGTCCTTCGAGCCGCCGGCGGTCTCGACCACACCGCGCTCGTCGACGTTCCCGCCCCCGGCCCGCCGGGCCCGGGCCAGGTGCGCGTGGCTCTCCGGGCCGCCGCACTGAACCAACTCGACCTGTTCGTGGTCCGGGGGCTCCCAGGTATCGAGTACCGGTATCCACACGTCCTGGGAGCCGACGGCGCCGGGGTCGTGGAGGCGGTCGGCGACGGGGTGACCGGCGTCGGGCCGGGCGATCCCGTGATGCTCAACCCGGGCGTGTCCTGCCATTCGTGCGAGTTCTGCCGTGCCGGCGAGCACTCGCTGTGCGTGCGCTACCAGCTGCTCGGCGAGCACCTTCCCGGGACGCTCGCCGAGCTCGTCGTGGTGCCGGCCCGCAACGCGGCACCGCTTCCGCCGCTCGAGCCCGCGCTGAGCTGGCCCGAGGCGGCCGCGTTCTCGCTCGTCACGCTCACGGCGTGGCGCATGGTGGTCACGCGGGCGCAGGTCAAGGCCGGAGAAACGGTGCTGGCGTGGGGCATCGGCGGCGGCGTCTCGCTCGCCGCCCTGCGGATCGCGAAGCTGCGCGGCGCGCGGGTGATCGCCACCAGCTCGAGCGACGCGAAGCTCGTCGCCGCGCGGACGCTCGGGGCCGACGTCACCTTGAACCACCGGACGCAGAACGTCGCCGCCGAGGTGCGCGCCCTGACGAGCAAGCGCGGCGTGGACGTGGTGGTGGAGAACGTGGGCCACGCGACCTGGGAGGACTCGGTGCGGGTGCTGGCCAAGGGCGGCCGGCTCGTCACCTGCGGCGCGACCACGGGACCGATGGGGGTGACCGACATCCGGCGCCTGTTCTGGAATCACCTCACCGTGATGGGCTCGACGATGGGCAACGAGGCCGAGTACCGGGAGATCGTGCGTCTCCTGGGCATGGGCGAGTTGCGGCCGATCGTGGATCGCGTGTATCCGCTGGCGGACGCCCGGGCGGCGTTCGAGCGGCTGGAGCGGGGGGAGCAGCTGGGGAAGGTCTGCGTGGAGGTGCCGGATGCGAGGTGCTAGGTTCTGACGGCGCAGCGAGTTGCGATCCCGCCGCAGGTTGATTTTCCCCATCTAAGTGATTATTGTTCAGTGACTTAGGCCCATCTCGGCCATCTGGGTTTTCGCATCTGACACCCAGCATCTGACACCCAGCACCCGGCACCTATGACGGCTCCCAACGCCCGCGAACGCATCCTGCCGCGCCTCATCGAAGACGAGATGCGCGAGTCGTTCCTCGACTACTCGATGAGCGTGATCGTGCAGCGGGCGCTCCCCGACGTGCGCGACGGCTTGAAGCCCGTGCACCGCCGCATCCTCTACGCGATGCACGAGCTGGGCCTGGTCCC
>CAZVSO010000077.1:0-12714 GCA_964629425.1 uncultured Gemmatimonadaceae bacterium
GCCTACATGGTGGTGGACTTCCGGCGCGACCACAGCTTTCGCGTGCCGCGCCCCGATCTGAGCGTCACGCTGGGCACGCCCAACGCCTGCACCGGCTGCCACGCCGATCGCGGCGCGGCCTGGGCCGCGGCGGCCGTCCGGCGCTGGTACGGCCGGACCCGCTCCGGGGCGATGCGCCCGCATTACGGGGAGGCGCTGCACGCGGGACGCACCGGGCGACCGGACGCCGAGCGCGTGCTCGCGGGGCTTGCGGAAGACGGGGCGCAGCCGGGCATCGTGCGTGGCTCGGCCCTCGAGCTGCTCGGACGCTATCTCAGCCCCGCATCCCTGCCGGCGCTCGAGGCGGCGCTCCACGACCCCGACCCGCTGGTGCGCCTCGGCGCGCTGTCGCCGCTCGATCGACTCGACCCCGGCCGGCGGCACCGCCTCGCCATCCCGCTGCTCGGCGACTCGATTCGCACCGTGCGCATCGCCGCGGCGCGCGCCGTGGCCCCCGAGGCCGACGGGCTGGCCGGCGCCGACCGCGTCGCCTTCGAGCGCGCCTTCGCCGAATTCCGCACGGACCAGGCCCTCAACGCCGACCGCCCCGAGGCCCACCTCAACCTCGGCATCGTGCACGCCCAGCGTGGCGAGCCGGACGACGCGCGCCGCGAGTACGAGGCGGCGCTACGCCTGGAGCCGGACTTCGTTCCGACCTACGTCAACCTCGCCGATCTCCACCGCCAGCAGGGTCGCGATGACGAAGGCGAGCGCGTGCTGCGAGAGGGCCTCGCGCGCCAGCCCCGGGCCGCCGACCTGCACTATGTCCTGGGACTCTTGCTCGTGCGCCGCCAGCGCCTGGCCGAGGCGCTCCCGGCGCTACGGGAGGCGGCGACACTCCGGCCCGACGAGCCACGGTACGCCTACGCGTACGGCCTGGCGCTGCAGTCGGCCGGCCGGCTGGCGGAGGCCGACGAAGTACTGCGGGAGGCGGTACGGCGGTTTCCGGGCGACCGGGAGCTGCTCAGCGCCCTGGTGTTCGTGAGTCGCGAGCGCGGCGAACCGGGGGCGGCGGTCGAGTACGCGCGGCGGCTAGTGGCTCTGGCTCCAGAGGACCCGGCGGCCCGGCGCCTCCTCGCCGAGGTCGAGGCTGGGCAGCGTTGACGCGGGCCGGCGGCCGATGTTTCTTCTCGCGAAGCCTAGCGAAGCTCCACCGATCCCTTATGCCGATGAGGAGTTCGTCGATGACGCCGAAGATGATGCTCGCCACGCTCGCCGCGGTGCTGGTCGCCGCGCCGGCCCTCGCCCAGGACACGACGGCCGGGACTCGGCCGGCCGACACGATGGAGCAGCTGCGCGAGAAGATCCGCGCCGACAAGAAGCTGATCGTCGCCGAGGCGATGGGCCTGACCGAGTCCGAGGCCACGGCCTTCTGGCCAGTGTACGACGCCTACCAGCGCGACCTGAGTGCCCTCGCCTCGCGGCAGATGAAGGTGATCGAGGACTACGCCGCGAGCTACCAGGCCATGACCGCGCCGGTCGCGCGGCAGCTGCTCGACAACTCATTGGCCATCGAGCAGGACCGCGTCAGGCTGATGCAGTCGTATCTGCCGAAGTTCCGCGCGGTGCTCCCCGACCCCAAGGTGGCCCGCTACTACCAGATCGAGAACAAGATCCGCGCCGCGGTGAACTACGAGCTGGCCGCGGCGATCCCGCTCGTGCAGTAGCAACTCCAGGGAGCCGTTGACCTTGTCTTGCTGCCGCGGTCGCCCGCCGGCGTGGGCGGCCGCGGCGGTCCTCTTGTCCGTGGCCGCGCCCGCCGCGGCGGCGCAGGACACGACCGCGCGCCCCGTCATCGGCGGTGAGATCCTCAGCACACACAAGACGCGCATCACCGGCTACCCGTACGTCTATTACACACCTGAAACCGAGCTCGCCTTCGGCGTCGGCGGAATCGCGACCTTCTACACCGACACGGCCACGCTCCTCCGACCGTCGAAGGTGACGCTCTCGGCCTACTACTCCACCAAGCAGCAGTACAAGATCACCCTGAGCCCGCAGCTGTACCTCGCGCGCAACAGGATCTTCCTCTCGGCGAACCTGGACTACGGCTACTACGTGGACAAGTTCTGGGGTATCGGGAGCGAAACGCCCGACATCGACGACGAGAACTACGAGTCCGAGGGCTGGGGAGCGGAGCTGAATGCCCAGTTCCCGCTGGTCTTCGACTTTCTCGACAACACCAAGTTCGGCGGGGTCTACGATTTCCTGAGCAACGACATCGTGGACACGCGCGGCAATCCCAACCTGGTGAGCGGCGGCGTGACGGGCAGCGAGGGCGGCACCAGCTCCGGCCTGGGATTCATCTGGGTGTGGGACAACCGCAACCACATCTTCTATCCCAATCGCGGCGGCTTCCACCAGGTGAAGGCGATCTTCTACGCCGCGTCGCTCGGCAGCGATTTCCGCTACAATCGGTTCGAGGTGGACCTGCGGCAATACGTGAGCCTCAAGCAGGATCGGGTGTGGGCGTTTCAGCTGTTGGCCAGCATGGCCACCGGCTCGGCGCCGTTCTACGACCTTCCAGCCCTCGGGGGGCCCAAGATCATGCGGGGCTACTACCAGGGGCGCTACCGGGACGAGCTCTACCTCGCGGGCCAGGTGGAGTACCGCACGCCCGTGTGGCGTCGCTTCGGCCTGGTGGCGTTCGCCGGTGTGGGCGATGTCGCGCCGGAGTTCCGCGACCTCCGGCTCCGGGACTTCAAGACGTCGCTGGGCTTCGGCCTGCGATTCCTGTTCAACCGGGCTGAGAAAGTCAACATCCGCGCGGACTTCGGATTCGGCCGGGACACCAAGGGCGTCTACTTCAATCTCGAGGAGGCGTTCTAGGCCGGCGCTAGAACGTCCACCCCAGTGAGACCGTCATACCGTAGTCGTTCGTCGCCGCGCCAGCGTCAGGCGGACGACTGTCGAAGCTGTCGAACAACGTGAGGCTTACGGTAAAGTCCTTGAGGATCTCGTAGGCCAGCCGGGCGTTGAAGTCGAGCCGGACCCGGCCGAAGTCCGTGAGACTCGGGTACGCGGCGAGCGTGGTTTTCAGATCGGCTTTCGGTCTGTCCAGCCGAAAGAAGGCCAGCTCGGTGCTCAGCAGGCCCTCGAGGTTCGAGGCGGCGGTACCGCTCGAGAACTCTTCGTGGGTGAACGTGAGACCGGCGGTCGCCTGGAAGACGGTGTGGTTCGTCTGCGCCAAATAGCGGCCGGCGCCAGCGCCCAACAGGGCGCGCAGGTCGAGGCCGAGCTCCTCGTTCTGCTCGACCTGGCCGCTGCCCCACGCCAGCCACCGCCCCGGCAGCACCCGCTGGGTGCCCAGGCTCGCCGAGTTGCGGCTCGTGCCCTCGACATTCTCCTGGGACTGGAAGTAGGAGCTGAATCGGAGCTGGGTGATCCACAGCTGCGACCGATGGATCGCCTCCGCGCCGAGGGTGAATTGCCGCACGCGATTCGCGCGCTGAAACGTGAGGCCAACGTCCAAGTAGCCGTTGATCCGCTTGACGAAGCCGGTCTCGATGGGGTACATCCGCACCACCGCCGCCAGGGCGAGGGTGTCGCTGAACTCGGCCACAGCGACCACGATCTGGCTGTCCCGCACCGCCGGCCGGAGCGACCCGAAGTGCCGGCGGCCCGACTCCAGCTCCACCTCGAAGTAATACCGGCTAGTGATCCGCACCACTTTGTCCCACTCGATCGCGAGCGTCCCCATGTCGTCGGTCGAGTAGGAAAGCTTGCCCCGGTCGAGGCTCTTGATCTCGCCCGTGATCCGGTCACCGTTGCGCAGGACGATGACGTCGGTCTTCTGGGCGCGAAGGGGCGCCGCGCCGAGCAGGAGGGCGGCGGCCGCCAGTCCGGGAAGCCGCTGAGTCAGGTGGGCACCGGCGGTCAGAGGATCGTGGCGAGCGGGCAGGTGAATCCCGGAACGACGTCCTCTCCGTCGAGGGTGCCCCCTTCGGGGACGAGCGATTCGCCGCCCTCGGCCCGGTAGACGCGAGCGTGCCGCCGCTTCGGGTCCACTACCCACACCAGGCGGCTGCCCGCGTCCAGCCAGTCCGCCACCTTGGCCAGGACCTTGCCCGGCCGGTCATTGGGAGACAGCACCTCGACCACCAGGTCCGGGGCCAGGTCGGCGTACCCGTCAGGCGGCGGGTGAGGGAGTCTTTCCCGGCGAATGAACGCGACGTCCGCCGCCCGCACCGTGTCCGGATCGCGGGCCAGACAGAACCCAGTCTCCGCCGCCAGCACGCGACCGAGGTCATCGTGATCGACACGGTCCATCAGGATCTTCGCGAGCCGGGCCGTGACGTCGCCGTGGCGATAGCCTGGCGGCTCACTGACGACCAACACGCCCCTGATCAGCTCCGCGCGCTTGCCGGGAATGTCGAGCTGGAGCAACTCGTCGGCGGTCACGATGCCGGGGGGAATCATGTTGGCAATGTAGCGAGCGGGCCCGGCCATCGCGAGCCAATCTCGCTCCAGACCGTCAACAACGCGTCAACGGATTCGCGGCCTAAAGATACCGGGCCACCGCCATGGTCACGACGGCGATCGCGAGGAACCCCGCCACCCACCGCGTGACCGCGGCCGCGCGCTGGCGCAGCGCCTGAATCTCGGCCTGCCGCGCCTGCCGCGCCGGTCCCTCGGGCAGCTGGTCGAGGCCCGAGACCAGAGCCGCGACCCGCAGCGCCGCCGGCCGCATGACGAACACGCCGATCACGAACGCCACGATCGAAGCGACGCCGCCGATCGCGAACGCGATGCCCAGCCGGGACGTCACCCAGACGTCCTGGAGCCCGCCCGATACCCGCCAGTAGAGCGCGAGCCCCGACAGGATGGTGAAGGCCGCGACGACGGGCATGATGTTCAGCAACCCGCGCTCCTGGAGCCGGAGCATCACGCGCCCGCCCTCGGGCCCGGCCGCCCGCACGGCCGGATTGAGAAACGTGGCGATGAAGATCAGTGTGCCGGCCCAGAAGACGCCGAGCACGATGTGCACTAGACGGAGCCAGATCATGACTACAGAATACGTCGAGCGGGGACGTCACGCTACGACGTCCCGCTACGTCTCTCCTTGACGTCTCTCGTTGGGTCCGGTCAGTTTAGGCTTCCGCGAGCGGAAGGCGCGCCCATGGATATCACGACACGGACGAGCACCCCGGGCGAGCACCGCTCGGCGTCCGGGTACGACCTGGGCCCCATGGGGGCCGCGGAGCGCGAGCGCCTGGCGCAGAAGCTCTCGGCGGAGGAGCGTCGCATCCTGCTGGACCACGGCACCGAGCCCGCGTTCTGCGGGGTGCTGCTGGACAACAAGGCCCCGGGGATGTACGCCTGCCGGCTGTGCGGCCTGCCGCTGTTCCGCTCCGGCGCCAAGTTCGAGTCGGGCACGGGGTGGCCGAGCTTCGTCGAGCCGTTCGACCGCGATCACATCCGGTACGTGGAGGATCGCGGCGACGGGATGACGCGCACCGAGATCCGCTGCGCGCGCTGCGACGGGCACCTGGGCCACGTGTTCCCGGACGGCCCGCCACCCACCGGCCACCGCTACTGCCTCAACTCAGCGGCGCTCGAGTTCGTGCCCGAGGAGAAGGGACGATGACGCTCGCGACGCTGGGACAGGTCGGGGAAAGGATATCGGAACGGTTCACCGGCCCCGGGCACCTGCGGTTCATCATTCAACCGCTCATCGCCGTCCTCCTGGGGATTCGCGACGGGCGGCTGGACGCCAGGGCCGGAGTCCAACCGTACCTGTATCGCATGCTGCTCGAGCCCGAGCAGCGGCGGGCCGCCCTGCGGGGTGGGCTGCAGGCCCTCGCCAAGCCGCTCGTGATCGCGGTGGTGATGGATGGAATCATCCAGGTCTATGTCCTGCGGCAGTTCTCGCTCGTGGGCGCGCTGCTGGTGGGCGGGCTGCTCGTGGGCCTGCCGTATGCGCTAGCGCGCAGCGTCACCAATCGGCTGGCGCAGCGGCGGTCGGAGTAGCTGCCGAGCTGAGAACCGCCTCCGGTTGACGCGAGTCACCGCGAACACCTTCTGCTGCGCGTGATCGCGCTCGAAGATCGAGACCTTGAGGAAGACGTACGACAGCAGTAGCGCGCGGGGGAACCGGCCGAACCCGCCGCCCCGCCGCAGGTAGGGCCAGACGAGCCGCCACCAGCGCCGCGCGATGCGCCCCCACGAGTAGAAGATCCGGTTGATGTTTTCGTAGGCGTCGAACACGTCGTCCGGCGAGACGGTCTTCGGCTGGAAGACGAGATGGTCCCCCTCGTAGTGCGCGAGATCTCTGTCCAGGATTCGACCCTCCGCCTCGACCTGCCGGTGGAAGGGTGTGCCGGGAATGGGGATGGAGATGGACAGCAGCACGGCGCTCGGGTCCACGTCCTCGAGCTGCGCCGGCAGGCCGCGGTAGTACTCGGGCGTATCCTCGTCCAGCGCGAGCATCATTCCGGTAAACGTCATGATCCCGCGCTCCTTCAGCTTGCCGAACTGCTCGCGGTACTCGTGCACCTTGTTCTGTCGCTTGTGCACCGCGTACAAGCTTGGCTGGTTGAGGGACTCCAGCCCGATGAAGGCCATCGCGCCGTGCGCCCGCGCCAGCAGGTCCACGAACTCGTCGTCCTTGAGGCAGTTGAAGCTGAACTGGAACCCCACCGCCCACAAATCCAGCTTCGCGACCTCGCGCAGCAGCTCCTTCGCATAGCCCATGTCGCCGCCGAAGTTGTTGTCGTAGAACATCGCGAGCTTCCGCTTGCGAAACGGCAGGCGCGCCGTCGCCGTCAGGTCGCGGATCACGTCCTCGATCGGCCGGCAACGGAACGCGCTGGGCCGGATGTTGAGCTGGCAAAAGGTGCAGCGGAACGGGCAGCCGCGCGTCGCCTCGGTCACCACGGGAGTGGCGAAGACCGACTCCGCGAGGTCGTAGCGGGGCGGCGGGATGCGGGCGAGCGCCGGCGCGAAGGGGGCGTCGTAGCGTCGGTGGAGCCGGCCCGCCACCAGGTCCTCCACCACCTGGGGCCACACCAGCTCCGCCTCCCCGACCACCACGGCATCCACATGCGGCAGCACCTCCTCAGGGAAGGTCGAGGGGTAGCGGCCGCCGGCGACGACCGTCTTTCCGAGCCGGCGGAATCGGGCGGCCACACGGTAGGCGTGGGGTGCGCAGAAGTCCATGAAGCTGAGCGCGATGAACTCGGCATCGGTCGTGTAGTCGATCGGGCGCACCATCTCGTGGAGCACCTCCAGCTCCACGATCGGCGGCGTCAGTCCGGCCAGCAGCAAGCCCGACAGGGGCGGGGCCGGACAGCGCGCGTAGTAGGCCCGCTCCTCGCCGAGGTTCTGGAACAACACGATGATCTGCAGCTTGGGCTTACTCATGGCACACGCGGTCCTCGACTCGCAGCGCCGCCGCGATGCGCATCATGACCGCGTCGATCAGTCGCGGCACGATCCCCCGCAACGCCGCCAGGGCCTTGCCCTCGAGGGACAGCACCAGCTCGCGCCGGTCCCGCTCGATCGCCCGCACGATGGTCCGCGCGACTCCGTCCGCCGGCGCGTACCCGCGCCGGGGCCGGCGCGCTCCGCCGACGCGCCGCTCGCGCGCGAACAGCGGTGTCCGCGTGTAGCCGGGATAGACCGTCAGGATCCCGACGCCCGCCGCCGCGAGCTCGGCGCGCAGGCTCTGGCCAACCGCGGCGAGCGCCGCCTTGCTGGCCGCGTAGGCCGCGAGGTAGGGGGCGCCGTACAGCGCCGCGACCGAGGCGACGTTGACGATCAGGCCTTCGCGCCGGCGCCGCATCTCCGGAATGACCTCCAGCATCGCGTGCAGCGGGCCGAAGAAGTTCACCGCCAGCAGCGCGTGAGCGTCCTCCAGCGGCGTCCGCTCCAGCTCGCCGTACACGCAGCGGCCGGCGTTATTGACCAGCACGTCGATCCCGCCCAGGTGCGCGCGCGCCGCGGCGACGAGATCCCGGACACTCGCCGGGTCCGCGACATCGCAGGGCACGACCGGCGGCGTGGGCTCGAGCCCTGCGGCTACGGCGCGCAACCGCTCGACGGAGCGAGCGGCGAGGACCAGCCGCCCGCCGCGCCGCGCCATGGCCGCCGCGAGCGCGGCGCCGATCCCGGAGGACGCCCCGGTGATCAGGACCCGCTTGCCCTCAATGCGCATGGAGCGGCGCGCGGCGTCCGGGACCGAACACCCGACGGAGCCAGAGGATCAAGGCGACCGAGCGGGCCAGCGTCAGACCGACGTTCACATGGTGCTCCGGTGAGCGACGCGCCCAACCTGCGCCCCACAGGTCAAGAACCCGTCAAGCCCTCGCCTTGACTGGCTCTTGACCGCCGGCCCGTAGCCTGGTCGCGTGCTCGAGTCGGGACGGAACGGCGACCGCACCGCGGCGGTCAGACGGCGCCTGGGGTGGATGACCCTGGCGGGCGCGGGGTTCGTAGTCGGGTACTGGGTGCTCTACTTCACGCGCGCGATCCCCATGCTTCCCGCCGACGGTCCGCCGGGTGCGCTCGAGCCGGCATTCGTCGCCGCCGACGCGGTCCTGAGCCTCACGCTCTTCGCGGCGGGCCATGCGCTGCTCGCGGGCCGGCCCGCGGGGCCCTTCCTGGTGGTCGCCGGCGCCTCCATGTGCGTCTACCTCGGGGTGCTCGACCTGACCATCCAAGCGCAACGCAGCCTCACCACCCCGCTCACAGCTGCCGCGCTGTTCCCGTGGCTGATCGGCGCCCTCTGCGTCGCGGGAGGCGCGCTCGGAATCCGACTCGGCTGGGTGCTGTGGAGGGACACATGACCGCGCCCGTGTTGAGCCGTGAATTCGCCCGCGGCTACGCGGTGACGATGCGACCCTACCTGCTATTCGTCTCCGGCGTCACCGGGCTCCTCGGGATCTCGCTCGCCCCCCCCGTGCCGCTGGCGACGACGCTGCCGCTCGCGCTCGCGTTCTTCGTGTCCTACGGGTTCGGGCAGGCGCTCACCGACTGCTTCCAGACGGACACCGACGCGCTCTCGGCGCCGTATCGCCCCTTGGTGCAGGGCCGACTCCGCCGGCGGGACGTGATGGTCGTGAGCCTCCTGGGCCTGGTCGCCTGCGGCATAGTCCTCGCGCGCCACGCACCCGTGAACCTCGCCCTCGCGGGCCTGGCCGTCGTAGGACTCGCGACATACACGCCGCTCAAGCGGCGCTGGTGGGCGGGTCCCTTCTACAACGCCTGGATCGTGGCCGTCCTCGTGCTCCTGGGCTACGCGGCCGCCACGACTGCGGCGCGGCAACCGCTCGCGCCGCCGCCCGCGCTGCCGGCCGCCGTGGCCGCCGTGTTCTTCGGCTACGCCAACTTCGTCCTCACCGGCTACTACAAGGACGTTTCGGCGGATCGCGCGACGGGCTACCGCACGCTCCCGGTCGCCGTCGGCTTCCGGGTCTCGGCCCTCGTGAGCGACGTGCTCGCCGCACTCGCCCTGGCCGCGTGCGGTGTCGCGGCGCGAGCGGCGCTCGCCGGCGTGGCCGTCACGCCCGCGTACGCTCCCGGACTCGCGCTGCTCGGCGCGGGCGCGGTCGCGGCGGCCGTGGGTCAGATCCGGCTCCATCGCGTGAGGGATGAGGCGCAGGCCCACCGGGCCATCGTGCCGGTCGTCCACGCCTACGTGCTGCTGTGCGCGGGGCTCGCCGCGCTGCACACGCCCGCGTGGGGCCCGGCGCTCGCACTCGTGTACGGGGCGTTCGTGCTGGTCCTCGCGCGCCGGCCGCTGCGACGGCAGATCTAGCGAGGTCGCGATGCTCGTGATCGTGAACGCGGCGGCAGGCAGAGGCCGGGCGCTGGCCCGGTGGCGGACCGTCGCGCCGCGATTGTGCCCGTACCTGGGCTCGTGCGTGATAGTCGAGACCCGCGACCCCACGCTCGCGCGCCTCACGGTCGCCGAGCACCTGGCGCGCGGCGAGACGGCGTTCGTCGCCGCGGGCGGCGACGGCACCGTGAACCTCGTGGCGGCGAGCATCGTGGAGCTCGCGCCCGCGGCGTCGCTCCGCCAGGTGCGGCTGGGCGCGATCGGCCTCGGCTCCAGCAACGACTTCCACAAGCCCCGCCACGACGCCACGCGGTTGCACGGGGTCCCGTACAAGCTCGACTTCGGCCACACCGTGCGGCACGACGTCGGCGTGCTCGCCTATGAGGACGAGACGGGAGCGTGGCGCACGCGGTTCTGGCTCCTCAACGCGAGCGTGGGGATCACCGCCGAGGCGAATCGCGCGTTCAATCAACCGGACGCCGCGCTCCACTGGTTGAAGCGCGCGCTCCCATCGGCGGGGATGGTGTACGCCGCGCTCCGCGGCATCCTCGGTCACCGGGCCGCCGAGCTGACGCTCGCGCGCGATGACGGGCCGCCGATCGGCGTCCGCGTCCGCAATCTGGGCATCGTCAAGAACCCGCACTTCGCCGGGGTGCTGCGGTATGATTCGCCGCACGAGCCGAACGGCGGGCGCTTCTACGCGCACCTCCTCGAGGACGTGTCGCTCGTCGGCCTGGCTCGGGCCCTCCTCGGGCTCGCCCGCGGCCGGTTCACGGGCCGCCCGGGCACGCGGTCGTGGGAGGTGGCGCGGCTGGTACTGGAGGCGCCGCGCCCGTTCACGATCGAAGCCGACGGCGAAACCGTCACCGCGCGGGGCGCCCGGTTCTCGGCGCTCCCAGCCGCTCTTCAGGTCTGCACATGACGGCTACTCACGCCAGTCCGGCTCTCCCTTTCGAGGTCGCGCTGATCGAGCGGCTGGCAGCCGGCCTCCCCCGGTCGCCGCTCCAGCGCAACGCACGACATGAGAGCGACGCGGAGCTGCTCCAGCTGCCGGGCTCGGACGCCCTGCTCGCGCTCACCATCGACGGCATCGTGGAGGAGATCGACCGGGGCCTCTACGCCGACCCCTATCTGATCGGCTGGATGACGGTGACGGCGAGCGCGAGCGATCTGGCCGCCGTCGGCGCGACGCCGCTCGGTATCCTCGTGAACGCCGTCCTCCCGCCCGACCTCCCGGCCGAGGACATGACGCGCCTGCGACAGGGGATCGGCGACGCGTGCGCCGCCTACGAGCTTCCCGTGCTGGGAGGAGACACGAACAGCGGCTGCCGCCTGCAGACGGCGTCCTGCGCCGTCGGTCTGATTCCGGACGGCGCGCCGCTCGCTCGCCGCGGCTGCGCGCCGGGCGATCGGCTCTACGCATCCGGACCCCTCGGCCTCGGCGCCGCCTTCGCCATCCTGCAGCTGGGGGGCGGCGGGCCCGGGGCACCGCCCCCGAGCTACCAGCCGCGCGCCCGGCTGCGCGAGGGGCAGCTCCTGCGGCGCGTCGCCTCCTGCTGCATGGACACGAGTGACGGCGCGCTGGTGACGCTCGATGAGCTGATGCGGCTGAACGGCGTTGGCTTCCGGTTGGAGCAGCGCGTCGAGGAGTTCCTGGTTCCACAGGCGCGCCGCGTCGCCCGGTCGGCCGGGATGCCGCCCTGGATGATGCTCGCCGGACCCCACGGGGAGTTCGAGCTGCTGTTTACCGTGCCGCCCGATCGCCACTCCGGCCTTGTGGCGGGTGCCCGGTCGCTCGGCTGGGAGCCGCTCGATCTCGGCATGGTCGTGTCCGCGCCCGGGCTCGAGCTCGGCCCCGGCGAGCGGTCCGTACGCCTCGACACGCGGCGCGCCCGCGATCTCTTCGCAGAGACCGGTGGCGACGTTGAGCGTTATTTGCGCGAGCTGTCCCGGCTCGAAGTGTGAGCAGCCGCGTCGAGGATCCGCTGCCGCTGCCCCACGGTCACCAGATCGCGAGCGACCACGTCGCGCACGATTCGCGCGACGAAGGCGTAGCCCCGCGGCTCGGCGATCAGCCAGCGCCGCCATTCAAGCTCGTCCAGCGCGCCGTTGAGGGCCTCGCCGTCGAGCCCGGTGGCGCGACCCAGCACGGCGGCCGGCACCCGCTCACCCAGCACCGCCGCGGCGGCCAACACCGTCTGGGCGGCGGCGGAGAGCCGCCGGAAGCCCACCCGGATTGCTCCGAGCACGGCGTCGGGCAGGTCGCCCGGCAGCGTCTGATCGAGCGTCTTGAGCGGCTCCGGCCAGGCGGCGCGGGTCTGTTCCAGATCCAGCCCGAGCGCCACTGCGTGGAGCAGCTCTACCGCGAGCAGCGGCAGGCCTGCGGAATCGGCACGAACACGCCGCGTGAGGCGCTCGAGCTCGGCATCGCCGTAGCCCGGCAGCGCCCACCGGGCCAGCGCCCCCAGCCCCTCCGGGCTGAGCGGAGCGAGCTGCAGCACGACACCCGCCAGGTCCCGGCCCACGCGGGATTGCAGCTCATCGAGCTCGGCGCGCGGAGGCTGGGGCGAGCATGTGAGCAAGAGGAACACGCGGGCGCTCGCGAGGTCCCGCAGGGCCGCACCGAGGGCGAGCAACGAGTCGCGGTCGAGCCAGTGCGCGTCGTCCACGGCCAGCACGACGGGCTGCTCGTCCGCGACCGCCCGCACCACCTCGCGGAGGGCGCGGCCGGCCTGCTCGGCGACGATCCCCTGCGCCGTGGCGGCAAACCGTTCCTGCCACTCCGGGAGACGGTCCGCGAACGCCGCCAGTGCGGGGGCGGCGGCGCCGGCGAGGCCCGGCGCGTCGAGCAGCCCACCCCGCGCGAGCGCGAGCACGCCGCTCCACGACTCCGCTGC
>CAZVSO010000078.1:0-8919 GCA_964629425.1 uncultured Gemmatimonadaceae bacterium
TCCCGCCTCCCGCCTCCCGTCCCCCGGTTGCCTTTAGTATCGCGGCACCGTCGGATCGACTTCCACCGCCCACGCATCGATCCCGCCCCGAAGACTGCGGACCCGCGGGAACCCGGCCGCCTTGAGGATCTCGAGCGCCTTGAGCGAGCGCACGCCGTGGTGGCAGTGGGTGACGATGTCGGCGTGGGGATCGAGCTCGCCCAGGCGGCCGGGGAGAACGCGCAGCGGGATCAGCCTCGTGCCCGAAATGCACGCGATCTCGTATTCGTGCGGCTCGCGGACGTCCAGCACGACGAGGCTCGGGCGCCGGGCCCACGCGGCCTTGAGCGCCGGGGCCGTAATCTCGGGGCCGCCCGGCACCGGCTCCGCGCCGACGCCGCAAAAAGCTTCGTAGTCGATCAGCGCCGTGACTGTTGGGTGAGAGCCGCACACGGGGCAGTCGGCGTCCTTCTCGATCGTGAGCTCGCGGAACTGGAGCCGCAGCGCGTCGAACAGGAGCAAACGCCCGACCAACGGCTCGCCGCGCCGCAGGATCAGTTTGATCGCCTCGAGGGCCTGGATCGACCCCACGATCCCCGGGAGCACCCCCAGCACGCCTCCTTCGGCGCAGGAGGGCACGAGACCCGGCGGCGGCGGCTCGGGGTAGAGGCAGCGGTAGCACGGTCCCTCCGGCACCGCGAACACCGACGCCTGGCCCTCGAAGCGGAAGATGGACCCGTACACGTTCGGCTTCGCCAGCAGGACGCAGGCGTCGTTGACGAGGTAGCGCGTCGGGAAGTTGTCGCTGCCGTCCACCACCAGGTCGAAGTTCTTCAGGATGTCGAGCGCGTTGGCGGAGGTCAGGCGGATCTCGAAGGTCTCGACGTGAACATGCGGGTTGACGTCGAGAAGCCGCGCCCGCGCCGACTCCAGCTTCGATCTCCCGATCTGCGAGGTGCCGTGCAGGATCTGGCGTTGCAGGTTGGTCCGATCCACGACGTCGAAATCGACCAGCCCCAGGGTGCCGACGCCGGCCGCCGCGAGGTACAGCGCGACGGGGGAGCCCAGCCCACCCGCGCCCACCAGCAGCACTCGGGCGGCCTTGAGCGTGCGCTGGCCCTCCACCCCCACGTCGGGCAGGATGAGGTGACGCGAGTAGCGGAGGATCTCCTCGTGCGACAGACGGGGCAGCGCGTCGCCACCGGTCGCGGTGGCCGCGTCCTGACCTAGCATGACCGGAATATAGTCGTGCTCCGGCGGCAGTAGCCGTGGCGCAGGTACGACGCCAAGTTCCAGCCGGTTTCCCCGAGCCCCAACGCCAGGAGGGCCCATGCCCGAGCAGGAAATCGGAGCGGTCGTCCACTTCTTCGGCGGACCGAGCGTGGCGATCATCAAGCTCACCGCCGGAGAGCTGGCCGTGGGCGACTCGGTGCGGTTCCAGGGTCACACGACGGACTTCACCGAGACAGTGTCGTCGATGGAGCTGGACCACCAGCAGGTGTCCCGGGCGACCGCGGGACAGGAGGTGGCGGTCAAGGTCGCGAGCCGCGTGCGGCCGCACGATAAAGTCTTGAAAAACGTCCAGTAAAGACGTCGAACGACGGCGTCAAAACAAGGGCGTCGCGCGAAAGCGTCGGGACCTCTTGCCGACGCTTCCGTGCGACGCCTTCGTTCGACGGCTTCGTGCGACGTTGCTGCTCGACGTGTCTACTTCATCAGGAACCCGACCACGAGCCCCGCCGCGTTCATGCGGACGAACCAGGCCCACGTCGACGCCTGGAACAGGGTCCGGATCCTGTCGTACCACACGCCGCCGCCCAGGTTGGAGAGCAGGATGGTGGGCAGCCAGAGCACGGTGGCGAACTCCATGCCGGCGAGCGCGCCGCGCACGGCCGATTCCGTCGGGTTATCCACCCACAGGCTCGCCTTGAAGCGGAAGTACAGCCAGGCGAACAGCAGGCCGTAGACGAGCGCGAGGGCGAACGACTTCACGAGCATCGGCGTCATCTGCACCTGCTGGCCCGCCGGTGGGGGCGTGAAGTACTGGTCCATGCCCTTCGTGAACACCTTGCTCCACATCACCCAATCGGCGAACCACGCGACCACGCCGCCGATCAGCCCCGCGACGATCCAGTTCATGCAGCGCCTCCGGGTTAGATGTTCAGGACGGCCCAGGACGGCCCAAGACGGTCAACGACGGCGCAGGGAGGGTCACGACGCGCCAGACTTGCCCGTCCGTAGCCGCCCTTGTCCGCCCTCGTCCGTCCTGGCTCCCGGCACTCCGAGCTCCGTCATGGCCCGGAGGTCCAGCACCTGCTCCAGCTCCTTCCCATGGAGCAGGCCCTTCTCGATCACGAGCTCCCGCACCGTGAGCTTCCGCTCCACCGCCTCCTTGGCGAGCTTCGCGGCTTCGGCGTACCCGATCTTCGGGGCGAGCGCGGTCACGAGGGCGGGGCTGCGGTCGAGCCAGTAGGCGCACTGCGCGGGGTCGGCCGCGAGCCCCTCGACGCAGCGCTCGGCGAAGACGCGGCTCGCGCTCGTCAGGAGCGTCATGGTGAACATGAGGTTGTGCGCGATCACCGGCATCATCACGTTGAGCTCGAGCTGCCCCGCCTCCGCCGCCATCGCCACGGTGACGTCGTTCCCGATCGCCTGGTAGCAGACCATGCTCACCATCTCGGCGGTCGACGGATTGACCTTGCCCGGCATGATGCTCGAGCCGGGCTGGACGGCGGGGAGCACGATCTCCGCGAGCCCCGTGCGGGGCCCGGACCCGAGGAGCCGGACGTCGCTCGCGATCTTGCCGAGGTCCACCGCGTAGGTGCGCAGCGCGCCCGACATGGCCGTCGCGTCGCCGAGCGACTGCATGAGCTGCACGCGGTCCTTCCCCTCGCGCAGGTCGAGCCCGCTGATGGCGCGCAGCTGCTTGACCATGAGGGCCGGGTACTGCGGCTCGGCGTTCAGGCCCGTGCCCACGGCGGTGCCGCCGATGCCGAGGTCGCGCAGCTCGTCGGCGGCCCGGGCGACACGCCCGCGATTGCGCTCGACGGTGCGGCCGAACGCCGTGAGCTCCTGGCCCAACCGGATGGGCGTGGCGTCCTGAAGGTGCGTGCGCCCGGGCTTGAGGATACCGTCGAACTCGCGACCCTTGTCGAGAAACGCGCGCGCCAGACGGTCCAGCGCCTCGAGCAGCGGCGGCAGCAGCGCGAGGGCACCGAGGCGGATCGCGGTGGGGATCACGTCGTTGGTGGACTGCGCCATGTTGACGTGATCGTTGGGGTGGACGGGGCGATACTCGCCGCGCCGGCCGCCGAGCAGCTCGTTGGCCCGGTTGGCGAGGACCTCGTTACAGTTCATGTTGTGCGACGTGCCGGCGCCGGCCTGGTACGGATCCACGACGAACTGGTCGCGGTGGGCGCCCGCGAGGATCTCGTCGGCGGCCTGCACGATGACGTCGGCGAGCTTGGCGTCGAGGCGTCCGGTCTCCTTGTGCGTGAGCGCGGCCGACCGCTTGATCCAGACCACGGCGTCCACGAAGGCCGGGAGCGGCCGCAGGCCCGAGATCGGGAAGTTGAGGCGGGCCCGCAGCGTCTGCACGCCGTAGAGGGCTTCGACGGGGACGGCCAGCTCGCCCAGGGGGTCGCGCTCGATGCGGGTTGCGCTCATTCGCTCGCTTCGGTCGGTCAACGCGCCGTTCGTCTCCAGCCAGGAATCACCCATGGACCATCACTTCCTGCACCTGCCGGCCCGCGCGGCGTTCACCGCGGACCGCCTGACCAAGGTCGACTGCTTCCGCTCCGACCGGCTACTGGTGGGGCTCAACTGCTTCGAGCCCGGGCAGACGCAGCCGGTCCACGCCCATGCCGGAGCGGACAAATTCTATCTCGTGATCAGCGGAAAGGCGAGCGTCGCGGTCGGTGACGCGGTGCGGGACGCGGGGCCGGGTGACCTGGTGCTCGCGCCCGCCGGCGTGCCCCACGGCGTGGTGCGCGCACACGAGCGCACGGTAGTGCTGGTCGCGATCGCCCCGGCACCGCAGTAGGACCAGACGCACTGGTGGGCGGCAACAGCAGACGCACAGGTGCGTAGACGCACCGATGGAGAACAGGGCGTGGAGGGGAGGCCTGACCTCCACCACCTGTTCACCATCTGTGCGCCTGCTGCGTCGGCGCATCTACTGCATGCTGTGCGTCTCCCCGTCTGTCCGCCTATGTCAGTCGGAGCAGTCTCCCAGCGGGTAGGTGAACCCGCAGTTCGCGCACGGGTTCTTGCACCCCATGACGCCGGGCGGCACGGGGAACCCGCAGCGCAGGCACGTGGGCCGCGGCGCACGGGGCCGGGCGGGCGGGGCGGGCGGCTCAGGCGCCGCGGAAGGCGCCGGTGAGGAACGGGTTGGTGCGCCGCTCCTGCCCGACGGTGGTGTCCGGTCCATGGCCCGAGTGAACGATCGTGTGGTCGGGAAGCTCGAGCAGCTCGCGCTCGATGCTCGCCATCAGGGTGTCGAAGTCGCCGCCGGGGAGATCCGTGCGGCCGATCGAGCCGGCGAACAGCACGTCGCCGCCGAAGACCACGCCCTGCCCCACGAGAGACACGCTGCCGGGCGAGTGGCCCGGCGTGTGACGCACCGCGAACGCCAGGCTGCCCACCGTGACCACATCGCCGTGGGCGAAGGCGCCGTCCGGCGCGGGGAGCGCGGGCGCGCGCAGTCCGAACCATTCGGCCTGGGCGGGGACGCCCTCGTAGAGCGGCAGATCGGCGGGATGGAGCAACACGGGCGCGCCGGTCCGCGCCCGGACCTGCGGCACGCCGAGCACGTGGTCGATGTGCGCATGGGTGAGCCAGATCGCCGTGGGGCGCGCGCCCGATTGCGCGACGGCATCGAGGATCCGACCCGCTTCCTCGCCGGGATCGATGATGGCGCACTCGCGGGCGCTCTCGTCGATCACGAGGTAGCAGTTCTCGACGAACGCGCCGTTGGGAATCTGGACGACCTTCATGAGACGGCGGGCGCGCGCTCCCGCTCGCGCAGGACGGCGAGGTACTTCTCGACCGCGATAGCGGCGGTCGTGGCGTCGCCCACGGCCGTGGTGATCTGGCGGGTGAGCTGGCTGCGCACGTCGCCCGCGGCGAACAGCCCCGGGAGGGACGTCATCATCCGGTCGTCGGTGATCAGGTAGCCGGCCGCGTCGTGCTCGACGTGTCCCGCGACGAGCTGTGTATTCGGCCGGAACCCGATGAAGATGAACACGCCGCCCACCGCGAGCTGCGAGCGGGCGCCGGTGACCGTGTCCTCGAGCTCGAGGCGCTCGGTGCCTTTCGCGTTCCCCACGATTTCGGTCGCGCGCTTGTTCCAGACGACTGCGATCTTGGGGTTGGCGAACGCCCGTTCCTGGAGGATCCTCGAGGCACGAAACTGGTCGCGCCGGTGCACGATGTACACCTTGGACGCGTAGCGCGTGAGGTAGTCGGCCTCCTCGACCGCGGCATCGCCCCCGCCGACGACGGCCAGCACCTCCCCCTTGAAGAAGGCCCCGTCGCACACGGCGCAGTAGGAGACCCCGCGCCCCGCGTACTCTTTCTCGCCTGTGACGCCGAGCTTGATGGGCGTGCCGCCCGCCGTGAGGATCACGGCCGACGCGCGGTAGGTCTTGCCGCCGTCGGTCGCCACGTCGAACCAGCCGTCGTCGGCCTTCCGGATGACACTGACGGTGTCCGTGACGAGCGCCGCGCCGAACTTCTTCGCGTGGTCCGCCATCTTCTGCGCCAGCTCCCAGCCCTTGATGCTCTCGAACCCGATGTAGTCCTCGATCAGATCGGTGTTCAGGAGCTCCCCGCCCGGCGCCCCCCGCTCGATGGTGAGCGCCTTGAGCATGCCGCGGCCGGCGTACAGCGCGGCGCAGAGCCCGGCGGGCCCCGCCCCCACGATGATCACGTCGTAGCCGTTGGTCGCGTTGTCAGCCATCCGCTCGGAATTCCAGTCGCGGAGGATCGTCCTCCCCCGCCAGGGCCCGCGCGAGCCGCGCGCGGAACTCCACCGTCTCGAGCTCGACGTCGGCGCGCTGCGGGCCGGCCAGCTTGTCGAGCGCCGCTCCCCCCTGCACCGCGACGCCGTGCGCGTTCCCGCGCCGCCGGTGCAGCAACGCGGCGGCCGCCTGGATCAACCCCTGCCACACCCGGGCCTGATCGGCGTCCCGTAATATAGAACGCCACACGGTTTCCAACGCTTCGTGGGCGCGCCAGTAGTCGCCCGCGTTGAACAGGTCACGGGCGACCTCGAGGTGGCGCCGCCGCTCAGCGGGAGACATCACGAGCCGTCAGCGGTCAGCCATCAGCGAGCTGACAGCTGACGGCTGACCGCTGACAGCTTCAACAGATTCACCGCCCCATGACACTTCGAGATCGTGCCGATGAGCACGCCCGTCGGCTCGGCCCCGGCTCCCGCGTGCGCCACGAGCGCGTCGCCCGCGAGGACCGCGTCCACCGCGAAGGTGCCCACGCCGAACACCTGGTGGCGGCACACAAAAAGGGCGGGCCCGTGCACGGGCTCGCCGCGGGCGCGCAGCCGGGCGGCGAGCCCCTCGATCGCCTCCCCCATGTCCCAGGTGCGGCGCGAGCCGATCGCCGGACACATCTCGGGCTCGATGCAGTGTGTCGGGCAGACCCAGTCGGCGAACGACACGTAGCGCGTGTGGTCGGGGGGAGCGGCGGTGCGATCGTAGGGCGTGCCCACGATCCCCGGCACGGGCTCCACGGTGATCGCGCGGCCGGGCCACCGGGCCCGCGCGCGACGCAGCACCCACGCGAACATCAGGTGCGGCATATGGGGCGACGGGACGATGCAATCCACCGGCTCGCCGGGGGCCGCCGGCGAGGCGGTGCCGAGAAACTGGTCGAAAAACGCCGTCCAGTCCTGGGTGACGAACTCGCGACCCGGCGCGTCGGGCAGCTCGCGCCGTGCGCGACAGTCCGGATCGCGGTCCACGACGAGCACGCGACGGAGCTCGACCCTCCCCTTCTCCCCGGCCTTCGCGAGCTGCGCGGCGTAGAAGGTGCCGTAGCAGCCCCCGCCGACGACGATGACGTCCCGCATGCGGGCGACGTCGCTCACCGGATGAGTCGTCCTCCGTCCACCACGAGCACGGTGCCGGTGATGAA
Source organism: uncultured Gemmatimonadaceae bacterium (assembly GCA_964629425.1). Classification (GTDB taxonomy): domain Bacteria; phylum Gemmatimonadota; class Gemmatimonadetes; order Gemmatimonadales; family GWC2-71-9; genus CAZVSO01. The sequence continues at coordinate 7,135 of CAZVSO010000078.1, forward strand.
GTCCGAGCCCTCGAGCAGGAACCGCACGGCGCGCACCACATCATCGGGATCGCCGAGGCGCCCGAGCGGCGTGGTCTCGACGATGCGGTCGCGGGTCGCGGCGTCCCAGGCCTCGGGCAGCAGCACGGGCCCCGGGGCGACGGCGTTGACGGTGATCTCCGGAGCGAGCGAGCGCGCGAGGGAGCGCGTGAGCATCACGACCCCGGCCTTGCTGACGCAGTGGGGCACGTAGCCCGGCCAGGCTTCGAACGCCGCGACGTCGGCGAGGTTGACGATCTTGCCGCGGGTGGCCCGGAGGTGCGGGATGGCGCCCTGGGCCACGAAGAAGGAGGCCCGCAGGTTCAGATCGAGGGTGTCATCCCAGCTCTCGGGGGTCACCGCTTCGACGGTCTGGTGCACGAGGATCGCGGCCGAGTTGACGACCACGTCGAGGTGGCCGAAGGTGTCGACGGCGCGGTTGGCGAGGCCGCGGGCGGAGTCAGCGTCCCGCAGATCACTCTCCAGGAGCTGGGCGCGTCGCCCCACCTGCCGGATCTGGTCGGCGGCGGCCATCGCGCCCTCGCGCGAGCGGTGGTAGTGGACGGCGACATCGCAGCCGGCGCGCGCCAGGCCGACAGCGATGGCCTGCCCGATCCGGCGTCCCGCGCCGGTTACGAGGGCGGCCCGGCCGCGGAGCTCCATCAGTACGCTTTCCCGGTGATCGGCACGATCTGGCCCGTGATACCCCGGGCGGCGTCGCTCGCGAGAAACACGACGGCGCCCACGACCTCGTCGAGCTCGACGAGCGGCGTCGTCGGGTCCGGCTGCATCCGGGACACGTTGTCGGCGGTGCGGATCGTGGCCGGGGCGACGGCGTTGACCCGCACGCCGGCGTCGCGGAACTCGCGGGCGAGGGCCCGGGTGAGACCGGCGACGGCCGACTTGGCGGCGCTGTAGGACGCCATCTGGCCCATCGACCGCACGACGGCGATCGAGGCGAAGTTCACGATCGCGCCGCCGCCGCGCTCGACGAGCAGCGGAATGGCGCAGCGGCAGACGTGGAAGGCAGTGCGGACGTTCATGGTGAACTCCTTCTCGAACGCGTCGGGCGGCGTCTCGGCGAACGGGCCGATGTAGACGAGCCCACCCGCCACGTTGACGACCACGTCGAGGCCGCCGAACGCCTGCCGGGCGCTGGCGACGGCGCCGCGCGCGCCCTCTTCGGTCGACAGGTCGCCGGCGAAGCCGTGCGCCGCGAAACCCCGGGCCGTGAACTCCGCGACGCGGTCGGCCACGCCGTTGACGTTGAGGTCGGCCAGGACGAGCCGGGCCCCGGCGGCGCCGAGGCCCTGGGCGACGGCGTGGCCCACCTGGCCCACCCGCCCCACGCCCGTGACGAGGGCGACGCGACCGGCGAGCTCAGCGGGCATGCCCCCGCACCGCGGCGACGATCTCCGGAACGGGCGGCGCGCCCCGTTGCGCGAACGCGACCGTGCCGTCGCGCGCCACCACGTATACGGTGCGCTGGATGCCGTGGCCGTCGTCCTTGAGCGCGTGGTAGGCGCGGGCGATGGCGCGGTCCGGATCGGACAGCAGCGGGAAGGTGAACTGCATCTTCTCGGCGTACTTCCAGTGGCTGTCCACGCCCGCGGGATTGACGCCGAAGGGCTGGATTCCGGCCTGCTCGAACTGGGTCATCTCATCGCGCACGGCGGAGAGTTGGCGGTTTCAGCCGGGGGTGTTGTTCCCCGGATAGAAGAACAGGGCGACGGGCCCCTGCAGGAGCAGCGCCTGGAGCGCGAGCCG
>CAZVSO010000078.1:8929-12660 GCA_964629425.1 uncultured Gemmatimonadaceae bacterium
TGTGAGGACCTCGTCCAGCTCGTACGTCTTCCCGTCCGACGCCTGGGCGCCGAACGTCGGCGCCGTGCTGCCCACCGACAGTGGCTCGCTCATGACTCCCCTCATGTTTTCGCGTGACGTGCTTGTGCGACGTCCGTGTTCAACCCTTCGCCTTACGTTTTTCGAGCTGCTCCAACCACTCTGCCGGCACGTGCAGGCCGCCGAGCGGCGCATGCGACTCGCCGAGCTCGCTATCGCCGTGCCAGTCCGAGCCGCCCGACATCGCGAGGCCCAGCTCCGTGGCGACGCGTGTGAGCCGCGCCTCGACCGCCGGCGTGTGGCTCGGGTGTCGTACCTCGACGCCGTCGAGCCCGGCGTCGCGGAAGCGGCGCAGCTCGGCGGCGGTGCCGCGGTCCCCCAGGTGCGCGGCGACGGCGAGTCCCCCGACGGCGTGCACCAGCGTGGTGACCTCGCTCAGGGCCGGCAGCGGCTTTTCGACGAACGCGGGCCGGCCGCGCCCGAGGTAGCGGGCGAACGCCTCGTTGAGATCGGCGGTGGCGCCGACGGCGACCAGCGCGCGGGCCACGTGAGGCCGGCCCAGGGCGCCGGCGCCCGCGGACCGGGCGACGTCCTCCATGGCGATCGGCACGCCGAGCGCCCGGAGGCGGGTCACCATCTGCTCGCCGCGCCGCCGCCGCGCGGCGCGGGTCACGCTGAGGAAGGACTGGAGCCGCGGATCCTCGGGGTTCACGAGGTAACCCAGGACGTGCAGCTCGCCCCACGGCGCCCGCGCGCTGAACTCGCAGCCCGGCACGACGCGCACGCCCAGCGCGGCACCGGCAGCGGCCGCCTCCGCGACGCCCGCCGTGCTGTCGTGGTCAGTGAGCGCGATGGCTGCCAGCCCCGCCGCGCTCGCCCGTCGAGCGACCTCCGCGGGGGCGCACTCCCCGTCGGACGCGGTCGAGTGGCAGTGAAGGTCAACGTGCGCCGTAGCCGCTCTCCGGCGCGGTCCAGGCGGGTTGCGACTGGCGGAACAGGTCGAGCAGCTGCCGCTCGGACAGCTCGGCCAGGGCCGCCTCCGTGCTGCGGGCGCCGACGGGGGAAAACCGGCTGAACCGCCGCCGGCGCTCCGGACCCGTGCCGAGCTCAAACAGCACGCCGAACTCGTCCTTGGCGTACACGGTGAAGCGCCCCGAGGGATACACCGCCCAGCGCTCGCCGTCCACTGTGATGGCTCGCCGCGACACGGGGCCGCCTACGCCGCGCTGGGCGTGGCGAGCGACACCTCGCTCCAGAGGTCCCAGGCATCGGGCGCGAACGTGGCGAGCGCCTGGAGACGCTTCTCGAGCTTGGTCTCCTCCGGCAGGCGCGACGCCTGCGCCCGATGCGACATCTCGGTCGCGCTCTCGGAGAACTCGATGAACAACCGGGGGTCCTTGGCGCTGCGAAACAGCCAGATCCGCTGGCCCCGGGCCTCGGCGAACTGGCACAGCTCGCGCAGCGTGCCGAGGTACTCGGCCTCGTTGGCGGCGGCGATGCGCACGCGCGACGCCGTGAGGACTTTCGGCATGGCTAGATCCCCTCCTCGGGAAACGCCTGGAGCATCGCCTTCACGTCAGCGAGGAACCGGTCAGCGTCCGCGCCGTCCACGACCCGGTGGTCGTAGGACATGGTGAGCATGCCCATCGTGCGGACCACGATCGCGTCGGTCCCGTCGGGCAGCGCGATCGCTTTCGGCCGCTTCTCGATCGTGCCGACCCCGAGGATCGCTACCTGAGGCTGGTTGATGATCGGGATGCCGGCGTAGGGACCGAAGCCGCCGGGGTTCGTGATCGTAAAGGTGCCGCGCTGGATGTCGTCGGGCGACAGCTTCTTGGTGCGGGCGCGCTCGCCCAGGTCGTTAATCGCCCGCGCGATGCCGGCGAGGGACAGCTCGTCGGCGTGCTTGACGACCGGGACGATGAGGCCCCAGTCGAGCGCCACCGCGATGCCGACGTTGATCTCGCGGCGATAGATCGTGCTCTCGCCCGATACCGCGGCGTTGACCACCGGATGGGTGCGCAGGTTCTGGGCGCACGCCTGCGTGATGAACGCGAGGTAGGTGAGGCTGATGCCGCGCTCGGCGTACGCCGCCTTGTGCCGGGCGCGCAGCTGCGCGATGCGCGTGTAGTCCACCTCGAAGAAGCTCGCCACGTGGGCCGACACCCGACGCGACTGGATCATGTGATCCGCCGTAATCCGACGGATCTTGGACCACGGCTCGACCCGGTCGCCCGGCCAAGGCTCGACGGTCGGGTGCTGCACCCCTCCCACCGCCCCCCCGGGGAGCGGGGAGCGGGGAGCGGTCACTGCTGGTGCGGTGACCGACGCCGGTGCCCCACGCTCGATGAACCCGAGGATGTCGTGCTTGGTGACGCGGCCGGCGAAGCCCGTGCCCGGAATGGCCGCGATGTCCACCTGGTGCTCGGCCGCGATCTTGCGGACGAGGGGCGTGGACTTCTTCCGCAAGCGCTCCTCGGCGGTCTCTTGCCCGCCCCCGTCACCCTTCCCCGGGGCGGTCGGGGGCGGCCGGAGGCGGTCGGGGGCGGTCGGGGCAGCCGCGGGTGCCGCCGTCGGCGGGGCGGTCGCGGGCTCCGGTTTGGGCACCGCCGCGTTGGCGGGCGCGGGCGTCGCCGCCGTGGCGGCCGGCTTCACCGCCGCGCCCTGCTCGGTCTCCAGCACCGCGACGAGCGTCTGCACGGGCACCGTCTGCCCCTCCTGAACCTTGATCTCGACCAGCGTGCCCGCCGCGGGCGCTGGGATCTCGGCGTCCACTTTATCGGTCGAGATCTCGAACAGCGGCTCGTCACGTTTGACCGGATCGCCGATCTTCTTGAGCCACTTGCTCACCGTGCCCTCGACGATGGATTCGCCCATCTGGGGCATGAGGACGTCGATGCGGGACATGGAGACTCCTCAGTCATCAGTGGTCAGTCGTCAGTCGTCAGTCTGCTGAGAACTGACAACTGACGACTGAGGACTTCAGTACGCCGCCAGCCATCTCGCCGCCGCCACCACGTCGTCCGTCTGCGGCAAGACGAAGTCCTCGAGCGTCGGCGCGTAGGGAATCGGGACGTCGTGCGCGGTGACGCGCTTGACGGGCGCGTCCAGCCACTCGAACGCCTGCTCGTTGATCCGCGCCGCGATCTCGCCCGCGACACCGCCCGTGCGCGTATCCTCGTGGACGATCAGCACCCGGTTGGTCTTGCGCACGGTCCGCATGATCGCGGCATCGTCCATCGGGAGGAGCGAGCGCAGATCGAGGATCTCGACCGAGAGCCCGTCTTCCTTGTCCAGGCGCTCGGCCGCCTCGAGCGACTTCCACACCGTCGCGCCGTAGGTGACGATCGACAGATCGGTTCCCTCCCGCGCGAGCCGCGCCTCCCCGATGGGCGTGAGGATCTCTTCGCCCTCGGGCCACTGTTCCTTGATGCGGCGATACAGCCACTTGTGCTCGAGGTAGAGCACGGGGTCGTCGTCGCGGATCGCGCTCTTGATGAGCCCCTTGGCGTCCCGCGCCGTCGCCGGATAGACGATCTTCAGGCCGGGGGTGTGGAAGAACGCCGCCTCCGGATTCTGCGAGTGGAACGGCCCGCCTCGCACGTAGCCCCCGCACGGCCCGCGCACGACCATGGGCGTCGCCAGCCCGGCGCGGTAGCGCGCCGTGGCGACGTAGTTCGTCAGCATGTCGTAGGCGCAGGAGATGAAGTCGA
>CAZVSO010000079.1:0-12506 GCA_964629425.1 uncultured Gemmatimonadaceae bacterium
CTCCTGCAGGACCCGCAGCAGGCGTACCTGCGTCGCGGCCCGGATGTCGCCGACCTCGTCGAGGAACAGCGTGCCGCCCTGCGCGAGCTCGAACCGTCCGCGGCGCCGCCGCTCGGCGCCGGTGAACGCGCCGCGCTCGTGCCCGAAGAGCTCCGAGTCGAGCAGTCCCTCGGGCAGCGCTCCGCAGTTCACCCGGATGAACGGCCCGCGCGCCCGCGCCGACGCCGCGTGAATGGCGCGTGCCACGAGCTCCTTGCCGGTGCCGGACTCGCCGTAGATCATCGCGGTCGAGTCCGACGGTGCAACCCGCGCGACCCAGTCGTACACGGCCTGCATGGGCTGCGCGTTCCCGACGATGGCGCCGTACTGGCCGTTGATCTCCTGGCGCAGATAGCGGTTCTCGGCGCGCAGTTGCTCGCGCTCGGCCCGGTCGCGCAGCAACCGTTCCACACGGGCGGCGAACGCCTCGCTCTGGCACGGCTTTTCCACGAAATCCGCCGCGCCCGCTTTCATTGCCTGCACGGCGGTGTCGATCGACCCGTAGGCCGTCATCATCAGGAAGTCGGGGGTTCCCGCCCCGCCGCCTCCCGCGCCGCCCGGCTGGCGCACGCGGCGCAGCAGCTCCATGCCGTCGACGGGCGACATCCGCAGGTCGGCGATGACCAGATCCACCTCGTGCGTGCCGAGCACCTCGAGGCTTTCGGCGCCGTTGCGCGCGCTGAAGGTGCGATGCCCCCGGCTCCGGAGCAGCAGCTCGAGGCCTTCGCGCATCCCCGCGTGATCGTCGACGATCAGCACCGTCCCCATCGTCCCCGCCTTCCTCGCGCGACGTCCGTCGTCACCGCCCGCCGTCCGGCGCCGCGAACGTCACTGTGAATGTCGTCTCTCCCGGGCGACTGCGGAACGCGACGCGCCCGGCGTTCGCCTCGGCGAGGCGCCGCACGATCGCGAGCCCCAACCCCGCGCCCCGGGCCTTGGTCGTGAAAAACGGCTCGAACATCCGGTGCCGGATTTCCTCGGGGATGCCGGCGCCGTCGTCGGTCACGGCGAACACGACCAGGCCGCCCTGCGCCGCGGCCGTGAGCGTGACGCGCCGGCGCGCGGCGTCCGCCGCGTTGCACAGCAGATTCAAGGCGATGCGCTTCACGTGCTCCGGATCGGCGGTCACCCAGAGCGGCTCGGCCGGCAGCCGCAGCTCGACGCCTCCGACGCGGCCGGTCTCTCCCCCTTGCACCACGGTCGCCGCTTCCTCGAGGGGCGCGCGCACGTCGATGCGGCGCGCCGCGGGCTCGGGCGGCCGGGCGAACGCCAGGAACTCGGTGATGACCCGCTCGAGCTCCTGGGTCTCCGACCGAATGCGGTCCAGATGCCGGCGCCGCTCGTCGTCGGGCGCGAGTCCCTCGGCCGCCGCGCGGGCGAACAGCTCGATGCCGCCGAGCGGGTTGCGGATCTCGTGCGCCACCTGGGCGAGCATGAGGCGCAGCGCCTCTTCGCGGCGGATGATCGCCAGCCGCATTTCTTCCATCGCGCGCGACAGCTGCCCGACCTCCCCGTCCACCACGGTCGGGACCGGCACGGCCCACTCGCCCGTGCCGATGCGCCGAGCCGACTGCGCCAGATCCTCGAGGGCGCGCGTGAGGCGGCGCGACAGTAGCGCGGCGGCCAGCACGATGGCGGCGAGGGCCACCGCCCCGAAGGTGATCATGCCGTTGCGCAGGCGCTGGAGCGGCTCCAAAAAGTCGGCCGGCATCTCGATCGCCAGCACAGCCGGGCCGCCCTCCAGCCGGGCGAAGCCGAGCTTGTACCAGCGTCCGCCCGCGCCGCGAAACAACGTCGTCGTGGCCCGCCCGGCGGCGCGCGCCTGCGCCACCTCGGGACCGTACAGCGCGAGCGCGCGCACCGGCTGGCCGATGACCGAGCCCGGCGCCGACGCGACCAACACGCGCCCGGTCGAGTCGAAGACGTAGGCCGAGGCCGACACGCCGGTCAGCGAGCGCAGCCGGGCTTGATACGCGGCGTAGAGCCGCGTGGGCTCGTCGCCCGGCCGCAGCTCGGTCACCAGGCGCCCGTCCAACCCCGCGGTGGCCGCCACCGTCACGGCCGCGAGCTTCTCGTCGAGCCCTCGCTCGAGCGCGGCCTGGGCGGCGCGGTACAGCAGCCAGCCGCCGATCCCGAGGGTGGCGGCGGCGAACAGCACGAGGGCCGCCGCCAGGCGGTAGCGCAGCGGTAGGGAGGCCGGCGTCATGCGCGTCTGCCACTAACGCTTGGCCGCCCGCCGCCACTTGTCCAGGGCAGGGTCCCGGGCATCCCTCCTGTTGCGCTCCTCCCGCCGTTACGGCACCGCCACGCCGCGGAGATTGTCCAGGTACACGGCGCCCCGCGGCACCTGCCAGCTCCACAGGGCCAGGTCCGTGAGCGGGCCGGGTGAGACGGGTAGCCCGGCGGCGACGAGCTCGTCGTCCACGTAGGCGTCGACCAGCCCGGCATCGAAGTTCAGCTCGAGGCGCACCCGATACCACCGCCCGGCCGCCGGGGCCGCAACGAGCGTCGCCGCGGCGCCGGTGCGGCTGTAGTTGAGCCGCACGGACGACCCGAAGTAGAGCTGGAGCTTCTTGTCCCATCCCGCGTCGGTCGTGCGAACCTCGAGCTTGGCGAGCGAGGCGTTGGCGCCGGCGCCCGCGATCATCACGTCGAGCTCGAATCGGTGACGCCCGCCGCTCTGGTCGGGGACGTCCTTGCCCATCGCGACCGTGCTGCCCGGGAGCGGGCCGACCCGCAGCACGTTGCCGCCGCCGGTGGAGCGCTGGACGCGCGCGCTGGCGGCCCCGGGATCGGCGGCCCAGCCGTTCCGGCCGTGCAACGGGCCGGGTGCCAGAGCGTCGAAGGCATCGTCCTCCCACGCCGACCTGGGCGGCGGATCGCCGGTGCTCGCCGATCCGCACACCACCCCCGGGTGGAAGAACTTCGACACCCCGCCCGGCTGCAGGTCGGCCGAGCGCGCGTGCGCCACCGTGTAGTTCGCGCGGAAGTTAGGGCAATTGACGTTGTGGCTGAAGTTTCCCTGCGCGTTGCTCAGGGTGTTGTTCCGCACCGTGCCGAACGCGTAGCCGTCCACCGCCAGGTTGACGACGGCCCCCGACGCGGTGTTGTCGCTGATCAAGCCGTACTGCGTCTCGTCGGCGGGAAACCACGGATGGATCCCGATGCTGATCCCGAAGTCGAGGCCGTTCAGGCTTGACGTGATCGTGTTGCGCTGGTACACGGCGTCGGTCTGGTCCCCCTTGCCTTCGGCCGCGAAGTTGTGCACCGCGAGTCCGGCGAACGCGCGCACGCCGGATTGGGTGATGGTGTTGTCCACGAACCGGCACCCGCGGCCGCCGCCGCTCAGCAGCGCCACGTCGGTGTTGTTCGCGAGGGTGTTGTGGTGGATCCAGCCGTGATCGCACAACCCCGCCGTGATGCCGTCGGACCAGGGCTCGGGAATCCGCGGCTGCTGGTCGCGGGTGAAGCCGTTGTCCGCCACCAGATTGTGCGCGATTTCGAAGCTCGACCCGTTGAGGCCGAGCGCGGTCCCGCACATCGCGTGTCGTAGCTCGCTGTTGCGAACGACGAAGTCCCGGCTGCCGCCGATGATGATGTTGACGCCGAACGGCCGGTACCCGGCGCAGTCGGACAGCCGCGTGCGATTTCCCTTGTTCCCGTCGACGATCAGGTGCTCGATCGTGAAGTTGGCCCGGCTCTGCGCTTCCACGAGCGGCGCAAAGAGACCGGGGTGGGCGAGCAGCGTCGCCTTCGCGGGCGCCACAGCCGACGTCAGGACGGTGCCGTCCACCGTGATCTTGACCCCCGAGGCGATGATGTAGCCCGGCGTCCCGGCGAGGAGCTCCACCCGGCCGCCGCGATCGAGACAGGCTTGCAGGGCCGCATCATCGGGCGCGGTATCGTTGGGGTCAGCGGCGGCGCAGTTGCCCCCGCCCCCGCCGCCGCCCGACACGGTGATCGGTACGTTGTCGGTGAAGGCGCCGAACCACTCGACGTTCTCCTGCACCATGCGCCACTGGAAGTCGTACACCCTGGGCGCGACGGGGGCGACGATGTCGAAGCTGAACGTCGTGGATTGGCCAGGCGCGACCGCGTCAGCCCCCAGCTCCACCCGCCCAATGCCCCAGGTGCCGTTGTCCTGCGGGTTCTGGCTGCCGAGACGGTAGAGACCCGCCCGCGTCCACGTTGCCGATCCGGTGTTCCGCATGGTGACCGAGACGCGGCGCGCCTCGCCGGCGGCGAGCTGGCGCGGGACGTCCTGCGAGACGAACGTGGCGTCATTGACGCGCGCCGGCCCCTGCACGTGGATCGGGATGTTGCTCGTGAGCGCGCCGAACCACTCGACGCCGTCCTGCACCATGCGCCATTGAAAATGGTACGTGCCGGGCACCAGCGGAGCCGTGAAGTCGAAGGCGAAGGTCTTGGTCTGCCCCGGGGCGACAGCGTCGCCGGGCTCCAGGTAGATGCGATTCGTGCCCCAGCGCATGTTGTCCTGCGGGCTCTGACTGCCGAGCTTGTACTCACGCGCGCGGGTCCAGGTGGCGGTGCCCGTGTTGCGCATCGTGATGGATGCGCGCCGCGTCTCGCCGGGCTGCAGCAGTGTCGGCACCTCGACGCCCGCGACCTCGGCGTCGTTGGGCCGGGTCGCCGCCTCGACCGTGACGCGAACGTTGTCGCTGAGCGCGCCGAACCACTCGACGCCGTCCTGCACCATGCGCCACTGGAAGTCGTAGGTGCCAGGCGTAAGCGGCGCGGTGACCTCGAACGCGAATGATTTGGCTTGGCCCGGGGCGATGGCGTCGCCGGGCTCCAGGTAGATGCGATTCGTGCCCCAGCGGACGTTGTCCTGCGGATTCTGGCTGCCGAGCTTGTACTCGCCGGGGCGGGTCCACGTCGTGGTCCCCGCGTTGCGGATGGTCATCGCCACCGTGCGCGTCTCGCCGGGACGGAACACGGTGGGAACGAATTGCCCCTCGAACCGCGCGTCGTTCGCTTGCGCGGGGACCTGAACCGTGATCTCCACGTTGGGCGTGAAGGCGCCGAACCATTCGACGCCGTCCTGCACCATGCGCCACTGGAAATCGTAGGTTCCGGGCGCGTCGGGCGCCGTGATGTCGAAGAAGAAGCTCTTGGATTGGCCGGGGTCCACGGCGTCGCCGGGCTCGAGATAGACGCGGCCGGTGCCCCACCGGTCGTTGTCCTGGGGGTTCTGGCTGCCGAGCTTGTACTCATCGGCAGCGGTCCAGGTCGTGGTGCCGGTGTTGCGCATGGTGATGGCGACCTGACGGCGCTCGCCCGGAGCGAGCTCGGTCGGGACGCCCTGCGACACGAACTGCGCGTCGTTGGGGGTGACCAGGACGACGGCTGTCTGGCTCTTGCCGGCCGCCGCCGCGGTGATGGTGACGGCTCCCCTCCGCAGGCCGGTGACGCGCCCACTGGCATCGATGGTGGCGATCGCCGGGTCGCTGCTCGTCCAGCGGATCGCGCGACCGCGCACGATCTGACCGGCCGTGTCCAGGGCCGCGGCGGTGAGCTGCACCCGTTCCCCGGGCGCGACGGCCACGGTGTCGGGCGCGATGATGACCGCCGCGACTCCCGGCTCGATGTCGGCGCCGGTCGGTGCGTCCCGAGCGTCGCTGCAGGTGACCGCACTCAACGCGGCCAACACCATCGCCGCGCGCCGAGCGTCCAGCGTCCGGATCATCGTCGATCTCCCTTCGCCGTGGAGAGGGTCGAGGTGCCCGTGAATCACCCGAGGGATCGGCAACGCGCATGCCGCGGTCCGCCGTACGGCTGCACGGTGCCATCGGCTTGGGGGATCAGCGGTTACGCCAGCGCCGCGGAGCCGCCGACGGCAGGGGATCGGGTCGTCATGCGGATCTCCGAAGGCCGGGCGTCGGGATTCCGAAGATGTTGGTCACCGCAATTCCTCGGCCAAGCGCGCCGGCCGCGCCGAGGTTGCTGGAGGAGCACGGCGCCGATACGTTCAGCGGCAGCACATCTCCTCGAAGGTTTGCGCCATGGCCACGCACGATCTCGAATCGACCGCCGGGGCGCTCGTCGCGCCCGGCAGGGGAATCCTCGCCGCGGACGAGAGCCTGGGGACCATCGAAAAGCGCTTCAAGAGCGTGAGCCTGTCCTCGACCGACGAGCACCGCCGGGCCTACCGCGAGATGCTGTTCACCACCCGCGGCATCGGAGAGTTCATCAGCGGCGTGATCCTGTTCGACGAAACGATGCGCCACAAGGCGTCCGACGGCACGCCGTTGCCCCAGGTGCTGGCGCGCCAGGGAATCATCCCGGGCATCAAGGTCGATAAGGGAACGACGGCGCTGCCGGCCTTCCCGGAGGAGAAGATCACCGAGGGGCTCGACGGGCTGCGGGGGCGCCTGGCGGAGTATGCCGGTCACGGCGCGCGGTTCACCAAGTGGCGCGCCGTCATCACGATCGGCGCCGGGATCCCCACCGACGGCTGTATCGCTGCCAACGCGCACGCGCTCGCCCGCTTCGCCGCGCTGTCGCAGGAGGCGGGGCTCGTCCCGATCGTCGAGCCCGAGGTGTTGATGGACGGCGACCATACGATCGAGCGCTGCGAGGCTGTGACAGAGGCCACGCTGCACCGGGTGTTCGGCGAGCTGGTGAAGCACCGGGTGGTGTTCGAGGGGATGCTGCTCAAGCCGAACATGGTGCTGGCGGGCAAGTCGTGCCCGCGCCAGGCGGGCGTGGAAGAGGTCGCGGCGGCCACGGTTCGCTGCCTGCGGCGGACGGTGCCCGCCGCCGTCCTCGGCGTCGTGTTCCTCTCCGGCGGGCAGAGCCCCGAGGTCGCCAGCGCCCACCTGAGCGCGATGAACGCGCTGGGCGCGAACCCGTGGCAGCTCAGCTTCTCCTACGGCCGCGCGCTCCAGGACGCGGCGCTGGCCGCGTGGCGCGGCGAGGCCGCGAACGTCGCCGCCGGCCAGAAGGCCTTCCTGCACCGCTCGCGCTGCGTCGGCGCCGCGCGCTACGGGCGCTACACCCAGCAGATGGAGATGGCGGCGGCGTAGAACGATGCCGCCCCCGATCCGCCGCGTCTCGGCGCTGCTCGGCCGCAGGACCGACCCTGGCGACCGTCTGCCGGGCGAGTGGGCGTATTCGTCGCAGCTCGCGCTGGTGCTGTCGGGCGGAGGCGCGCGGGCCGCCTATCAGGTCGGTGTGCTCGCCGGGCTCGCCCAGCGGCTGCCCGGACTCGAGTTCCCCATCGTCACCGGCGTTTCCGCCGGGGCTATCAACGCCATCTCCCTCGCCGCCCACCAGGGACCGCTCAGCGGCGCCGTGCAGGTCATGGAGGCGGGCTGGCGCGGGCTCACCGTGGACCAGGTGTACCGTCTCCGCCCGATGCGCTTCGCCCGCTCGGCCGCGGGCTGGCTCACGCGCGCCGTAGGGCGGCGCGCCGGCCCCACCGTGGTGCGCGGGCTGATCGATCCCCAGCCGCTGCGCGAGTTCCTCGCCCGCTCGGTCGACCTGCCCGGGATCGACGCCAATATCGCCGCGGGACGTCTGCGGGCCGCGGCCCTCTCCGCCACGTCGTACACGACGGGCAGCTCGGTGACCTTCGTGCAGGGCGGGCCGGAGGTACCGACCTGGCAGCGAGCGGGCCGGATCGCCGTGCGCGCCCGGCTCACGCTGGATCACGTCATGGCCTCGGCCGCGATTCCCATCGTCTTCCCAGCCGTGCGCATCGGCGACGAGTTCTACGGCGACGGCGGCGTGCGGCAGACGGCGCCGCTCGCGCCGGCCATCCACCTCGGTGCGCGGGCGGTGCTGGTGATCGGGCTCAGCGCCGAGCGCGTCGTGCAGTCCGTGGGCGCGCGCCCGGAGTCGGACTATCCGACGGCGGCCGAAGCGGCCACGCTGCTGATGCACTCGATCTTCACCGACCTGCTGGAGGCCGACGTCGAGCGGCTGGAACGCGTGAACCGGTTGCTCGCCGCGATCCCGGCCGGCGTGCCGCCGCCCGACGGCCTCAAGCCCGTCGAGCTGCTGATGCTGCACCCGTCGCGCGATCTGGGAGCGCTGGCGGCCGGCCACACCGATCTGCTGCCGCGACCGATGCGCGCGGTGGTCGCGGCGCTGGGCGGGCGGCGCGAGGGCGCCGCCGACTTCCTCGCGTATCTGCTGTTTCATCCGGGATACACGTCCCAGCTGATCGATCTGGGCTTCGAGGACGTGGCGAGGTACTGGCCGCAGATCGAGCGGTTCTTCGCCAAGCTCGAGCGGAGCGGGAACTAACCCCGGGCTTGCGCCCGGGGTTAGTTTTTGTCACAGCATGGCCACTGCGCCACGACCCCACACTCCATCGCTCCCCGGCGATCTCCCCTCCCACGAGTTCGGCCTCGCGCTGGGCCTGGTCGTGGGGCGCTATGCCTTCAAGATGCAGGACCTGCACTACGGCTACTGGACCGACGACCTGCCGGTCGAGATCCAAAACATCGCGGCGGCCCAGGCGCGCTACACCGAGTTCCTGATGGTCCGCATCCCCCAGGGGGTGCGGACCATTCTGGACGTGGGCTGCGGGGCGGGGAATACGGCGCGCAAGCTGCTCGACCGCGGGTACCGGGTGGACTGCGTGTCTCCCAACGGGCCACTCACGGCGGCGGCGCGCGAGCTGTTAGGTGACCGGGTGGCCTTCTTCGAGTGCCGCTTCGAGGACCTCGAGACCGACCGGCGCTACGACCTGATCCTGTTCAGCGAGAGCCTGCTGTTCATGAAGCTGGACCAGGCGCTCGCCAAGGCGCTGGGACTGCTGAACCCCGGCGGCTACCTGCTGATCACGGACATCTTCAAGCTTCCGGCCGAGGGCAAGAGCCCGATCGGCGGCGGGCAGCACCTGCCGGTGTTCCGGGAGGCGCTGGGGCGCCAACCCGTCGAGATCGTGGCGGACGAGGATATGACGCCCCGGATCGCGCCCACGTTCGACGTGCTCGACCAGGCCTATCGGCAGGCGATCCAGCCGAGCTACGAGCTGCTGATGGCGCGGCTCGCCGCCAAGTACCCGTGGACCATGCGGTTCCTCAAGTGGAAATTCCGCAGCAAGATCGAGCGGTACGAGCACAAGCATTTCAGCGGCCGGCGCAACGGGGAGAACTTCAAGCGCTACAAGTCGTACCGACTTTTCTTGCTCAGGAAGCGAGGCGGCGATGCGGCGGGGACGGGGGAAGGGGGAAGGGGGAAGGGTTAGACCCGACGCTCCACGCTTCCCGCTTCCCCCTTCCCGCTTCCCCTCTACGGTACCTTCGCTCGCCCGATGGTGTTCGCGTCCGTGCCGAACCAGATCTCCCGCGTCGGCCGGTGAAACATCATGTGGCGCACCGTGCCGCCACCGCTCGGAATGTCGCTGCCGCCGAAGAACTCCGCCGTCTTCGGGTCGAATCCCACCAGGCGATTGGGTCGCGAGCCGGTCTCGACGAACCACAGACGGTCGCGGTCGTCCACGGTCATCGCGTACGGCCGGGAGCCGGCGCCGCCCGGAGTCGGCCACTCCTCGACTTGCCCGCTCGCTTGATCGAGGCGAGCGACCCTGCCACGCGCGTAGTCCACGTAGAAGATCCGGTCGTCCGAGGTGATCGCGATGCGACGCCCGCGCGCGCCCGCGTCGGGCAGCACGTACTCGCGCAGCGCGAACGTGGCCGGATCCACCGTGCCCAGCTTGTTCGTCCCGAACTCGTTGAACCAGGGCCGGTTCTTCGAGTCGATCCAGATGCCGTAGGGCCGGGCGCGAGGCGTCGGCACCGGGATCAGCCGCACGGCTCCCGTGGCGACCGTGAGCTTCCCCACCACGTTGGCCCCCTGCGCCGTGAACCAGATGTCGCCGGTGCGGTCGAACACCAGCGTGTGGGGGTCGCGCACGGCGGGGTCGGGCATCGGGTACTTCGTGATCTTGCCGTCGGCGGGGTCGAGGCGACCGATATGCGACGCCTGGTTGCCGGCGTACCACACGATCCCGCTCTTGTCCACGATCAGGTTGTGCGGGTGCACGCCGGGGTCGAGCTCGAAGCGCTTGAACTCGCCCGTCGCCGGATCGAGCCGCGCGATGTAGTTGCCCACCTGGCCCACGAACCAGACCTTGCCGTCCGGGGCGACGTCGGGGTCGCGCGGCCGGCTCTCGGCCCAGGGGACCGGCCATTCCTTGATATCGACCGCGGCGCGACCGAGGTCGGTGGGGAGCGCGAGGGCGGCGAGCGCCGGTGCGAGGGCGGCGAAGTGACGCATGGGGACCCGTCGGTCTGAGAGACGGAAGGAAGATGCCGCCGGCGGTGCGAGCGGCAAGGGGGCGGCGATACGCGACCCGGCGCTCAGGCGGTCTCGAGCAGGCGCGCCGGCACGGGGCGCAGGTCGCGGATCACGCGGACCAGGGCGAGGAGCCGCAGCCCGTAGTAGGTGAGGTCCAGCTCCCACCAGCGGAAGCCCTGGCGCACCGCACCGGGATAGCGGTGGTGGTTGTTATGCCATCCTTCGCCCAGGGTGACGAGCGCGAGCAGCAGGCTGTTGCGCGAGTCGTCCGGCGTGTCGTAGCGCCGGCTCCCCAACCGGTGGGCGAGGGAGTTGATCGTGCACGTGCCGTGGAACAGCACGACGGTGCTCACGAAGAATCCCCAGATCAGCAGCTGGAGCCCGCCGGCCGCGTAGAGCCCGACGGCCAACGCCGCCGGCACCACGACGTCGAAGCGGTCGAGGAACCGCAGCTCGGGGTACCTGGCGAAGTCCGGCACCTGCGAGAGATCGGTCGGGAAGTTGGCCGGCGAGGTGATCCATCCCATGTGCGCCCACAGCAGGCCGTGGTGCCGCGGCGAATGCACGTCGCGCTCGGTATCGGCGTGCCGGTGGTGGCGCCGGTGGTGCGCCGCCCACCACAGGGGCCCGCGCTGCGCGGCGCTCGCGCCCAGCACCGCGAACAGGAGCTGCCCGGCGCGCGAGGTGCGGAACGTGCGGTGTGAGAAGTAGCGGTGGTAGAACCCCGTGATCGCGAACATCCGCACGACGTACAGCCCGGCGGCCACGGTGACGGCGGTCCAGCTCCACCCGACCCACAGGACGCCGAGGCACATGGCGTGCATCGCGAGGAAGGGAAGGACCCGGAGCCAGTCGAAACGATCCTCCAGGTCCAGGGGTGCCGCCGCGCTGTCGAACCAGAGGGCGACCCTCGTGAGCAGTCGCTTCGGTCCGGGGATCTTCCGCGTCGCCATCGAGTCGCGCCTCACGCCAAGGGAGCGCGCAATCTAAGATTGTAGGTCGGCGAATTGTAGGTCGGCCCCTGCCCACCGGTTGCCACGGGAGCCCTCGATGCCCGAAGCGAGGTTCGTTTCGCATTCTGCCTACCGCGAGTACCCCCAGGCCGAGATGCGCCGCCGGGCCGCCGAGTTCGCGGCCGACCTGGCCCGCCGGCGCACCGTGCGGCAGTTCTCGGACCGGCCCGTCCCGCGTGAGATCATCGAGGACTGCCTGCGGGCGGCGGGGACCGCGCCGTCGGGCGCGAACATGCAGCCCTGGCACTTCGTGGTGGTGAGCGACCCCGCGGTGAAGCGACAGATCCGTGAGACGGCCGAGGACGAGGAGCGCAAGTTCTACGCGACCGCGCCCTCCGAATGGCTCGACGCGCTCGCCGTCCTGGGCACGGACGAGCACAAGCCGTACCTCGAGACCGCGCCCTATCTGATCGTGATCTTCGCCCAGCGGCATGGGATCGGCCCCGACGGCCGGCGCCTGCGGCACTACTACGTGCAGGAGTCGGTGGGGATCGCGACGGGTCTCCTCATCGCGGCCGTGCACCACGCGGGGCTCGTCTCGCTCACCCACACGCCGAGCCCGATGGGATTTCTGAACACGATCCTCGGCCGCCCGGGGAGCGAGCGACCCGAGCTCATCCTGGTCGTGGGGTATCCGGCGCCCGAGGCGGTCGTGCCCGTGATCGAGAAGAAGGGTCTTGGGGAGATCGCCACCTTCATATAGACGCACAGACGCAGCGGACGCACAGGTGGTGGATAGATTGGTGGTGCTCAGGTGGACCTGCTCACGGCATCCTGTTCACGAGCTATGCGCCTGCGCCTCTGCTGCGTCTATTGTGCATCTGCGCGGCTGTGCGTCTCGTCGTTGGGGTTGTGCCCCAGCGCACCGCGCGTTCTCTTTCGCCATCACCATCTCCTGTCCGAGGTGCCCATGCGCGGCCACTACGTCACGTCTCTGCTCGCTTCCCTGGTTCTGCTCGCTCCCGCCCGCGCGCCTGCCCAGGAGACCCGCTCCGACACGCTCCTCACCGTGGACCACTACCTGGATTGGGAAACGGTCGCCGATCCCCAGCTGTCGCCCGACGCGTCGCAGATCCTCTACACTCGCCGCTGGGTCAACAAGCTGGAAGACAAATGGGAGCCGGCGCTGTGGATCATGAGCGCCGACGGGGCGAAGAACCGCTTCCTCACGAAGGGCTCGAC
>CAZVSO010000080.1:0-12371 GCA_964629425.1 uncultured Gemmatimonadaceae bacterium
GGCAGGTGTGGCCGAGGTCATCGCGTCCGGTAACCTGGTGACCGTCGTGAAGCACGGCCCGACGCCCTGGACCGCCGTCGGGCGGCAGGTGGGCCAGGCGATTCGCGCGGCCATCGCGGCCGGGACACCCGCGGTGACCGCGACACCCGCGCCGCCGACGGGCGGGGCGGTGGACGACGACACGCTGTACGAGCGGGTGGCGGATCTATTCGAACAGCAGGTGAATCCGATGGTGGCGCGGCACGGGGGCCGGGTGGAGCTGATCGACGTGCAGGACGCCGTGGTGCGCTTGCGCATGGCGGGCGGCTGTCAGGGGTGCGGCCAGGCCGACGTCACCCTGCGCCAGGGGATCGAGGGTCTGCTGCAGCAGCACATCCCGGAAGTGAAGGGGATCATGGACATCACCGATCACGCCGCAGGCGCCAACCCGTACTTCCAGGCGGCCAAGAAGTAGCCCGACTTCTCCTCCTCCTGCCGACCGCAACGTATCGCGCGGCCGCCTTCGTCGAGGCGGCTCGGCGGATCGGGGTCGAGCTGACCGTCGCGTCGGAGCTCCCCAGCACACTCGAGCAGGCGAATCCCGCCGCGTTGCTGACGCTCGATCTGGCACGCCCGGAGCGGGCCGCGCACCAGGCGCGCGTCTTCGCGGCGACCCACCCTGTGGCGGTGGCGGTCGGCGTGGATGACGACACCGCGGTCGTGGCCGCCGCGATCAACGAGGCCCTCGGCACTGCCACGAACCCGATGGGCGCCGTGCTGGCGGCGCGCGACAAGCACCGCCAGCGGGTCGCGCTCGCCGGCGCGGGGATCCCGGTTCCGGGATTCGCCCTCCACCCACTCGACGAGGACCCCGAGGAGGCGGGCGGCGGCGCCCGTTACCCCTGTGTCCTGAAACCGCTGCGGCTCTCCGCTTCGCGCGGCGTGATCCGGGCGGACAATCCGGAGCAGTTCGCCGCGGCATTCCGGCGGATCCGCCGCATTCTCGAGACGGCTGACCCGGCGGGGTGCGAGGCCGCCGCGGCGCTCGGCGTGCTGGTCGAGGACCACGTCCCGGGCGCCGAGGTGGCGCTCGACCGGCTGCTCGTCGGGGGCCGGCTCCACGTGCTCGCGATCTTCGACAAGCCCGATCCGCTCGAGGGCCCGTTCTTCGAGGAGACGATCTACGTGACGCCCTCGCGGCTGCCCGCGGACGCGCAACGGGCGCTCGCGCGGTGTGCCGCCGACGCGGCCCGGGCGCTCGGTCTCGTGACCGGACCGATTCACGCCGAGCTGCGGTGGAACGCGCGGGGTCCATGGCTGATCGAGCTCGCGGCACGCCCGATCGGGGGGCGGTGCAGCGCGGCGCTGAGATTCGGGAAGGGGGAAGGGGGAAGCGGGAAGGGTACTGCCACCCTCGAGGAGCTGGTGCTGCGCCAGGCCTTGGGAATGGAGCTGCCCACACTGGAGCGCGAGGCGCAGGCCGCAGGGGTGATGATGATTCCGATCCCCCGCGCCGGCACGCTGCGCGAGGTGCGCCACACGGCCCACGCCCGGGCGGTTCCGCTCGTGGAAGACGTGGTGATCACCATCCCCGCCGGCGGCGCGGTCGTGCCGCTCCCCGAAGGATCGCGCTACCTGGGGTTCGTATTCGCCCGCGGGCCGTCCCCGGTCGAGGTCGAGGCCGCGCTGCGCGAGGCCCACCGGCGGCTCGACGTCATCATCGATCCTCTCCCGTGAGGCTGCCTCGCGTCGCGCTACCCGCACTCGCGCTTCTCGTGGTCGCACTCGAAGTGGTGTGGAGCCTCGGCCGGCCCGACAAGGTGATCTTCACGGGCTACACCCAGGTGGGCGAGGTCGTTTTGCAGGACGGCACGCCCTACGGCCTGCCGATCAACACCTGGCCGCCCTTCTTTCTGGTCGCGGCGGCCGGGCTCGCCCTGGTCGCCCGCGCCTCCGCCACGGCCGCTCTGCTTCTCTGGCAGGTGGGCAGCGTGCTCGCGGTGTGGGGATCCTGCCGCATCCTCGCCCGGTTCTTCGAGGAGCAGGGCGACGGTCTGACCTTCTGGCCGCGGGCGCCCGATCGCCTCTCCTTCGCCTCGGGCGCGGTGGCGGTGCCGGTGGTCATGACGGGCCGGCTCATCCTCGAGAGCCTGCAACACGCCCAGATCAACCTCTACCTGCTGTTTCTCGTCCTCCTCGCGTTTCACCTGTTCCGCGAGGGGCGGGTGGCGTGGGGTGCGTGCGCGTTGGCCCTGGCGGCGAGCCTGAAGGCGGTCCCGGTCCTGTTCGTGGCGTACCTCGTGTACCGACGGCGCTGGCGGGAGACGATGTGGACGCTCGGGTTCCTGGTGGTGCTGAACGTGGTGGTGCCGGTGGCACTCTTCGGCCCGGGGGACGCGGCGGAGCACTGGCGCGCGTGGCGCGCCGTCGCGTCCACGGAATTCGGCGACCCCACACCGCGCTTCGCCAACCAGTCGCTGCTCGCGGCGCTGAAGCGTCTCGTGACCGTCGACGGCGGCGCCGGCGATCCCATGCAGTACGCGCTGGCCGCCTGGTCGCCGGAGGCGGTGCGCCGACTGTTCATCGCCCTGGTTGGGCTGGCGGGTCTCGGCCTGGCGCTGGCGTTCCGCGGTGGCTCACGGGAATTCCGCGACCGCCGCTCCGCGGCCGAGATCGTGGTGTGCCTCGGGGCGCTGCCGATCGTGTCGCCGCTCGGCTGGAAGGCGCACTACAGTCTGCTGCTCGCCCCGTACTGGGTGGCGTGGTGGGGACTGAGACACGTGTCCGGATCGGGGCGGGCCCGGTGGATGGGGTGGTGGCTGAGCTTCGCCTGCCTCACTCTCAGCGCCGAGGCCATCGTGGGTCGGGCCCGGGTGCGGGTGCTGGAGTCGCTGAACGTGATTCTGGTTGGCGGCCTGCTGGTGGTGGGGCTCGCGCTGTGGGTGCGTGCGCGAATGCCCCTCGGCGCTACACCGCCTCCGCCACCACCTGGAGCCAGTTCCGCGGCACCGCCGTCACCTTGAGCTCGTCGAGCGTGCGGTCCAGGCCCGCGTGGAGGGCCGACAAGCCCTGCTCGAGCGGGACCCCGGGCAGCGCACCCTCGATGAAGAGCGAGAAGCGCGCGATGTCCCGCATGGCTTCCGGCGTCATGTCAACCTGCACCAGCTCCACGGTCGTGGGGCGCAGCCCCGCGCCCTCGCACAAGGCGCAGTACTCGTCGCGTGACAGCCACTGCATTGCCGGGGCCTTGCCGGAGTGCTGCACCGTGATCCCCCGCTCCTTGAGCACCTGCACGGACCGCACGATCCAGCGGCGCCAGAACGCGCCGGTCCCCTCCGCGTAGGCGCCGGCGAAGAACGTCGTGTTGAAGGCGAACACACCGCCGGGCTTGAGCGCCTTGCGCACCTCGGTGACCACCCGCGCCTTGTCGAGCACCAGGTGAATGGCGTTGAGGAACACGACCGCGTCGGCGGCGGGGACGAGCCGTGAGAGCCACTCGGCGCTGCCCTGCACGAACTCGGCGGCCCGCGACGAGATGGCCGCTCGCGCCTTGGCCAGCGCCGACGGGGACGGGTCGATGCCGATCACCCGCGCGTGGTTCTGGTCCTCCAGCCGCTCGAGAATGAGCTGCGTCACGGCGCCAGGGCCACAACCCAGGTCCACGATCACCTGGCGGCCCGGGCAGATCACACGTTCCACGATCCACCGGTTCACGTAGGTGAAAAACGGATGTCGCGTGAACGGCGTGAACGAGAACCGCTCTTCCTCGGCCTCGTGATCGGGGCTAGGCTGGCGCGGGGTGTCGATCACCGGGCGCCCGTTCGCTGGATGGTGATCGGCCCCAGATGCAGGTCCAGGTTGTGATTCACCCGGTAGCCGACGACCCCACCGGTGTCCAACTCGTCGGCGCGCGCCACATGCACCTGCTTGCCGTTGACCAGAAAGGTCGCGCTGCCGCCCTCGACCACGACGGTGAGCTCGTTGCTTGCCCGGCCGGTGGCGCTGTCCGCCTTGGTCACGGCGTCGTGCGCGGTCCACTCCACGACGGCGGTGGGCCGCACGGCGTAGCCCGCCCGACGCCGGATCGAGAACTTCCCGTCAACCGCCCGCACCAGGAAGTACGTATAGGCCTGTGCCGAGTCGGCCAGGCGGCGGCCCCCGATGAACACGCCGAAGCTCTCCGGATGCTCAGGGTTCTTGGTCTGCGTGATGGCGACGGTGACGCGGTAGCCGCCCGACACGGTATCGGCGTCGCGCCAGAACAACGTCGCGGGGCCCATCGTGGCGTGGTAGCCGGTGCCCATCGCAACGAACTTCACGTTCTCGAGCGAAGGTGCCTGGCCGGTCCGGGCGTTCCAGTCGGTACGGGCGTGCCAGCCGGCCGGGAAGGAGCCGCCGCCCGCGACGGACCGGTCGGGGTCCGCCTGTGCGGCGAGCCGGCCGGCGAGCGCGAGCGACAGGGCGCCGAGCGCCAGCAGGGGGGGGAGCGGGGAGCGGAGCCTACGCATCGTCATCAGTCCTCGGGAACGGGGTACGCGTCTTGGGCGTTCTGGGAGACACCAGTCGCCTCGCCAATCTAAGTGACCCATCCGAAACGTCTTAGTCAAGAGGCCGAGCGTTCCCTCCTCCAGCGCCTGCGCGGGCGGGACGAGAGGGCGCTGGCCGAGCTGTACGACCGGCTGGCTCCCTGGGTGCTCGGCCTGGCCGGTCGCATCCTTCAGGACGACGACGAGGCGGAGGAGGTGCTGAGCGACGTGTTCGTGCAGTTGTGGGCGCACGTCGATCAGCACGATCCGCGCCGTGGGCCGCTGGTGCCGTGGGTGCTGCAAATCGCACGGAACCGGGCGCTCGACCTGCTGCGGCGCCGGCGCCGCTGGTGGCGCAAGGCGGAGCGCTGGGAACGCGCCCGGGCGGCGGCGGACGACGGTTTCGCAGCGGAGCCCGAGCCACATGAGGCGTCGGTGCCGGGATGGCCGGTGCATCGCGAGGTGCACACGGCCCTCGCGGGGCTCCCCGAGGAGCAGCGGCGGGTGGTGCTGCTGGCGTACTTCGAGGGCCTCACGCATTCGGAGATCGCGCGAGTCACGGGCCAGCCGCTGGGAACCGTGAAGACCCGGCTGCGGCTCGCGCAGGGACGGCTGGCGGAGGCGCTGCACGACATGAAGGACTGGTTGACGTGACCGACTGGCTGGGCATGGGCGCGCGGCCGGTGGTGCCGCGCCCGGAGCTGAAGGCGGCGGTGCTGGCGCGCGCGCTCGCCGCGGGGCGGTCCAGGCGGCGGCCCCTGGCGGCCGCCGCGACGATCGCGCTCGCCCTCGTTGCGGGAGCGGCGGCGTTCGCGGCGCTGCGAACCGAACGCGCGCTCCGACGGGCCGAAACGGAGCGCGCGGAGCTCGCCCACCGCGTGACGGCACTCGAGGACACGCTGTCGCTCCTCCGGGGTTCGGGAACGCACGTCGTGCACATCCCGCTGCGCGTCGGAGCGGTCACGATCTTTGCCGACAGCGCCACGCGGCGTTGGCTCGTGGCCTGCCACGACATGGCCCCGAACGCCCCCGGCGAGACCTACCAGCTCTGGTTCGTGACGGCGGCGGGCATGCGGAGCGCGGGCCTCATGGCGATGGACCACGACCAGCCGATGATGATGGCGCTCGACATGCCGGCGGGCGGCGTGCCGGTCACGGGCGCGGCGATGACCATCGAGCCGCGGGCCGGCTCGGTGGTGCCGGGCGAACGTGTGGTATTTCAGGTGAGGCTGTGAGGACGGTCTATGCGCTTCACCTCGACCGTCTTCGGCCGTCTTTGGCCGTCTTAGGCCGTCCTTTCTTTTGGTCCCCCTCCGCCAGCTCATGCACCGTCACGAGCGCCACGACCTTGAGCTTCCGCCGGCCGATGGGCAGGTCGATCGTGACCGACTGGCCGACGGTGCAGTTGAGGAGCGCCTGACCGAGCGGTGACGCGATGGACACGGGCACCTCGTCGCCCGTCTCCCCGCCCTCGATGAGCTCCCCGAGCGTGATGGCGTAAATTTCGAGCTTCCGGGTCTCGGCGTCCTGCACCGTGACCCGGGAGCCGAAACCGACGCAGTCGCGCGGGATGTCTTTCTCGGACACACCGGAGAGCCGCGAGAGACGGTGGCGCAGGTGGCTGAGCCGCGCCTGGGCGAACTGTTGGCGCTCAAGTGCCGCCTTGTACTCCGAGTTCTCGCGCAGATCGCCGTGCGCGCGCGCCCGCTCGATCTCCTTCGGTAGCACGAAGTTGATCTCGTGGTTCAGCCGCTCGACCTCGGCCTGCAGCTTGCCCTTCAGTTCGTCGATCATGGCACGGCCCGAGAAGCTAGAGCGCCCGGGCGCGGAATGCCACGGGTCGTCGTCGCCCCGTGCGACTGCACGGCCCTTGCCACGGCGAACTCGCCGCACGAGCTTGAGTTGCGATGATCGCGCTTTTCGAGTTGACCAAGCCGCGCATCACACAGTTCGTGCTGCTCACCGCCGCCGCCGGGTTCTACGTGGCCGCCACCGCCGGTGGGGGGACGGTGGATCTCGCGCTGTTCGCGCACACACTCGTGGGGACGGCGCTGGTCGCCGCGGGGACGAACGCGTTCAATCAGCTGCGCGAGCGGGACGTGGACGCCCGGATGGAGCGCACCCGCCGGCGCCCGCTCCCGTCGGGCCGCGTGACGCCGCGGGCAGCCGCCTGGTTCGCCACGGCCATCGCGGGCGCGGGGCTCGCCTACCTGGCCGTGCTCGTGAACCCGCTGACGACGTCGCTCGCGGCGCTCACGCTGGTGAGCTACGTGGCGCTGTACACGCCGCTCAAGCGCCGCACCTCCCTCAACACCCTCGTGGGCGCGGTCCCCGGGGCGCTGCCGATCGTGGGCGGGTGGACGGCGGCGGGCGGGTCGCTCGACGCCGCCGCGGCGGCGCTGTTCTGGATTCTCTTCCTCTGGCAGCTGCCGCACTTCCTCGCCCTGGCCTGGATCTACCGCGACGACTACCGGCGCGGCGGACTGGTCATGCTGTCGGGCAACGACCCCGATGGCCGGCGCACCGCGCGAATGGTGCTGCTCTACGCGCTGGCGCTCGTGCCGGTGAGCCTCGTGCCCCGGCAGCTCGGCCTGGCGGGCAACGTCTACTTCGTCGGGGCGCTCGCGCTCGGGCTGGTGTACGCGGGCGCGGGCGCCGTCATGACGCTGGGACCCACCGGCGGCCGGGCCTGGCGCGTCTTCGTGACGTCGATCGTCTATCTGCCGGCGCTGCTCGCCCTGATGGTTCTCGACCGCCGGCCCACCTGACCCCCCCACGCATGCCCGCACCGTTCACGGTGCTGCTCATGGCCTCCGGGGGCCCGGGCGGCCCGGGGGAGATCGAGTCGTTCCTGGCCGAGGCGCGAGGCGAGGCGGCCACGACCGCAGAGCTGGCCGCCATGCGCCAGCGCTACCAGCGGGTGGGCGGCCGTTCCCCCATACGCGAGATCACCGAGGCCCAGCGGGTCGCCCTGAGCCGCGAGGTCGGGACGGCGGTGTATGCCGGGATGCGTCATGGCCGGCCGTCCCTCGCGGAGGCGGTGGACCGCATCGCCGCCGACGGACATCGCCGCGTCGTGGGTCTGGTGATGGCACCCCATTATTCGGCCTTCACCGTGGGGGACGCGGAGAAGAAGCTTATCGCGGCGGCGAAGGGGCAGCTCGAGCTCGGGCTGGTGCGCAGCTGGGGCGATCATATCGGGTTCGTGCGGGCGGTGGAGCACCACCTGCGCCAGGGGTTGCAGCGCTTCGACGCCCCGCGCAAGGTGCCGGTGGTCTTCACGGGGCCGAGCATCCCCCAGAGCGTCGCGGCGCGTGGCGACCCATACGCGGAGCAGCTGCGTGACAGCGCGGCCGCGATCGCGGGCCGGCTGCGGCTTACCACCTGGCGTGTGGCGTACCACGTTCCGCCGGCGGTGGCTGAGGCCTGGCTCGGCCCCGATCCGCCCGACGTGTTCGCGCGTCTCGCGGGCGAGGGCTACCGCGACGTCCTGGTGGTACCGCTCGGCTGGGTGTCCGATCAGCTGGAGATCCAGTACGACGTGGACGTGGACTACCGCGACCGGGCGGCGGCGTTGGGGCTGCGTCTCGAGCGCACGACCTCGCTCAACGACGATCCCGACCTGATCCGATGCTTGTCGCAGCTCGCCCGCTCGGAGGCAGCCGAGCGCGGGTGGCAATAGGCCCCGCGATGAGCGAGTTCGAGGAACGGGCGGTGCACGGGCTGCGGGTGCGGATCGACCGCGACCTGTGCGTCGGGTTCGCCGACTGCATCGGCGAGGCGCCCGAAGCGTTCCGGCTGGACGACGGCGGCACGGTGGTGTTCGTCTGCCCCGAGGACGTCGAGCGCGAGCGGCTGATCCGCGCGAGCGACTTCTGTCCGGTGGACGCGATCACGGTGTGGGACGAGGCGGGGAGTCAGATCGTGCCGTCCGCGCCTTGACAGCCCCCTGAGCGAGCCGCATACTCGCCCCGTCCGACACACACGCGACCGTTCCGCACACTGAACCGAACCCGGCGGTGCACCGGGCCCGGCGTGGCGGAGTGTAGGCCCCGGGGTCGCGCGAGGAGGGATCGATGTACCGCGAGATCTTCGTCCCCGTCGACAACTCGCAGCACTCCGATTGGGCGGTGGACCGCGCCATCGAGCTGTGCCGGCGGGGGGATGGGCGCATCACCGGCAACCACGTGTACGCCGCGCGCCTCCACGACGTCCGCTTCCGCCAGCTCGAGACCGGCCTGCCGGCGCAGTTCCAGACCCCCGAAGAGATCAAGAAGCAGCGCAAGATCCACGACAAGCTGATCGAGAAGGGCCTGCAGCTCATTGCCGACAGCTTCCTCGACCAGCTCGGCAAGCGCTGCGAGGCCGGCGGCGTCGCGCTCACGCGGCAGCTCCTCGAGGGGATCAACTACGAGGAGATCGCGAACGAGGTGAACCGGGGCGCGGGGCGCCTTCCCGGCCTCATCGGCTTCGACCCGAACCGGGCCGCCGGCTACGACGGCGGCGGGACGGTGCGGAGCGACGTGAAGGTCGGCGAGAACGGGCGGCTCGTGGCGGAAGAGGAGGACGCGGCGGCCCGGCTCGTGGGCACCTCCGGGCGGCGCTACGAGCTGCTTGCGCTGGGCGCGCACGGCCTCGGCCGGCAGCCGTACTCGCAGCTGGGCGGCGTGGCGGCCCGCGTGCTGCGCGGGGTCGAGAAGGACGTGCTCCTGGTGCGCGACGATCGGGCGCTGGCGGGGGGCCGGTTCCTGGTGTGCGTGGACGGGTCGTCCTACAGCTACCGGGCGATGCAGGTGGCGCTGGAGCTGGCGCAGGCGTTCGGCGGGTCGCTCTACGTGTGCAGCGCGTTCGACGTGGAGTACCACCACATCGTGTTCAACAACATCAAGGACGTGCTGTCGGCGCAGGCCTCGAAGGTGTTCAAGTTCGAGGAGCAGGAAGAGCTGCACAACAACATCATCGACAAAGGGCTGCTGAAGCTGTGCCAGGCCAACCTCAAGCGCGCCGAAGTGATGGCGCGGCAGCACCCCGACGTCCCCCTGAAGACGCAGATCCTCATCGGCAAGCCGTTCCAGGTGATCCTGCAATGGGCTGAGGAAATCGGGCCGTCGCTGCTGGTGATCGCGCGGCACGGTGCCCACCGCATCGAGCGGACCGAGCTCGGCAGCCAGGCCGAGAACCTGGTGCGGCTCGCGCCTTGCAACACGCTGCTCATCGGCACCGTGGGGATCCGGCCGGAGGACATTCCGTGGATCGAGGAGGACGGGGTGGTGGGGCTGCCCTGGGCGCCGGAGGCCGAGGTGCGCATCCTCCGGGTCCCGCCGTTCGCGCAGGGGATCGCGCGGCGGGCTGTGGAGGAGTACGTCCTCGAGCAGGTCGGCGGCGACGGCACGCCCACCGTGACGAACAAGTGGCTGGACGAGGCGATCCGCAAGCTCCTGCCGACCCACATGCAGCTGATCATGGGGATCGGCAACGCCGAGGAGATCGCGCTGGCCGAGGTGAAGGCCACCGAGCAGATGAAGGCGACGAAGGTCTCGGGCCACGACGACGATCCCGAGCCGGCGGAGGCCGAGATCGAGGTGAAGTGCCCGGTCACGGGGGCGGTGAGCCGCCGGGCGCGGGTGGCGACCGATCCGATCGGGTGGACCGAGGAGTCGTGGCGCCGGCTGCAGCTCGTGCCCCTGATCGCCCGGCCGCTGGCGCGCAACACGGTCGAACGCTTCGCGCGCGCCCACGACATCTGGCGGGTGACGACCCGGGTGATGGACGAGAACAAGCAGGCGATGATCGCGGCGGACGAGTTCGACGTCGAGACGATGATGGTGATGTTCACCGAGCTCCGCGCCAAGCAGATCCGCGCGGAAGCCGAGGGCGGCGACGCATTGTCTCCGGAGATGCGGGCGTTCATCGAGGAGGCCAAGGCGCAGGGAATCACGCGGTGTCCCATCCGGGACATCGAGGACAAGATCGAAAAGTGCCCCGTGGACCTGAAGGCGGTGAAGCCGGAGGAGGCCCGGGCGGCGGTGGAGCGGCTGCTCGAGGAGCAGGTGGGCGACTGACGTGGATTTCGTCCCGCACGTCGTCGCCTGGAACCTGACGCGGCGCTGCAACCTCGAGTGCGCCCACTGCTACATCGCGGCGGGGCCGCGCGAGACGGCCGCCGCGGAGCTCGACACGGCGGCCTGCCGCCGGATCATCGACGAGATCCTGGCGGTGAATCGCGCACCGATGCTCATCCTGTCGGGGGGCGAGCCGCTGCTGCGGGAGGACCTGCTGGAGCTCGCGGCGCACGCCGCGCGCGGCGGGGCGACGGTGGTCGTCGGGACGAACGGCACACTGCTCACCGACGAGCGGGTGAGCGGGCTTCAGGCCGCCGGCGTCCGCGGCGTGGCGGTGAGCGTGGACTCGCTGCGACCCAGCTACCACGACAACTTCCGGCACGGCCGGGGCTCGCTTGCCGAGACCACGGCGGCCTTGGAGCGCCTGCGGGCGCACCGCCTCGACTTCATCATCCAGACCACGGTGACGAAAGGCAATCGCGCCGAGCTCGAGCGCCTAGTGGCCTGGGCGGCCGACGCGGGCGCGGTGGCGTTCAACTGCTACTTCCTGGTCGCCACCGGGCGGGGGGTGGGGCTGGCCGATCTCGCGCCGGCGGAGTACGAGGCGGTGCTCGCCGACCTCGCGCGGTGGCAGGGCGAATTCCGTGGCCGCCTGATGGTGCGCGCCAAGTGCGCGCCGCACTTCATGCGGCTGGTGCACCAGGAAGATCCCGATTCGCCCGTCCTCAACTACCGCACCCGCTGCCCCTGCGGCATCGACTACTGCCGCATCACGCCCGACGGCAAGCTCACCCCGTGTCCCTACCTGCCGACGGCGGCCGGGGACCTGCGCACGCAGTCCTTCGGCGACGTGTGGCGCGATGCGCCGCTCTTCGAGGCGCTGCGCCAGCGCCAGCTGGGTGGGCGCTGCGGGCGCGGCATCTGCGAGTACCGCCAGCTGTGCGGCGGCTGCCGCGCGCGCGCATTCGCGCTCACGGGCGACGTGCTCGCCGCCGACCCTTCGTGCGCCTACGAGCCCACGGGGACCGTGCCCGTGATCGAGCGCGTGCGCGAGGTGACCTACGGCCAGGAGTTCACCCCGGCGCTCGCCTGGAGCGAGGCGGCCCGCGGCCGGATGGAGCGGATCCCGTCGTTCGTGCGCGGGGTGGTGATGCAGCGGGTCGAGGCCTACGCCCGCTCGCGCGGCCTCGCCGAAGTGACGCCGGAGCTGCTGGCGGAGGTGCGCAGCGCGATGCCGATCGATTTCTCGAAGCGGAAGCCGTTCTTTGTCACTGACGACTGACGACTGATGACTGACGTCTTCCTCGCGCTCCAAGCCGCCGCCGACTCGATCCCGGCGTACCGCGAGTTCCCGATGATCGGGGCCCGCGCCGCGGTTTGGATCGCGGCCGAGGTCCACTTGATGTTCGCCGCCTTCGTCCTGGGCGTGCCGATGTTCGCCGTGGTGACCGAGGCGATCGGCATCTTCACGAAGGCAGAGCGCTACGATCGCCTCTCGAAAGAGTTCACGCGGCTCTTGCTCGTGGCCTATTCCGCGACCGCGATCTGGGGCGCGGTGCTGACGTTCTTCCTGATCACGCTGTACCCGCGGTTCTGGACCTACTTGTCCGGCGTCTTCGGCGTGTCCATGTGGCTGTACGTCGGGCTGTTCTTCGTGGAGTCGTTCACCCTGTATCTGTACTACTACGGGTGGGAGCGCTGGAAGCAGGGCCGGGCGAAGTGGGCGCACTGGGGGCTCGGGCTGCTGCTCAACGTGTGGGGCACGATCGTGATGTTCATCGCGAACTCGTGGCTCACCTACATG
>CAZVSO010000081.1:0-12304 GCA_964629425.1 uncultured Gemmatimonadaceae bacterium
TGAGCGCGGCCGCCGAGACCGGCGGCTGGGCCGGCAGCGCGGCGGGCCGGGCCTGCGCCGCGACCGGGCCGCTCAGGGCCAGCACCGCGAGGCCGGCGAGCCACGCCGGTCCCGAGCCTACGTGTCTGGACGGGTTCATTGACTGCCTCCCCATAGCTGAGAGAAACCGTACTTGAACGAGAACTGCATGCGGAAGTCGTCCGCGGTGAAGCCGTCGGTGAAGTTCTCCCGCCGGCCCCACTGGAACTCCGCCCCCATCGTCACGTTCTTGGCCGGGTAGTAGAGCACGTTGCCCAGCGCGTACTGCCCGGTCTTGAACGCGTCGGGCGCCTGCTGGGGCGTGTTGTCGATGTCCACCATCGAATAGCCGATGGCGGTGCAGAAGCGGTCGTTCCAGGTGTGGTCGAGGAACGCGACCAGCCCGAGCACCGGCAGGGCCTCGCCCACCACCGGCGTGACCGGGTTGCCGGGGTTGTTCTTGACGCCGATGTCCGCCGGGGCGTCGTTCATGTAGTTCTGGATGCCCTCGCCGTACACGACCTGGAGCCGCACGACGTTCTGGCTGCCGAGCTTGACGTTCGAGCTCAGGTTCAGGCCCCAGCCCGTGGCGTCGCCCGCCAGATCAAACGTATCGGTGCCGAGATCCTCCCACTCGATCCGCCGGACAATTCCCGCGAGCTCGACGTACCCCCAGGATCGGGCCACACGGTACTCCGCCGAGAGATCGGGCAGGGGGAATCTCCCCTTGATGTCCTGCAGCTCGATGCGGTCCTCATAGACGCCCTGGTCGCCGCTGGCGCCGGGGCGCTCCAGCGCGATCGTGAGGCGGGTGTCGCCCTGAATGGGCATCCAACGGACCTGCACGTTGCGGAAGAACACCATGCCGGTCGGCCCCCAGTACTCGAGCGAGTTCGGGAACACGTCGATGTCCATGAAGGGACTCCAGTACTGACCCGCGCCGAAGCGGCCCAGCTCCCCGTAGGCGTGGCGCAGGCGGAACGTCGTCTGGCCGGCGTCCACCCCGGTGCCGAACAGCTCGAACTCGAACGTGGTCTTCAATGTCCCGAGGGCGGTGGGGGTTGAGGATCGAACGCCGAGCCGGGTCTGCCGCACGCCGAAGTAGGTTCGACCGTCCGGCCCGAACTCGTCCTCGAACGAGGGCAGCTTCGTGGGCCGGATTACGTCGAACCAGGCGGGGTCATTTTGCTTGAAGTCGTAGCCCACGTCGGTCATCACGAACCCATACACCTCGAAGCTCGGCTGCGGCGCATTCCCTTGTGCCGCGGCTGGCCCCGCGAGGCCGCACAGCACGATGCTGACGATCTGGCAACGGTTCACGCAGGACCTCCTTATGTCTCGTTTCTTCGGGTGCCCGCCGAGGGGTCGGTGATCCACCCGTGGCGGGCGCGACGGACGTGCCAACGCAAGCTAGCGGGCGAGACCTGAGCCGTCATACGTACAAGTACTGACGCAACCCGCCGTGTCGGACGACTTGACACGGCAGGCAAGGGTGGAGTCGATTACACCCAGCCAGTCACCGGAGCAACCCTTCGTTCTGGAGGTCGCATGCGGCGCTCTACCATCGTTCCCGCCATCGTTTCGCTCACGCTGCTCGCTGCCTGCGGGTCCGCGCGCTTCGATCCGAACGATCCGGTCGTCACTGCCACGATCGACTCCCTGCTGGGGTCCGCGATGGCGGGAGCCAGGAGCGTGAACGCGGACCAGGTGCTCGCCATCGCGGAGGGGGAGGGCGAGCTGACGTTCGTCACGGGCGACGTGATGCTCGCCGGGCTCGAGCCGATTCGCGCGCAGTTCAAGGCGACCTACGCCGGTCTGGCCAGCCAGCAGCAGACGGGGATCGAGAAGCGGGTGCGAGTGCTCAGTCGCGACGTGGCGCTGGTGATGGTCGTGAGCGAGGGGACCTACACCGACAAGGCCGGGTGGACGTCCCCGCCGGTCGGGATCGGCACGACGATCGTGTTCGTGCGCGAGCACGGACAGTGGCGGGCCCGCCACGCGCATCAGTCTATCGCGTTCTGACCCTTCAGGACTTCACGGCCTCAGGCCTTGCACGGACGGAGACATCCCATGCGCACGTCACTCCTCACCGCATCGATCGTTCTGGCCCTGGGCGCTGCGCGCGTGGCGGCCCAGGTGACCGCGGCTCCCCCCCCACCACCACCTCCGCCCCCACCCACGCTGGCGCAGCTCGGCATGATCATCTATCCCGCCAAGGAGCAGACCAAGGAGCAGCAGACGGCGGACGAGGCCGCGTGCACCCAGTGGGCCGAGTCGCAGACGGGCCTGAAGCTCCAGGCAGGGAAGGTCAACACCGATTCGGCGGCGCAGGCCGCGCAGCAGCAAGCGGCCCAGGCGACCCAGGGTGCTGCCGTCGCGGGCGCGGCGAAGGGTGCCATGGCCGGCGCGGCGATCGGCGCCATCGCGGGTGACGCGGGGACGGGCGCCGCGATCGGCGCCGCCGCGGGCGCCATGGGCGGCCGCCGTGCTAAGAAGGGCGCCGAAGCCCAGGCGGCGCAGGCCGGCGCCCAGCAGGCTGAGGCGCAGAACCAGCAGGCGGTCGACACGTTCAAGAAGGCCGCGGGCGCCTGCCTCGAGGGCCGGGGCTACTCGGTGAAGTGACTCGCCGGCAGGACCGCACGGTGCGACGGGTCGCTCGTCCCGAGCGGCCCGTCGTGTCGTTCACCAACCCATGGAGGACCCCATGTCCGTCGCACGAGTCACGGAGATCACCGCCGGCTCTCCCAAGAGCTTCGAGGACGCGGTCCAGATCGGAATCGCGCGGGCGGAGAAGACCCTGGACAAGGTCCGGGGCGCCTGGATCAAGGAGCAGAAGGTCACCGTTGACGACGGACGGATCACTGAGTACCGGGTCACCATGAAGGTGACGTTCGTGCTGCGAGACTGACCGGGCGCCGATGCACGTCGGCACGCGCTTCGGCCGCTCACCGCTGGGGCTCATCAGCCCCGAGGCGGACGACCGCGTCGTCCGTGCCCTCCGCGGGCGTTTCGGCATGCCCTGATCCGGCGGTCATGGCACGCCGCCCTCCGTTGCTTGACACCCCTGAGGCCGCGGCCTATCGTGGATCGAGAAGGGTCGATGACTTCGGGGCCGAAGGGGGCCCGATTCCGAGATTCGGAGGGGACGATGGCCGGCAAGGGAAAGCGCACCACGCATCGCAGCGCGACGGGCAAGAAGCTCTATGCGGTGCGCGACGCGAAGGGACGGTTCAAGGACATCCAGTCGTATGCCCGCGCGCAGGGACAGGATCTCAAGCACAAGGGCTCGAAGGAAGCTCGCGCGTAGCCCGCTGCTCGCCCTCGCCCTCTGCGCGTGCGGGGGGGCGATCACGGAGGTGTCGCCCGGCCAGGCGTTCCGGCTCCGCATGGGAGAGTCCGCCCGGGTCGAAGGCATGAGCCTCGTGGTGACGTTCCGGGGCGTCCTCGAGGACACACGCTGCCCCATTGACGTCCTGTGCATCGTGGCGGGCAACGGGCGGGTCCAGCTGGAGGTGCGCGGCGTCCGGGGAGCGGGGCGACTCGCACTCAGCACGACGGGCGAGCCGCGAGAGTCCCCGTTGGACTCGCACCGCATTCGGCTCCAGGACCTCCGGCCCGGCCGGCTGGCAGGTCGAGAGATTCCCCCCGAGGCGTACGAGATCGATGTCGAGGTAATCCCGGACTAGTGCCGGTCCCGCCGCCGTCGCCCGCAGCGTTGCACCGACCACTGAGGACTGCCGTCATGCCGACGCCGAATCAGAGCGCCCCAGGCTCCGTCCTCGAGACGGTCGTCACGATCTCCGAAGCGGCGCACGTGGCCTCCGATCCCCACGTGTTGGCGCAAGCCGTGGTCGATGCGCTGGTGCACACTCACGGCGCGCCGTCGGCGGTGGCCATGTACGCCCACAGCGCGGAGCCCGCGTACCTCGAGCTGCTGCACGCCGTGGGCCTGCCCGAGAGTACCGTCGAGGCGGCTCGGCTGCTGCCCGCGGAGCGTGGCCTGGTGGGCATCGCCCTGGCCCGGAAGGACGTCGCGTGCGCGGGCGACGTCGGCGGAGCCGAGCGTCTTCAGGCGGAGGACCGGCCGCCGTTCGCCGACGACGTCGCCACGGTCGTTGCCGTCCCGCTGCTCTACCGCGAGCGGGTGCTGGGGTGCCTCGTCGCCGGGTGGAGCGAGGCGCGGCCCGTTCCGCAGGCGGAGCGCGAGGCGTTTCGGGCCATCGGCCGGATGGCCGGACTGGCCCTCGCCAACGCCGAGCAGTTCGCCCAGCTGCGCATCGCCCTCGTGGAGCTCAAGGCCGCGCGGGAGCGCCTGCAGCTCATCCTGGACACCATCCCCGTGCGGGTCTTCTGGAAGGACAACCAATCCCGCTACCTCGGCTGCAACGCGCACTTCGCCCGCGATGCCGGGCTGGGTTCCTCGGACGAGATCGTCGGCCTCACCGACAAGTCGCTGCCCTGGCGCGACTCCGCCGAGGTCATCCAAGCGATCGACCGGGAGGTGCTGCGGACGGGACACCCCAAGCTCAATTACCAGCTGCTGCTCAGCCGCCCGGACGGATCCGAGCGCTGGGAGAACGTCAGCAAGATCCCGCTGCGGGACGAGAACGGTCAGGTCTTCGGCGTGCTCGCCTGTTACGAGGACATCACCGAGCGCAAGCGCGCGGCGGGCGGGGGACAGCGTCCGCCGCGCTGAATGCCCGCCCGGCGTCAGTAGCCCCGCCGCCCCCGGATCGTCCCCCCACCGACACTGATGCTCCAGTAGGGCAGGGTCAGCGGCTTGCCCCCCAGGTAGTCGCCGTCCTCGAAGGGGTAGTGGTAGCGCACGTTGATGATCGAGACCGCGCCGAGCCGCCCTCGCTTGGGGATCATCAGGCCCACCTCGGGCGCCACACCGAAATGCCAGTTGTCCGTAGTCAGGCTCGACACACCGATGTCGAGCACCTGGTGCACGTAGTACGCGCCCGCGTTCACCCCCAGGTACAGCCGGGGCGCCCGGGTTTCACCGAAGTAGAGGTGCGCGTTGGCGAGCATCGGAAACACCTGGAAGCTGCGGTACTGATCGCCGGAGATCGCGCCCTGCGGCAGGTTGATGAGCTGGTCCGTTCGGTTGTAGAACGAGTTCCAGCCGAGCAAGATCCCTACGGAGGTGTGCTCCTGCATCGCGCGGCCTTCGATGGTCAGGCCGAGCCAGCTGTCGTTGTCCGCGAACTGTTTGGTTTGCTCCATGGGCATCGACCAGCTCCACGTGAATGCTCCGAGCTTGCCCTGCGCATGGCCGGCGCCCGCCGAGGTCCCGAGGATGGCCGCCCCGAGCACTGTGGATCGGAAGATCATCACGAGACAGATTCCTCTTGGTGAGCGGAGAACAGCGGGCGGCCTCATGGCTGCGCCTGCACGTACGGCGACTGCGTGAACGCCTGGGTGATGTCGTCGGTGATCTGGGTCGTGATCGTCGCCGTGCCGCTCTTGAGCAGCCCGTTGATCGAGGCCAGCCAGATGGCGCTGCTCGGCTCGCTGCCCGGGCCGGGAGTCCGGCGGTCGGTCATGAGAATCAGGATGGAGCCCGTCGTGTAGCTGTAGGTGATGAAGCTCGGCGGATAGTACCCGCCCCCGCAGTAGAACGGGTTCCACCAGCAATAGTAGCTCCACCAGTCGACGTAGCCCTGGTATTCGGTCGTGCTCGCGCCGACCAGCACCACCGCGTCGGACGTATCGGTATCGCCGACGTCGACGTACCCCCGGGCGTTCAGCTGACTCCGCACCTGCGACAGGATCAGCGCGTCGTAGGTCCGCGGGATGTCGTCCGGCTGGCCGGCCGGCACCAGGTGGATGACGCTGTCAGGGAGGCTGTAGGTCTGGATGCCCCCGAAATCGGCGCTCTGAGCGAATAGCGTGGTCACCGTGTCGTAGCGGATGTCGTCGGCGATCCGGCCCGGGTAGCACGATCCGGCCGCGATCGCCATGCCGCCCAGCGCCGCCGTCGCGAGCAATCTCCTCATCACGTCCTCACTGTTGCGAAGGTGATCCGCCCCGCCGAGCAGGGGGATGGTGTGGGTCTGCCGCTGAAAACGCTAATGGACCGACTCATCCTGCGGTAGCTCTGACACCCACGGCGCGACCCGACGTCGTACGTACCTCCACGTACGCGGTGCGACACCAGCGGTCTGCCGCGTTGCGGCCCGAAACTGATTTGCTAGCGCCGCGCGCCGGCGGCCTCGAGCTCGCCCACCGCGACGTCGAGCGCCTGGAGCAATCGCGCATCGCGCACCAGCGCGCGGGTCGGCGCGAGGATGCGCGCCGCCGCGATCCGGACGGCGCGCAGCGAGTCGCTCAGCAGCGGCGCCAGCGCGGCCCAGCGGTCCTCGGGGTCGAGACGCTGCGCGGTCTCCGTGGCGGCGGCGCGCACCAGGGGATCGGGGTCCGTCACCGCCAGGCGGACCGCGTCGGCGCTCGCCTCCGACGCGTAGCCCCGCAGCAGCATCACCGCCGTCGCCCGGACGATCGCCGGGCGGTCCGCGTCACCGGCCAGCGCGATCAGCTCCGCTTCGACCTCCGGGCGGCCCGCCCGAGCGGCCGCGATCGTCTCCCCGAATGGCACGGGGCCGGGCCGATCCGGACCGTACCACTGAACGATCGTTTCGGCTGCCCACGCCGCGCTCCGGTCGTCATGACAGGCGGTGCAGGGGTCCGGCGTACCCAGCCGGGCCGCGACGTCGGGCCGCGGCACCCGCAGGCTGTGGTCGCGGCGCGCATCGAGCCCCAGGTACGTCCGGGCGGGCATGTGGCACTCCACGCATCGCGCCGCGGGCGATTCCGGCACGTGGTGGTGGTGGGCGATCGTGTCGTAGCGTGCGGCCTCGTGGCAGCCGGTGCACAGCCCGTTGCCGCTCTGCTTGACGCGGGTGGTGTGCGGGTCGTGGCAGGCCGAGCAAACGACGCCGTGCGCGTACTCCCGGCTCTGCGTGAACGAGCCGTACTCGTAGACCTCGCCCAGGATCTGGCCGTCAGGATGGTACAACCCCTCGCGCAGCAGCTCCGGAAGGAACCCGTCGAAGTACCGGGCGCCGGGGGCGAACTCACCCCAGAGGGCTTGGCGGGCAGAGTGGCAGGGGGCGCAAGCGTTCAGCTGCGCTTCGCCGCGCAGGGGACCCGCGAACCCTCGATACCCACCGCCCTGGACCAGCCGCTCGAGCTTCGACGCTCGCACCCACTGCCCGTGCGCCGAGCCCGGTCCGTGACACGCTTCGCAGCTCACCTCTACCTCGGCCCACGTCGTCCGGGACCCGCCGGTCGCGGGGTCGGACGTGCGTTGCACGTTGGTCGAGTGGCAGTCGGCGCAGCGCGTATTCCAGCTCCGTTCCGCGCCCGTCCAGTGCCGCGGATCGCCGGGCGCGAACCGCTCTTCGGGGTGCAGCGAGAGCCAGCGCTGCCCCTGCACGTCCCACGCGAGGTCCAGGACCTGAAGCCGGCCGCCCGGCAGCTCGATCACGTACTCTTGTAGCGGCCGATAGCCGAAGGTGTAGCGGATCTCGAAGTCCTGCATCGTGCCGTCGGGCCCCTCGGTGCTCACGAAATACCGCTCGTCGCGGCGAAAAAACCGGCTGGTCACCTCGAGGACTGTGACCGTGTCGTCGGCGAAATTCCCGAGGACGGTCAGGGAGGTCGCGGGCTTCATGGCCCAGTCGTGGTCCGAGCCCGCCCACTGCCGGCCCGCGATCTCGTGGCACAGCACGCAGGTCTCGCGTCCCACGAAGTCGGCCGCACCGGGCGTCGCGGCACGGCGACGCACCAGCACCACGCCGGCGCCCGCCAGTACGACGACCAGCACGATGCCCAACCAGGCGCGAGCCGCGCCCCGATCGTTGCCCATTGGGAGGCTGGATTCTAGGCGCCCGGGGCCGGCCCGGCAACGCGTTGCTCGTACGGGGGCTTACGTATGCGCGGCCGCCTACCTTGCCCTGGTTTCGTCCCGCAACCCGTCGTTTCCGCTGCTTGCCGCTGGGCGCGATTCTCCACCATATTTCCCAGCCCGGCGCGCACGGCGCCCGGGGTCGGCTCCACTGCCTTGTCCTGAGGAGGAATCGCATGACACGCCGAATGGCACTGTTCGCACCGCTCGCGCTCCTGCTCGTCGCCGCTTCCCCGGGGGCCGCGCAGCAGCGGGCCTTTGCCGGTCTCGGAGGGGGCGTGGTCATGCCCCAGGTGGACGGCGTCGACGACGGGTGGGGACTGGTCCTCTTCGGACGCTACGCCAGAGCACGCAGCGCGGTGGGTGGACAGGTGGATTTCCAGTACTGGAACATTCCCGGCGCCCTCAGCAGCGACGATGTCGACGTGTTCGCCAGCACCTTCAATCTGGTGCTCACGTTCCCGCAGCGCACCGATGCCAAGCTCAAGTTCTACGGGATGGGGGGCATCGGCTTCTACGCCATCAACGGCATCATCGACCGCTACCCCTTCGGGCTGAACGGCGGCGGTGGCCTCGAGCTGGTGCTGGGAACAGGGAAGAACTCCCTGTTCGCCGATGCGCGCTATCACAACTTGTTCCAGGACCCGGACGACACGCAGTGGTTGTCGATCATGGGCGGCCTGAAGTTCCGCGTCCGATAACATGATCCGCCGTTCGACGAAAGGAAGGACACCGATGCGAACATTGTATTCCGCGCTCGCCGCCGGCCTGCTCACGGCCGCCTGTGGTCCCACGATGGAAATCGACAGCGATTTCAACCCCGCGATCGATTTCTCCCGCTTCCGGACGTGGAGCTTCATCGAGACGCGAGCCACCGGCCCGAACGTGGCCCAGATCAACGACCTCATGAAGCAGCGCATCGAGGCCAAGATCGAAGCCGTGCTCGCGACCAAAGGCTTCGTGCGGCAGCAGGGCGGCGCCGCGCCCGACTTCTACGTCGCCTACCACGGGACCAGCCAGGACAAGTACGACGTCACCACCCAGGGCTACAGCTATGGCGGTTGGGGCGGCGGCTGGGGCGGCTACTACGGCGGCGGCATGGGGGTGAGCACAGCCCACACGACGGTGGATCAGTACAAGGAGGGCACGCTGGTCATCGACGTGATCGAGGCCAAGGAGCGCGCCATGGTCTGGCGCGGCACGGCCAAGGACGCGGTGCACAGCCAAGAAGAGGCGAGGGAGAAGATCGACGAGGCGATCCCGATTATCCTCGAGGACTTTCCACCCAGGAAGACCTAGCGGCACGCGGGCGGCGGCGGCCGTCGCCGCCGCCCGGCACCATGCTCCTCGTCCTCGACAACTACGACTCCTTCACCTACAACCTCGTCCAGTACCTGGGCGAGCTGGGCGCCTCGCCCGTCGTCTACCGCAACGACGCCATCACCGTGGACGCCCTGCTCGCCCTCCAGCCCACCGCCGCCGTCCTGTCCCCGGGCCCGGGCGTTCCCGCCGCCGCCGGGATCCTGGTGCCCCTGGTGACCGCCCTCGCGGGCCGCGCGCCCATCCTCGGCGTCTGTCTGGGCCACCAGGCGATCGCGGAAGCGTTCGGCGGCCGCGTGGTGCGCGCCGACCGCCTCATGCACGGCAAGACGTCGCCCATCGTCCACGACCAGGACGAGCTGTTCGACGGCATCCCGTCGCCGTTCACCGCCATGCGCTACCACTCCCTGGTCGTCGAGACCGCCTCCCTGCCGGCGGACCTGGTCGCCACGGCGTGGTGCGCGGACGGCCCGGGCAGCCGGTCCGAGGTCATGGCGATGAAACACCGGCGCCACCCCGTCTACGGGGTCCAGTTTCATCCGGAATCGATCGGCACGGAGCACGGCAAGCATCTGCTCCGCAACTTCTTGCGGGTCGTGGAGGCCACGGCCTAGACGCCACGGCACGACTTTTGTATCTTGGCCTGTGCCTCTCCTCGGTGTCATCCCGGCCCGGCTGGCCTCGAGCCGCCTCCCCCGCAAGCCCCTGCTGCCCCTCGCGGGCGAACCGTTGATTCTCCGCGTCACCCGGCGGCTGGCCGAGCTCGCGCTGTGCGACCGGACGGTCGTGGCGACCGATGCCCGCGAGATCGCGGACGTGGTCGCGGCCGCCGGGTACGAGGCCGTCATGACGGCGGCCGGCCACCAGTCCGGCACCGAGCGCGTGGCTGAGGTCGCCCGCCAGCCAGCGTTCCGCGAGTTCGACGTCATCGTCAACGTCCAGGGAGACGAGCCCTTCGTCCCGGCGGCGGCGGTGCGCGGCGCCGTCGCGAGCGTGTCGGCCGGCACCCCGATCGGGACCGCCGCGGCACCCCTGGCCGCCGCACTGGCCGGTGACCCCGCGCGCGTGAAGGTGGTCGTGGACGCGCGGGGGCGTGCCGTGTACTTCTCGCGCGCGCCGGTCCCCTTCGACCGCGACGGCCGCGGGGCCGTCGCCTATCGCCAGCACATCGGCGTGTACGCCTATGCGCGCGAGGCGCTGGAGCGCTGGGTGCGCCTGCCGCCGGTGCCCGAGGAAGCCTGGGAGCGCCTGGAGCAGCTGCGGCCGCTGCTGCACGGGATCGCGATCGGCGTGGCGCTGCTGGACGAGGCGGCGCAACCGGGGATCGACACGCCGGCCGATCTCGCCTGGGCCGAAGCCCACGTCACCCACCCGCTGAAGGAGGTGAGTCAGTGAGCTCGACCAAGTACGTCTTCGTGACCGGCGGCGTGGTCTCGTCGCTCGGCAAGGGAATCGCGGCAGCCTCGCTCGGCCGGCTGCTCGCCGAGCGCGGCCTCAAGGTCACGATCCAGAAGTTCGATCCCTACATCAACGTCGATCCGGGCACCATGTCGCCGTTCCAGCACGGCGAGGTGTACGTCACCGACGACGGCGCCGAGACCGACCTCGACCTGGGGCACTACGAGCGGTTCATCGATCGCTCGCTGTCGCAGGTGAACAACGTCACCACGGGGCGCATCTACCTGTCGGTAATCACCAAGGAGCGGCGCGGCGAGTACCTGGGCTCGACCGTCCAGGTGATCCCGCACATCACCGACGAGATCAAGATGGCGATCCGGCGGCTCGGCCCCGACCACGACGTCGTCATCACCGAAATCGGCGGCACCGTCGGTGACATCGAGTCGCTCCCGTTCCTCGAGGCGATCCGCCAGTTCCGCCAGGAGGTGGGGCGGGACAACGCGCTGTTCCTCCACCTCACCCTGATTCCGTACATCTCGGCCACGGCCGAGCTCAAGACCAAGCCGACGCAGCATTCCGTGCGCGAGCTCATGGAGATCGGGATCCAGCCCGACATCCTGATCTGCCGCACCGAGCGCCCCCTGTCCGAGGAGATCAAGCGCAAGATCGCGCTGTTCTGCAACGTGGACTTCGGCTGCGTGGTCGAGAGCCCGGACGTCCGCTCGATTTACGAGATCCCGCTCAAGTTCCACGACCAGGGGCTCGATCGCGAGGTCTGCCGGCGGCTGCAGCTCGAGAGCAAGGAGCCCGACCTGCGGGCCTGGGCCGCGATGGTCGAGCGCATCCTGCGTCCCGCGACCCAGGTACGCATCGCGGTGGTCGGGAAGTACACCGAGCTCGCCGACAGCTACAAGAGCATCCACGAGGCGCTCGTGCACGGCGGCATCGCGAACAACGCCGGCGTCACGATCACGTGGCTCGCGTCCGACCGGTTCACCGACCAGGAGACGGCGGCCGAGCTGCTCGCGCCGTACGACGGGCTGCTGGTGCCGGGCGGGTTCGGGGTGCGCGGGGTGGAGGGAATGCTCGAGGCCATCCGCTGGGCGCGCGAGCACGGGTTGCCGTTCTTCGGCGTCTGCCTGGGACTCCAGGCCGCCATCATCGAGTTCGCGCGCAACGTGTGCCAGCTGCCCAACACCAACTCGAGCGAGTTCGAGCCCGAGTGCGAGCACCCCGTCATCGCGCTGATGCGCTCGCAGGAGGGCATCCAGGAGATGGGCGGCACCATGCGCCTGGGCGCGTACCCGTGCCGGCTGCGCCCCGGCTCCCGCGTCGCCCAGATCTACGGCTCCGCTGAGGTGAGTGAGCGGCATCGCCACCGCTACGAGGTGTCGAACGCCTACCGCGATCAGCTGGCCGAACACGGCATGCGCTGCTCGGGCCTCTCCCCCGACGGGGCGCTGGTCGAGATGATCGAGCTCCCGGACCACCCCTGGTTCATCGGGTGCCAGTTCCATCCGGAGCTCAAGTCGCGGCCCATGCGGCCCCATCCGCTGTTCGCCGGCTTCGTGCGCGCCGCGCTCGCCCACCGCCGCGCCCCCCCCCCCGCCGCCGCGCCCGGTGTCCCCGCCCAGGCAGCCGCGACGCCGGAGGTCG
>CAZVSO010000082.1:0-12236 GCA_964629425.1 uncultured Gemmatimonadaceae bacterium
GCCGCAGATCCTGCACCGTGAGCACCAGGAAGCCGGCGGCGAACCCACCGAGGTGTGCCAGATGCGCCACACCGTCGCGTGCGCCCAGCAGCGCCAGGACCAGCGACAGGACGACCAGAAACATCACCAGCCACTTCGCCGGAACCGGCTCGGGCAGCGGGAAGACATACATCGGCCGGTCGGGCCAGAACCGCGCGAAGGCGTAGGCCACGCCGTAGATCGCCCCCGACGCGCCCACGACCAGCGTCACGGGGACGACGAGCATCAAGGCGTAGGACAGCACGGCTCCGCCCAGGCCGCAGCACAGGTAGTAGCCGATGAAGGCCGCGCCTCCCAGGCGCTCCTCGACCGCGGAGCCGAGCCAGAACAGCGCGAGCATGTTGAACGCGAGATGCAGCACCCCGACATGCACGAACATGTAGGTGACGAACGTCCAGGGGCGCGCGAACGCCTCGAGCGGGGCGAACCCGTAGGCGGAGGGGAGGTTCAGGAAGACGGTGTGCTGCAACAGGAACACGACGAGGTTGGCGACGACCAGCCGCCGCACCCAGGGGGTCATGCCCAACGTCCGCTCCAGATCCATCCCGAGGTTTATCCCCCGCCGCCCCTTCCCGGGTTCCGGGCGAGGCGGCAGATCTGCTCGCACAGCTCGGGGAATTCGAGTCCCGCGGCGCGAGCGGCCTGTGGAAGCAGGCTGGTCCTGGTCATCCCGGGAAGAGAATTCGCCTCCAGGCAGAAGATGTCGCCTTCGGGGCTCACGCGAAAGTCGATCCGGGAGTACCCCCCCAACTTGACGGCGCGGTGCGCGCTCAGGGCGCAGTCCTGCAACCGGCGGGCGAGGTCGGTCGCGATCCGGGCGGGAAAGACCTCCTCCGACATCCCCGGCGTGTACTTGCTTTCGTAGTCGAACAGCTCGTGCCGCGGGATGATCTCCCCGACCGGCAGCGGCACGTCGCCCAGGATCCCCACGGTCAGCTCACGGCCGGGGATGAACTGCTCGACCAGCACCTCGTGGTCGTACCGGCCGGCGAGCCGCAGGGCGGCATCGAGGTCCTCGGGCCGCTTCACCAGGGTGAGGCCGACGGACGATCCCATCCGCGACGGCTTGACGATCACGGGCCAGCCCAGAGTCTTCGCCACGTCCTCCGGGGCCACCGGAGCGAGGAACCATGCGGGGACCGGGACCCCGGCACCCCGGAACAGCCGCTTCGAGAGGTCCTTGTCCATTGCGAGGGCGCTGGCCAGCGGGCCGCTGCCCGTGTAGGGCACGCCGACGACCTCGAGGATCGCCTGAAGCACCCCGCCCTCGCCGCGCCCGGCGTGCAGGCAGAGGCACAGGACGTCCGCGTCACGGACGACCGCCAACCCGGCGAGCTCCTGAGAGAGAAAGCCGCGCTCGCGCTGGTCCAGCTCGGCGACGGAGGGCGGCACCCTTCCCACGTCGCCATGGAGGACCCGCCCTTCGTCCCCCGGAGCGA
This sequence comes from uncultured Gemmatimonadaceae bacterium, assembly GCA_964629425.1. Lineage (GTDB taxonomy): Bacteria > Gemmatimonadota > Gemmatimonadetes > Gemmatimonadales > GWC2-71-9 > CAZVSO01. The sequence continues at coordinate 1,479 of CAZVSO010000082.1, forward strand.
GGAGGCCCGACGCCGTGTCCACGACGTGGACCTCGTGGCCGCGGACGCGGAGCGCGGCGACGATCTGCGCGCCCCCGGCCAGCGCGACGGCGCGCTCCGCCGTGGCGCCGCCCGTGAGCAACGTGACCCGCATCAGCGAATGCCGGCGAGCTGGTGCAACAGGTCGTAGCGGGTGACGATCCCGACGATCCGCCCCCCGTCGCGCACGAGGGCGGCGGGCGTGGCGCGCGAGAGCAGCTGCGCCAGGCGATCGACCGGCCACTCGGCGTCCACCACCGGGAACGGCGGGTCCATCAGGTCCTCCACCGGCCGGTCGAGCGTGGTGGGGTTCTCGAGCGCCGTCGCCATCAGGCTCTGCTCCGACACCGCGCCGACGCCGTCCGCGCCGTCCATCACCGGGAGCTGCGAGACGTTGTAGGTGGTCATGAGATTCAGCGCCTGGCGGACCGTCGCCCCGGGCCCCACCTGGACCAGCGGCGGCTGTCCGTTCCCTTTCGCGGTGAGCACGTGCCCCACGGTCTCGTGCGTCGGCTGGAGCAGCTGGTTCTCGCGCAGCCACTCGTCGTTGAACACCTTCGAGAGGTACCGCTCGCCCGTGTCGCACAGGATCGTCACCGCGAGCGCGTGCGGGTCGCCCACGCGCCGGGCCACCTCGAGCGCCGCGAGGACGTTGACGCCCGTGGACCCTCCGACGAGCAGGCCCTCGTCGCGCGCGAGCCGGCGGGCGACCGCCATCGCGTCGCCGTCCGCCACGAAGATCCACTCGTCCACGAGGTCGAAGTCGAGCGTGGTCGGGATCTTGTCGCCCCCGATTCCCTCGACCTTGTAGGGCTGGCCCTCGACCTTGTGGTGCGTCTTCGCGTACTCGGTGTAGATCGAGCCGATCGGGTCACCGGCGACGACCCGGATCGCGGGGTTGCGCTCCTTGAGGTAGCGGCCCGCTCCGGTCACCGTGCCGCCCGTGCCCGGCGAGCAGACGAAGTGCGTGACCCGGCCCTCGGTCTGGGTCCAGATCTCGGGGCCGGTGGTGCGGTAATGCGCCTCCGGGTTGACGGGGTTGTAATGCTGGTCGGCGAAGATGGCGTTGTCGTGCGCGGCGGCGATCGCGCGCCCCTTCACGATGTAGTTGTCGGGATGATCAGGGGGCACGGCCGTGGGCGTGATGATCACTTCGGCGCCGAGCGCGCGCAGCAGGCGCGCTTTCTCCTGCGACATCTTGTCCGGCATCGTGAAGATGCAACGGTAGCCTTTGACCGCGGCGGCGAGCGCGAGACCGACCCCGGTGTTCCCCGAGGTCGCCTCGACGATCAGACCGCCGGGCCGGAGCCGGCCGTCGCGCTCGGCGGCTTCGATCATCGCCACGCCAATGCGGTCCTTGACCGAGCCGCCGGGGTTGAACATCTCGGCCTTCGCGAACACCGGCGTCCGGATTCCCTGCGTCACCCGGTTCAAGCGGACCAGCGGTGTCCAGCCGATGGTCTGCAGGATGTTCTCGTACGGCCGCTCGTGCGGCATCAGGGCCGCTCTCCGCGCATGGGCCCCTCCGGATGCCGGAACTGAATCGGCTGGAGAAACCAGGTCGCGATGGGAATGCCGTGGCGCTTCGCCGGATCGTAGGTGAGGGCCGCGACGCCCGCCAGGGCCGCCGTGTCCATCGTGGGGTAGCCGCTGGACACCTCGATCTTGGGCTGGGAGTCGGCCACCACGTGTCCGGTCGAGTCCACGAACAGCCGCAGCACCACGTCCCCCTGCTGCTGGCGGTCGTACAGCGCGGGCGGGTACTGGACCGGTGTCTCCGCGTTGGTGGCCACCGGCGGCTCGAGCGCGGGCGCGGTCAGCGCTCCGTTCGTGGAGTCCGGGGCAGCACCGCCGCACGCTACGGCCAGCGTGACCAGGAGGACGACGGGAATCCGGTTCACGTCCGCTCCTCCAGTTGCCGCTTCCAGGCGGCGAGGCGATTCAGCGCCTCGAGCGGCGAGAGCGCGTTGACGTCGAGGCGGTCGAGCTCGCTCAGCACGGGGTGTGGTGGGGCGGGACTCGCGAACAGCCCCAGCTGTCCCGCGTCGGGCGTCGCGATCGAGCCGGGCGCCACGTGGTGGCCCGCCTCGAGCGACCGGAGCACCGCCCAGGCCCGCTCCACGACCGGCCCCGGCAACCCGGCGAGGCGGCCGACGTGGATCCCGTAGGAGCGGTCGGCGCCTCCGGGCTCCAGGCGATGCAGGAACACGATCTCGTCCCCCACCTCCCGCACCGCCACGTTGCCGTTCCGCGCGTGGGCCAATTCCTCGGTGAGCTGGGTGAGCTCGTGGTAGTGCGTGGCGAACACCGTCTTGCATCCGACGACGTTGTGCAGGTGCTCGGTCACCGCCCAGGCGATGGCCACGCCGTCGTAGGTCGAGGTACCGCGGCCAATCTCGTCCAACAGCACCAGGCTCCGCGCGGAGGCGGCATGGAGAATGGCGCTCGTTTCGCTCATCTCGACCATGAAGGTGGACTGGCCCGCCGCGAGGTTGTCCGAGGCCCCCACGCGGGTGAACAACCGGTCCACCACGCCGATCACCGCCCGACGCGCGGGGACGAACGCTCCGATCTGGGCGAGCACCACCGTGAGCCCCATCTGCCGGAGCAGCGTCGACTTGCCGGCCATGTTGGGGCCGGTGACGAGGAGGACCCGGGCTGTGTCGTCGAGCGCGACGTCGTTGGGGATGAACGCCTCCCGCGGCATCGTGTGCTCGACCACGGGGTGCCGGCTCCCCTCGAGCCGGATGGCAAAGCCGGCGTTCACTTCCGGCCGCACGTACCCCTCGCGGGCCGCCAGGTCGGCGAGCGCGGCCCACACGTCGAGCTCGGCCAGCAGCGTCGCGGTCGCCTGCACCCGGCCGATGGCGGCGCCGACGCGCTGGCGCAGCGCGGCCACGAGCTCCGCCTCTCGCGCGGCGATGCGCTCCTCCGCGTCGAGCACCCGGGCCTCGTGGACCTTGAGCTCCGGGGTCACGAAGCGCTCCGCCCCGGTGAGCGTCTGGCGACGCTCGTAGTCCAAGGGAACGCGGTCGAGGTGCGAGCGCGTCACCTCCAGATAGTAGCCGAAGACCCGATTGAAGCCGACCTTGAGCGAGCCGATGCCGGTTCGCTCACGCTCACGGGCCTGGAGCCCGGCGATGTAGCGTTTGCCGCCGTCACGCGCGTCCTTCAGCTCGTCGAGCTCCGGGTCGTAGCCGGGGCGGATCGCGTCATCGTCGCCGAGCTGGGGCGGCGGCCGGTCCACCAGCGCGCGGGCGAGCTCGACGCCGAGGTCGGCGAGCCCGTCGAAGCTCCCGGCCGCCTGCTCCAGCCGAGCCGAGCCATGGCGCCGCTCGAGGCCGTCGAGCGCCGCGCGGACGTCGGGGAGGCGCAGGATCGAGTCCCGCAACCCGCCCAGCTCACGCGGCGTGGCCCGTCCCAGGGCCGCGCGGCCCGCCAGCCGCTCCAGATCCCGTACGCCGTTCAGGGCGTCACGCACGCGGTCCCGACCCCGCGCGTCCCGGGCCAGCGCCTCGACCGCGTCCAGCCGCGCATTGATCGGCTCGGGGCGCACGAGCGGCGCGAGCAGCCAGCGACGCAGCAGGCGCGCACCCATGGGCGTCAACGTGCGGTCCAGCACCGCGAGGAGCGTCGTCCCGGCGGTCCCGGGCCGGAGCGGCTCGACCAGCTCGAGGTTCCGACGGGTCATCTCGTCGAGCGGCAGGACATCGTTCGGCCGGAGGATCCGCGGCCGCGTGACGTGGGGCAGGCCGCCGGGCTTGAGCTCCCGGGCGTAGCGCAGCAGGGCGCCCGCGGCACCGAGCGCCGGTTCATCGGCCGCCTCCACGCCGAGCCCGTCGAGCGAGGCGAGACCGTAGAGGCGCTGGAGATCCTCGCGCGCGAGCGCCGGATCGAACTCCCATGCCTCCCGCAGGGTCTGAAGCGCGGCGGCGGGCGCGGGGGCGGCCGCGGCACCCTGCGGCGTCACGACCTCCACCGCCTCGTATCGTCCGAGCGCCCCCGGGACGTCGGCCGGGGCCACGGTTTCGAGCACGAGCTCACCGGTCGTAAGATCGAGGGCGGCCACACCGGTCGCGGGCCCCCGCGGGTCCACGGCGACCAGGAAGTTGTTGCGGTTGCGCTCGAGCCACTCCTCGGTCAACACGGTGCCCGGCGTGACGGTCTCGACGACCTCGCGGCGCACGAGACCCCGGGCGAGCTTCGGATCCTCCACCTGCTCGCAAATCGTCACGCGGTGGCCCCGGGCGATCAGCCGGCGAACGTACTCGGCGGCCGCCTTGACGGGCACGCCGGCGAGCGGGACGTCCGCCGCGCCCCCGTTGTTGCGCGCGGTGAGCGTGAGCCCCAGCTCGCGGGCCGCCAGGCGGGCGTCGTCCTCGAACATCTCGTAGAAATCGCCCATGCGGAAAAACAGCACGGCGTTGGGATGGCGCGCCTTGATCTCCCGGTACTGTTGCATCAACGGCGTGTCGGGGGCGGGCGGGGGGACGTCGGCGCGCGCGGTCACCGCTCCTCCACCACGAAGGGACGGCCCCCGAGCCGCGCGCGCAGCTGGGCCTGCGCCGTCATCGCCTGCTCGCGCGTCGGGTAACGGCCCACACGCACCTTGAGCAGCCCGCTGGTGTCGCGCACGACGCGCGCGTCGTAGCCCATCACTTTCAGCCGGGTGAGCATCTCGTCCACCTGCGCCGTGCCTTGAACAGCGAGCACCTGGACGGAATACGCCCGGACCCCCGTCCCTGTGTCCACGGAGGGGGAGGACGCCCCGCTGCAGCGGGAGGCGTAGAAGCTCACCTGGTTGCGGAACTCGACGTCGTCTCCGGCGCCCGCCTCGGCCTCGCGAATCAAGGTGCAGCCGCGCGTCTCGTCCCGGAGATTGAAGGAGGCCCGGGCCGCCGGCAACGCGACACGCGCGCGCAACGGGGAGTCGGGGTAGTCGCGGCGCAAACGCTCGGCCGCCTGCACCGTCGCGGCGTCGTCACCCTGAGCGAAGTGGAACTGGGCAAGCAGCAAGAGCGCGTCGTCCGCCCACGGGGAACGGCTGTACTCGACGATGACGCGCTGGAGATTGGTGGTGATCGTGCGGGCATCGGTGCCGAGCTTGGCCTGCGTGTAGACGGCCTCGGGGTATACGGAGTCTGCGGGAGACAGCGTCGCGAGGAGCCGGCCCACGAGCGCCTGCGCCGAGTCCTGCCGGCCTTCCTGCGCGAGGCGGAGCGCGGCCTGAAGGCGGGGGTCGGTTTGGGCGGATAGGCGGTTGGGCGGATGGGCGAACAGGAGCAGCGCGGCACCGACCAAGAGCAGGCCGCGGCTAGGCCCATGCGGACTCGATCCGCCCGTCCACCGATCCGCCCGTCCGCCTCTCATGCCGCCACCTGCGCCGCCGGCGCGAGACCGAGCACGAGCTGCTCGACGATCCCGCGGTCGGCGGTGACGGTGGTGCTTTTCAGGGCGCGGTCGGCGGCGAGCGCGCGGTGGAGCGCGTGCCGCAGGTCCGCCGCGCTCCACTGCTCGGCCCACGCGGCCCAGCGCGCCGCCTCGGCTTTCCAGTCGCCGAGCCCGAAGGGGCGCGCGGCGCGAATGTGGCGAAACACGGTGTCGTCCAGGCGGGCACGCGGTACCCCCCGGTCGAGCTCCGCGCGGGCGAGGGCCGTTCCGACCAGGGCGGTGCCCAGCGCCGTAACGATGCGAACAGCGGACGTCCCGGGCTGCTCCAGCACCGGCTCCACGAGGCGCGCCGCCGCCGCCGCGCGCCGGTCGAGCGCCGCCGCGACCAGGTCGTGGACCGTGTGGCCGCGGTGCGCGCCCACGAGGGCGCTGACGTCGGCGGGTGTGACGGGACGGTCGCCCGCCAGCGCCGCGAGCTTCGCGAGCTCGGGCGCGAGCGCCGTGAGGTCGCCGTCCGTGGCGCCGATCAACAGCTCGACGGCTTCCGCCTCGAGCGTGACCTCGAGCTCCTTGGCGCGGTGAGCGACCCAGCGTACCACCCGATCGGGCGCCAGCCGTCCGAGCTCGACAGTCGTCGTTCCGGCGGCCAGGTCCGGCGCGGGGGGCGTGTCGGCGGCCTGCACCAGGACCAGCGTGGTGGTCGGGTTGGGCGACGCGAGGTAGCGCACCAGCGCGTCGCGAGCGCGGGATCCCTTCTTGAGCTGCTCGACGCCGCGCACGACAACCGCCCGTCGCTCCGCGAGCATGGGCGGCGTGTTCACGAGCGTGTGCAGCGCGTCGGGGCTTAGGTCGGCTGCCGAGCGCTGATCCAGATTGAAGGCGCGGGCGGCAGGCTCGAGGGTGGCGTCGAGCACGGCGCGCACCACCTCGTCCTTGAGGACGTCTTCGTCGCCGTAGAGATAGTAGACCGGATCGGGTGGACCCTGGCGCAAGCGCCGAAAGAGCGCGTCGAACGAGAGGGGCGCCATACCTGCGGGCAAGTTACCGCCGCCCGAGGAAAAAGCCTAGCGACCCGCGCTCGCCGGCTCCACCAGCGCTGTGCCGTACGGATTCGGGTTGCCCGCCACGACGCTCGCGCGCGGGTCCTGGAACGCGACATGGGGAGGGCCGGGTTGCACGACCGGCTTGGGGAACGGCGCGGGGGGCAGGGCGGGAGCGCGAGCGACGGCGGTACGCTCCACGACTCCCTCGAGCGCCAGTAACGCCAGCGCGACCGCCAGGAACAGGGCCGCCGTGATGCCCGCGCGCAGGGACAGCACCGGCTTCGCGCGCTCCTTGCGCAGCCGTGCATCGAGACGGCGCCGAAAGTCGGGGGACGGTTGGATCGTGCGCGCGGCCTGCAGCGCGATGATGCCGCGGCGGACGCGGGCGTCGTGCTCGCGGCAGGGCGCGCACCGGCCGAGGTGGCGCTCGTAACGCCGCCGCTCCCGGGGGGCCGTCACCAGCCCGTCCCGGAAGTCGGAATACCGCTCGAGGTATTCGGTACAGTTCATGCCCGCGGAGGATTTCAGCGGGTGGCCCACTACTCGAGCAGAGGCCCGATGATCTGGGCGAAGGCGTGACGGGCCCGGTTCAGCCGGCTCTTGACCGTGCCCAGGTTGCAGCTCGTGATCTCGGCGATCTCCTGATAGCTCTTCCCTTCGAGCTCGCGCAGGATAAACACTTCCCGGTGGTGCTCCGGCAGCTGGGCGACGCAGCGGTCCACTGCGTCCTTGAGGAAGCGCTTGCGGTACAGGTCGTCCGGGCGGGCCGTGGTGTCCTCGAACTGGAGCGGCCGGTGGTCGGGCTCCCAGTTCTTGCGGATCGCCTGAAACAGAATCAGCGGGTTCCGGCTGCGGTTGCGCAGCTCGTTCTTCGCGAGGTTCGACGCGATCGTGTAGATCCAGGTCGAGAACTTCTTGGTCTGATCGAAGCGGTGCAGGTGCCGGAACACCCGGATGAACACCTCCTGCACCAGATCCTCCGCGCGCTCGCGGTCGCCGATCGTGCGGTTGACGAAATTGAGGAGGCGGGACTGATAGCGATCCACGAGGACGCCGAACGCCTGGGCGTCGTCGGCCAGGTGCCTCGCCACGATGTGCCCGTCGTCCAGCTCATACAGCGCCCGGCGGTCGAGCGCCCGCGACGTGTCGCCCGCCTGGGGCGCCCGTCTCACCGCCACCCGCATGGTCGTCGTCCGGTGCATAGCCGCGCTCTCCAGCTCCACGGTCCAAGGCTTCCTCAAGTAGTATACGGCACGAACCGTACCGTGGCTCTCTCCCCACGCTAACCCATTGACGGTCGGACAGCTACCCGGTTAACCCGGGTCGCCGCCGCGCGATGGATGCGCCGTGCGCGTCGGACGGCGCGACGTTTCGTCACAGGTCCAAGGTCAGCCCCGCCAGATAAAGGATGGCGACGGCCGTCTTGGCGTCGCAGACCTCCCCCGACTTGATCGCCTGGAGCACCTCCGACAGGGGCCGGGGGACGACCTCGATGAACTCGTCGGGCTCGCGGGCGTGGGCGCCGGCCTTGAGGTCGGCGGCCCAGAAGAGGTGGATGCGCTCGTCGGTAAAGCCGGGCGTCGTCCAGATGGTGGTCAGCCGCTCGATGCGCCCCGCCGTGACGCCCACCTCCTCCAGCAGCTCGCGCCGGGCGCAGTCGGCCGGATCCTCGCCCGGCGTCAGGCGACCGGCGGGAATCTCCCACAACGGGCCACCGGTGGCGTAGCGGTACTGCCGGATGAGGAGCAGCACCGGGTCACGGCCCTGAGGATCCGAGGCCACCGGAACGACGGCCGCCGCTCCGGAATGCCGGATCATCTCCAGCTCGCCGGTGGAGCCGTCGGGATACCGCACGGTGTCCAGGTCGAGACCGACGACCCGGCCCGAGTAGATGCGCCGGCTGGCGAGCTGCATGGCGTGTCTCTCTAGCGGTGGAAGAGCCAGGCGACGGGCACCTTGAGCCCCTCGGCCAGCATATAGCCCGTGTTGAGCCGCGCGTTGCTGCGGATCGGTGAACCCGGGGCCGACGAGGTGTACGGCGCCAATCCGGCGCGCTCGGCGATGATGCGGAGCCGCAGCATGTGGAAGCCGTCGCTCACGAACAGCACCCGCCGGCTGTCCCGCCCCTCGAACCACCGCCGCAGCTGCCGGACCGATGCGTACGTGCTCGGGGACGGAGGGAGCGCGCGCACCGCTTCCGGCGGCAGGCCGAGCTGACGGAGGTAACGCGCGCCGACATCGGCCTCGCTGACCGAGTCGCCCGTCCCGATGCCGCCCGTCACCAGCACGATGGGCGCCGTGCCGCGCTGGTACATGGCCGCGGCGTGGTCGAGGCGTGCCTTGAACACGGGCGATGGCCGTCCGTTGTACTGAGCGGCGCCGAGCACCGCGATCGCGTCCGCGCTCGCGACCTGGTCACGCGCCGCGGTCACGGCGACGGCGAGCACCAGCGCGGCGTAGCCGACGAGCGCGGCCATCGCGAGCGCGGCGATCACGGCCAGGCGGGTGATTCGGACCGACATGGGAGGAATATACGGGAGGCGGGAGACGGGAGGCGGGAGACGAGTCCGCTGGTCGCTCTCCTCTCCCGTCTCCCGGTGATCCGGCATGGTTGGGGCTCAGGGCTTCGTCAGGATCTCCTCAAACAGCGCGACGGCGCGCGGGTCCTGCGACTGGGCGAGCCAGAAGATCGCCTTGCGCCGCACCTCGGGGTCGCGCTCCTCGCCACGCGCAGCAGGACGGGCACCCCTTCGTCGCGAGGTCGCTGGGACAGCGCGAACACGGCCGCCTCCTTCACTTCGCGGTCGACGTCGTCCCCGGCCGTGAGGGCGTCGAGCTCTCGGGTGGCGACCGTCTCCGCGGCCTGGCCGAGCCAGAAGACCGCCTGGCGCCTGGTGTCGGTCGGCAGGTTCGAATCGTGAGCCAGGCGGACGAGGTCGGGCCAGACGACGACGCTATCGGCCAGGGTGGCGGGGAAGATGGCGTCCTCACCCGCTTCCGGCCGCCGGGCGAGCCCCAGCAGATAGCGGGCCGCCTCGCTTGCGGCGACGGTGCCGAGATCGGTGACGCGTCCCGCGCCGGCTGACCCGGACCCAGTCCCGCCCACGGCGACCTTCACCCGCGTCACGGTGCCGCGCCGCAGCGACAGGGTCACGCGCACCGGTCCGGGCTCGCAGCAATCCTCCCAGTCCTTCCCGTCTCTGCCTGAGAAGTCGTCGCTGACCCTGCGGTTGCAGTTGCTGGGGCGGCAGTCCCAGGAGACGACGTTGTGGCCATTGCCGCACACGCCGGGACGGGCGGCGTAGGCCAACCGCACATCGCCGTCCGGGGCGGCGGCCACGCGCTGCTCGAGCGATTGCCCGGCGGCCGCCGTGGCGCCGAGCGCGAGCCCGAGGGTCAGTCGCGCGATCATTGGTTGATCAGGTCCGCCAGGAACTGGGCGGCGCGGGGTTCGCGCGACTGGCCGATCCAGAAGATGGCCTTCTTGCGGAGCTCCTGGTCCCGCTCGCGCTGGGCGATCTTGAGCAGCTGATCGAGCGCGGCGGGCTCGCGGCGCTGCGAGTACACGAAGATCAGCTGATCGCGCATTTCCGGATCGAGGGTCCGGTCGTACAGCGCGACGAGATCGGTGATCGGGGCGCCGGCCTGCCCGGCCCAGAACAGGGCCTTCTTGCGCACCTCGAGGCTCTCGCGCTCGTTGCCCGCCACCTCCAGCAGCCAGCGCTCGTTCCCCTGCCCCCTCATCTGCGACAGGGAGAAGAGTGTCTTGTCCTTGAGCTCGTCGTTGTCGAGTCTGGCAAAGAGCCCGCGCAGGAAGACGGCGTTCTCGCTGGAGCGGTGCTGGCCCAGCCAGAAGATGGCCTTCTCCCGGATCTCGGGCGGCACGTCGGCGCGCTCGGCGTAGGCGCGCAGCGCGGCGCCGGCGCGGGCGCTGCGGTGCTGGGACAGGGCGAAGATGGCCTTGTCCTGGAGCTCCGGGTCGCGCGTGGTGCGGAGAATCGAATCGAGCGCCACCACGGCTTCCTCCGTAGGCACCTGCGACAGCCAGAACACCGCCTGCGCGCGCACCTCCGAGTCGGGGTCGCCCCGCACAGCGGCGAGCAGGATGTCGTCGGTCTCGGGGGAGCGCTTCTGGGAGACGAGGAAGATCGCCCGGCGCCGGAGGCAGACGGAGCCGGTATCGCGCCGGGCGAGGACACCCTTGAGAATCGGGAGGGCGCGCTCCGGGTCCATCTGGAGCAGGGCGTTCAACGCGGCCGTCGGGATGTCGTCGTCCTCGTCGCCGCAGGACACCTCATGCGGCGGG
>CAZVSO010000083.1:0-12137 GCA_964629425.1 uncultured Gemmatimonadaceae bacterium
TCGAGCGCGTGGTCCCGGTGATCGAGGCCCTGGCGCGGCGCCGGCTCGGCCCCGTGTCCGTCGACACGCGCAAAGCCGCCGTGGCGCGGGCGGCGCTCGCCGCGGGGGCCGCGGTGGTGAACGACGTCACCGGGTTTGTGTTCGACCCCGCGATGGGCGATGTCGTCGCGGCGGCGGGGGCGGGGACCGTCCTCATGCACACGCGCGGGGACCCCGCCACAATGGATGACCTGGCGCGCTACACCGACGTCACGCTCGAGGTGGCGGTCGAGCTGCGGGCGCGGGCGGCGGCGGCGGAGCGCGCGGGCGTGGCGCGCGAGTGCATCGCGCTCGACCCGGGCTTCGGGTTCGCCAAGACCGCGGCGCAGAGCCTGCGGTTGCTCGATGAGCTGGCCACGATCGTGGCCGTGGGCTATCCTGTAGCGGTCGGGCCGTCGCGCAAGCGGTTCCTCGGGGTCGCCACCGGCCGTCCCGTGGAGGACCGGGACCGGGCCACGGCGGTGGCGTGCGCGCTCGCCTGGGAGCGGGGGGCGCGACTGTTCCGGGTGCACGATGTCGCGCTGGCGCGCGAGGCCCTCGATCTGGCGTGCGCCGCGGGGGGTGGCACCGCACCGTGAATGTCGACGCCTTCAAGTTCCTCGCGCCCCGGCTCTGGCCCGACGTGGTCGAGATCGTCCTCGTCGCCTTCGTCATCTACCGGTTCCTCCTGTTCCTCGTCGGCACGCGCGCGATCCAGATCGTCGTCGGGCTCGTGATCCTGTCGGCGGCCCACGTGCTCGCGCGCCTCGCCAACCTCTCGATGATCAGCGCGTTGCTCAGCGTGCTGTTCACGTTCGCCCCGTTCGCGGCCGTGGTGGTGTTCCAGCCCGAGCTGCGGAACGCGCTGGCGCGCCTCGGCCAGACGCGCTTCATGCGGATGCTGGCCCGTAGCGACCGCCAGTCGGTGGCCGAAGAGACCGCCGAGGCGCTCGACCGCCTGTCGCGCGCGGGCACGGGCGCCATCATCGCGGTCGAAGGCGACATCGGGCTCGAGGAGTTCATCTCGTCGGGCGTGCCGATGGACGCGAAGGTGTCGGCCGACCTGCTGGTCACGATCTTCACGCCGTATTCGCCGTTGCACGACGGCGCCGTGCTGGTGCGCGGCGACCGCATCATCGGCGCCGGGTGCGTGCTGCCCCTCACCCAGTTCACGGTCGAGGACAAATCGCTCGGCACGCGCCACCGCGCCGCGCTGGGCCTCTCGGAGGAGACCGACGCCACCGTCCTCGTGGTGTCCGAGGAGACCTCGACGATCTCGCTGGCCACGCACGGGCTGCTGCACCGCCACCTCACACCGCAGCAGGTGCGCGACGTGCTCTCGGGCGCGGTCACGCACCTCGAAGGCGGCGAGCGGGTGACCACTCCTGCCGGCTGAGCGCCCGCCGTACCGGGAGGCGGCGGGTGTCGCCTTCCTGGCGTGGCTCGGCTATCTCGTCACCCTCGCGCCCACCGTGACCCTGTGGGACGCCGGCGAGTTCATCACCGCGGCCCGGACCCTCGGCATTCCCCACCCGCCCGGTACTCCGCTGTTCGTGCTGCTGGGGAATGTGTGGGGGCAGGTGGTCGCCGTGGGGGAGTACGCGTGGCGGCTGAATCTCATGAGCGCCACCTTCTCCGCGGCCGGGGCGGGCTGTCTGTTTCTCGTCATCCACCGGGTGCTGGCCGGGCGCGCCGCCCTGGAGCGGACCGCCGGCGCCGCGGGGGCCAGCCTCGCCGCCGCGTTCGGGTTTACCGCCTGGCAGAACAGCAACGAGACCGAGGTCTACATGGTGGCGACCTTCAGCATCGCCGCCATCTGCTGGCTGTGCCTGCGCTGGCGTGACGCGCGAGGCACCCCGCGCGCCGCCCATCACCTCCTCGTCGTCGCCTACCTCGCCGCCCTCTCGATCGGCAACCACCTCATGACACTGCTCGCCGGGCCCGCCGTCTCGGCGTTCGTCTTCCACGCCCTGCGCTCGACGCCGAGCCCCGACCTCGCGGAGCGGCGCACCGAGTGGTCCGAGTGGGCGGTCCTGACGGCGCTGTGGGTGCTGCTGATCGCCGTCGGCCTGGGGAGCACCCCGCTGCTCGTGGTGGGCGGCGTGCTGTTCGCGGCGGCGGCGGCTGCCGCGGTCCGGGCCGGGTCGGTGGCGTTTCCGCTCGCCGCCCTGGCCGTGGGCGCCGTCGGCGTGTCGACCTATGCGTTCCTCTATATCCGCTCGGGGCTCGACCCCGTGCTCGACATGTCGGACCCCGAAACGTGGCCGCGGCTCCTCGCCGTGATCCGGCGCGAGCAGTACGAGGCGCGCAGCCCGCTCGACAACCCGCTGTTGCGCTCGGGAGCCGATAACCCCGGCCGCACGCCGCTGCTCTTCGGCCAGCAGATGATGAACTATGTCCAGTACGCCGGCTGGCAGTGGGCTCGCGGCCTGACAGCGGCGGCGGGCGGTGTCCGTGTCGTGCTCGGAGTGCTCGTGACGCTCGCGTTCGCCGCGCTCGGGCTCGCCGGCTTCGTGCATCTGCGCCGGCACGACCGCTCGGCCGCCTGGCTGCTGGGGGTGCTGTGGCTCGTCACCGGCTTCGGCATGGTGGGCTACATCAACTTCAAGCCGGGATTCTCGCTCTTCTGGGATCAGTACCGCAATTTCGCGCAGCATGAGGTGCGCGAGCGCGACTACTTCTTCACGCCGAGCTTCCAGGTGTGGGGCCTGTTCGCCGGGCTGCGACTCGTCGCCGCAGCGGCCCGCATGGGCGGGGCCGGCCGGCGCCGCGCGGCCGTCCCGCTCGCCGCGGCGCTCGTCCCGTTCGCGCTCAACTTCGCGGCCGCGTCACGCCGTCACGGGCCCGACGCGACCCTCGCGCGGGACTTCGCCTGGGATCTGCTCCAGTCGGTCGAGCCGTACGGTGTGCTCTTCACCTTCGGCGACAACGACACCTACCCGATCTGGTACGCGCAGGAAGTCGAAGGCGTGCGCCAGGACGTCGTGAACGTCAACCTCTCGCTCGCCAACGCGACCTGGTATCTGCGGCATGTACGCGATTTCCCGCAGCGTCCCTACGACGCGGCGGCGGGCCCGGCCGTCTATCGCCGGGGCGGGGAGCCGCGCGCGCCCGCGCGGCCCGTGCTCGACGTCCCCGACTCGGTGCTCGACGGCCTGATGCCCGTGCGGCTCGACCGCGACGTCGTGGTCCGCGCGGGCGATCTGGAAGTGCCGCTGCGCCGCGGCGACGTCGTCGGCGTCGCGCAACAGACGACGCTCCTCATCCTGCAGCAGGAGCTGCCGGCCGGGCGCCCCGTCACGTTCGGCGTCTCGTCGGGCCGGAACGCCTGGGCGGGCCTCGAGCCCCGGCTGCTGCAGCGGGGGCTCGTGTTCCAGGTCATGCCCGCACGGCCGGACACCGGTGCGACCGTGGTCGTCGGACTGCAAGGCATGCTGGTCGATCTCGCGCGCACCGAGCGGCTGGTCGACAGCACGTTCCGCTTCGGGCGCCTGTTCGCCGCCGACACCCTCGTGCTCGATCCCGCCGCGCGCCAGGTCACGACGTCACTCGCGCTGGCGTACCTCGAGCTGGGCCGCGCCTACGGGGAGCGGGGCGACGGGCCCAAGGCGCTGGCGTACCTGCGGCGTGCCTACCTGCTCTCTCCCAATCCCAGCCTCGCCAGGGTCATCGCCGACCTCGGCGCAGCGGGCGGGAGGGGGGGAACAGGTACGCCCGGCAGTCCGTAACTGCCGGTGGCAGGATTGTTTCCGCGGTGGTCGCGGGCTACTTTCCAAGGTTATGAGTTTCGCGGCCGTTCCCGAGCGGCTGGCCCATGTGCGGGCCGTGATCGCTCGGTCGCAGGCCGCGGGCGGGTGGACCCACCCGGTGACCATCGTCGCCGTGACCAAGGGGCTCGGCGCCGACGCGCTGGCGGCGGCCCTGGACGCGGGGCTCAGCGAGATCGGTGAGAACCGTGTGCAGGAGGCGCTGGCCAAGATGGACGGTCCGCTGGGGGCTCGGGCGACGTGGCACCTGATCGGCCACCTGCAGCGCAACAAGGCGAAGCTCGTGCCGGGTCGGTTCGTATTGGTGCATTCCCTCGATGCCCTCGAGCTGGCCCGGGAGCTGGACCGGCGCGCCGCGGCGGGGGGCCACGCCGTCCGGGTACTGCTCCAGGTGAACGTGGCGGGTGAGGCGCAGAAGAGCGGATGCGCGCCCGAGGAAACGCCCGCGCTGGCGCGGGCGGTCGCGGGGCTCGAGGCGCTGCGCCTCGAGGGGCTGATGACGATGGCGCCGTTCAGCGACGACGAGGGCGTCCAGCGGCGCACCTTTCGCGCGCTGCGCGGCCTGCGCGAAGCGCTGCAGGAGGAGGGGCTATGGCTACCGACGCTGTCGATGGGGATGTCCGCCGACTACGGTACGGCGGGCGCGGAGGGGGCAACGGTGATCCGTTTGGGTACCGCCCTGTTCGGGCCGAGGACCACGTGACCGAAGACGTCTTTCACCTCACCCCGCTCGACATTCGCAAGCAGGAGTTCCGCCGCAGTTTACGGGGCTACGAGCTGGTGGGCGTGGAGGACTTCCGCGCCCGGGTGGCCGACGAGCTGGAGCGCGTGCTCCGCGAGAGGGCGGTGCTCGAGGAGCGCCTGTCCGCGCTGACCGAGCAGCTCCGGGTGTTCCGCGAGCGGGAGCGGGCGATGAACGAGGCGCTCGTGGCGGCGCAGGAGCTGCGGGCGGAGACCCGCGCGGCGGCGGAGCGCGAGGCGCTCCTGATCCGGCGCGAGGCGGAGGCCACGGCCCAACGGCTGCTGGACGAAGCGCGGAGCGCCGAGTCCGCCGCCCGGGCAGAGCTGACCCAGGTCGAGAATCAGTTCCACGGCTATGTGGCGGGCTTCCGCGCGCTGCTCGAGCGGCAGTTGGCCGAGCTCCGGACGCTGGACGGACAGCGCGGGTGACGGTGGCGGACGCCGTCCGCGCCGTGCGCGCGCGGA
Organism: uncultured Gemmatimonadaceae bacterium; assembly: GCA_964629425.1. Lineage (GTDB taxonomy): Bacteria > Gemmatimonadota > Gemmatimonadetes > Gemmatimonadales > GWC2-71-9 > CAZVSO01. Next base: position 4,992 of record CAZVSO010000083.1, read on the forward strand.
CGGACCTGGAACCAGAGGTGGCTGTGATTCTCGGGACGGGGCTGGGCGCCCTGGCCGAGCAGGTCGCGGCCCCGGCACGCATCCCCTACACCGACATCCCCGGGTTCCCGCGCCCGACGGTCGAGACCCACGCAGGTCGCCTGTTGCTGGGTACGCTGGCCGGCCGGCGGGTGGTCGTCCTCCAGGGCCGGTTCCACGGCTACGAGGGCTACACGCTGCGGCAGGTCGCGTTTCCCGTGCGCGTGGCGCGCGCGCTGGGTGCCGGGACCCTGGTCGTCTCCAACGTGAGCGGCGGGATGCATCCTCTGTGGCGCCCCGGCGAGCTGGTGCTGCTGGCCGACCACATCAACCTCCTGAGCGACAGCCCGCTCGCGGGCCCGAACGACGACGGTGACGGCCCGCGGTTCCCCGACATGTCCAGGGCCTACGATGCCGGGCTGCGCGCGCTGGCGCGCACGGTGGCACTGGCGCAGCGCGTGACCCTACGCGAGGGCGTGTACGTGGCGGTGAGCGGGCCCAGCCTCGAGACCCGCGCCGAGTATCGCATGCTGCGGGCGCTCGGCGCTGACGTCGTCGGGATGAGCACCGTGCCCGAAGTCCTCGTCGCCGTCCACCAGGGGATGCGGGTGCTGGGCCTGTCCATCATCACCGATCAATGCCTGCCCGACGCGCTCGAGCCCGCGTCGGTCGAGCGGATCATCGCGGCGGCGCGCGAGGCGGAGCCGCGGCTCACCGCGCTGATCCGCGGCGTGCTCGAGCGCCTCCACTGATGCCGTATCCCGCGCTGGACCCGCGCCGGTCGGCCGACGAGCTGGAGCGCGAGCTCCTGGCGCGCTGGACCGAGGAGCAGCTGTTCGCGCGCGTCACCGAGACCGGCCGGTACGGACCACCCTTCGTCTTCTACGAAGGCCCGCCCACCGCCAACGGTCGACCCGGCATCCACCACGTGATGTCCCGCACCATCAAGGACCTGGTGTGCCGCTACCGCACGATGCTGGGGGAGCACGTGACCCGCATCGCCGGGTGGGACACGCACGGCCTCCCGGTCGAGATCGAGGTCGAGCGCAAGCTCGCGATCAATGGGAAGCGCGAGATCGAGGCCTACGGCGTGGAGCGGTTCAACCGGCTGTGCCGCGAGAGCGTCTTCACGTACAAGGCCGACTGGGAGGCGCTGTCCGACCGCATCGGCTACTGGCTCGACTACGCGCATCCCTACATCACCTACACGCCGGAGTACATCGAGACCGTCTGGTGGCTGCTGAAGCGGCTGCACGACAAGGCGCTGCTGTACCGCGGCCACAAGGTGCTGCCCTATTGCCCGCGCTGCGGGACCGCGCTGTCGTCGCACGAGCTGGCGCAGGGCTACGACACGCTGCAGAGCAACTCCGTGTTCGTGACCCTCCCGCTGGCCGACGATCCGCGCCGCCATCTCGTCGTGTGGACGACGACGCCGTGGACGCTGCTGTCCAACGTCGCGGTCGCGGTCCACCCGGACCTCGAGTACGGCGAGTACGAGCTCGACGGCAACCGCTACATCGTGGCCGTCGCACGCGCCCAAGATGTGCTGGGCCGACACCATCGCGTGCGTCCCGCTGCTGCACGGCCTGTCCAGGTAGCGCCGGTTGGCGTGAAGCCTGCCGGCGAGGCCTCGAGCGAAGCGTCGTTGATTCGAACACTCAAGGGCCAGGAGCTCGTCGGCCTTCGCTACGTTCGGCCGCTCGACGTCGTGCCGTTGCCGCCCGAGGGGCAGCGCGCCGTCGTCGTCGCCGGGACCTTCGTCGCGGCCGACGAGGGCACGGGGCTGGTGCACATGGCCCCGGCGTTCGGCGCGGACGACTATGCGATCGGGCAGCAGCAGGGGCTCGCCTTCGTGAACCCCGTCGCGGCCGACGGCACGTTCCAGGGCACCGGGTGGCCTGAGATCGAGGGCCGGCTCGTCACCGACAAGGCGACCAATCAGCTCGTGATCGACCGCCTCAAGCGCGACGGACGCTGGCTCGAGACCCGGCCGTACACGCACACCTACCCGTTCTGCTGGCGCTGCGATTCGCCGCTGATCTACTACGCGCGCAGCTCGTGGTTCGTCCGGACGAGCGCCGTGCGCGAGCGGCTGCTCGCGATCAACGCCCGGGTCACGTGGCACCCGCCCGAGGTCGGGAGCGGCCGGTTCGGCGAGTGGCTGGAGAACAACGTGGATTGGGCGCTGTCCCGCGACCGGTACTGGGGGACGCCGCTCAACGTGTGGGAGTGCGACGCCGACCGCGAGCACCGCGAGGTCATCGGCTCCTACGCCGAGCTCGCGACCCGCTGGGGTCGTCCGCTGCCGGCCGGGTTCGATCCCCACAAGCCGCACGTGGACGAGTACCACTGGTCCTGCCGCCGGTGCGCCGGCACGATGCGGCGGGTGCCCGAGGTGATCGACGCCTGGTTCGACTCGGGCGCGATGCCGTACGCGCAGTGGCACTATCCCTTCGAGCGGGAGGCGGAATTCGCCGCGCACTTCCCGGCGGACTTCATCTGCGAGGGCATCGATCAGACGCGCGGGTGGTTCTACTCGCTGCTCGCCATCGCGGTCACCGCGTTCGATCAGCCCGCCTACCGGCGGGTCGTGGTGAACGAGCTGGTGCTGGACGCCGCCGGCCAGAAGATGTCCAAGAGCCGCGGCAACGTGGTGGACCCGTGGCAGGTCATCGCGTCGCACGGCGCCGACGCCGTGCGCCTCTACCTCCTGGCCCAGAGCCAGGTGTGGGTGCCCAAGCGCTTCGATCCGCGCCAGATCGGCGAGCTCGCGGGCGCGTTCCTCACGACCCTGCGCAACACCTATCGCTTCTTCGCGCTGTACGCCGAGGATTGGCGGCCCGACGGCGACACGCCGCCTGTGCCCGAGCGTCCGCCCGTGGACCGCTGGCTGCTCGCGCGGCTCGACGACGCGGCGGGCGAGGCGCGCCGCGCCTTCGGCGCGTTCGACGCGACCGCCGGGGTGCGTGCCATCATGAGCTTCGTGGTGGACGACCTGTCGAACTGGTACGTGCGAGTCAACCGGGCGCGCTTCTGGGCGCCCGACCGGGCGGCCGACCCGGCGGCCCTCGCCACGCTGTATGAGGGCCTGGTCACGGCGGCCCGCCTGCTGGCCCCCGCGGCGCCGTTCTTCTCGGACTGGCTGCATCGCGCGCTCGCGGGAACCACGGTGCATCTTGCGCCGTTTCCGCTCGACCAGGGCCGCCGCGATGCGGCGCTCGAGGCGGCTATGGGCGCGGTGCGGCGGCTGGCGTCGCTGACGCATGCCGCGCGCAAATCCCGCGGCTGGGGCGTGCGCCAGCCGGTCGCCCGCGTCCAGGTGGCCGTTCCCGCGGCGGTGCGGGGCCCCCACTTGGCGGAGTTGTTAGATATCTTGGCGGCCGAAGTGAACGCCAAGGCGTGCGCGGTGGTGGACACCGAGGCCGAGCTCGTGCGCTTGCGCGGCCGGCCCAACTTCCGCACGCTCGGGCGCCGCTATGGGCCCGACACGCCGCGGGCGGCCGCTGCCGTCGCCGAGCTCCCGGCCGAGGGGCTGCGGGCGCTGGAGCGTGGCGAGTCGGTGCGCGCGGGCGAATGGGAGTTCCATCCCGCTGACGTGATCGTCGCGCGCGACGTGGCGAGCGACTGGCTGGTGCAGGCCGACGGGCCGTACGTGGTGGCGCTCGACCCGACGCTGACCGAGGACCTGGTCCAGGAGGGGCTGGCGCGGGAGCTGGTGAACCGCGTCCAGCGGCTGCGTAAGGAAGCCGACTACGAGTACACGGCGCGCATCGAGCTGAGCGTGTCGGGGGCCGAGGAGATCGTCGCCGCCGCCGCCGCGTTCCGCGGGCTCATCGAGGGCGAAACCCTGGCCCGGACGACGCTGCTCGGGGGGGAGCTGGAGCGCCCCGACGTACGCAAGGACATGGATATCGCCGGGCGGCCCGTAACCATCGCCGTCCGGCGCCACGATGGAAGAAAGGGCGAGACCCGCTAATGCCCACGAAGAGCAAGAGCAGGGGGATGAACAAGAAGCAGCTGGCCCACCTCGAGAAGCGCCTCCACGAGGAGCGCGCTCGCGTGATGAAGGAGCTCGGCTACTACGACGAGCAATTCAAACCGAGCCTCCAGGCGTCGGACGGGGCCCTGTCGAGCTACTCGTTCCACATGGCCGACCAGGGCACGGACGCGATGGAGCGCGAGAAGGCGTTCCTCTTCGCCTCGCAGGAGGGCCGTTACCTTTGGCACGTGAACGAGGCCCTGCGCCGGCTGTACCGGACCCCGGACAGGTACGGCCGCTGCGAGCAGTGCGGCGAGGAGATCGGCTTCGAGCGGCTGGACGCGCTGCCGCACGCGCGGTTGTGCATCTCGTGCAAGGCGAAAGAGGAAGATGGCAAGCGCCGCTGATCGCCGCCTGTTCTGGGGCGTCGCCGGCGGCCTCGTGATCGCCGATCTCGTCACCAAGCTGATCGCCGAGGCCCAGCTCACCCGCCGTATGCCGCTCTCCGTCATCGGCGAGTGGGTCCAGCTGCGCCTCGTGTACAACCAGGGCGCGGCGTTCGGCATCCACGTCGGCGAGCACTCGCGCTGGGTGTTCCTGGTGCTCGCGCTGATCGCGCTCGCGGTCCTGGGCTCCATGGTGCGCACGACGAGGCCGGGCGACCGGTTCCGCCTGCTGGCGCTCGCGCTGGTGTGCGGCGGCGCGACCGGCAACCTGATCGACCGCCTCCGCAGCCCGATGGGCGTGGTGGACTTCGTGGACGTGGGCGTCGGCGCCTGGCGCTGGCCGACCTTCAACGTGGCCGACTCCGCCATCACCATCGGCGCCGTCGCGCTCGCCGTCTCTCTGTGGCTCGAGGGCCGGGCCCAGCAGCATCCCAGGGAGGCCCCGGCGGCGGAGCCGTGACCGGCGCGCCGCCGCTCCCGGGCGCCGTGACCTTCTGTGTGGCGGTGGCCCGGGTGGAGCGCCTCGACCGCTTTCTTGCCGACCAGCTCTCCATCTCCCGCACCCAGGCCGCCCGCCTGATCGCCGAGCACCGCGTCTCGAGCGACGGCGGCCCGCTGCGCGCGTCGGCCCAGCTTGAGCACGGCGCGATCGTCACCGTGGAGCTCGCGCCCGAAGCCCCGCCTCGCACCTACGCGCCCCACCACACCGACCTCAGTTTCCTCTTCGAAGACGAGCACCTCGCTGTGCTCGACAAGCCGGCGGGACTCGTGGTGCACCCGGGGCCGGGACACTGGGACGACACCCTCGTCAACGCGCTCGTGGGTCGTGGCACGGCCCTCTCGGCCGGCCCGCGCGAGGGGCGCCCCGGCATCGTCCATCGCCTCGACCGCGACACCTCGGGCCTGCTCCTCGTGGCCAAATCCGATCTGGCGCACCGCCGGCTCGCCGGCGCGATCGAGCGCCGTCAGGTCGAGCGCATCTATGCGGCGCTCGCCTGGGGCCATTTCGCCAAGAGCCCGGTGGAGATCGCGGCGCCCATCCGCCGGCATGCGGCCGACCGCAAGCGCATGACGGTCGGGGCCGGGGGACGCCACGCCGTCACCTACGTCCAGGTGGTGGCCCGCTTCGCGCTGGCCGATCTGGTGCGGCTGCGGCTCGGCACGGGACGCACGCATCAGATCCGCGTGCACCTGGCGCACGTGGGGCACCCCGTCGTCGGGGACCGCGAGTACGCGTTCGGCGGCAGCCGGCGCGCCACCCCGTCGCACCGCCGCGAGGCCGAGGCCGTCGAAGCGCTCGCCCCGCGTCAGATGCTGCACGCCGCCGAGCTGCGGCTGGCGCATCCGGTGAGCGGGGCCCCTCTGGTCCTGCGGTCCGAATGGCCCGCCGACCTCGTGCCAGCGCTCGCCTGTGCGGCCGGAGAGCCGGCGTTGCTTGCTCAACGCAACCCGTTGCAGTATTTTGGGTTCTTCGCATCTGATGGGTGACGCGGCGGCCGTCCGCTTGCTGATATTCCGGGTCGGGCAGCTGGTCTGCGCGGCCGAGGCCGAGGCGGTTCGTGAGATCCTGCCGCGCCTGGCAGCCACCCGCATCCCCGGCGCGGCCCCTGCCGTGGCCGGCTTGGTCAACGTCCGGGGCACCTTGGTGACCGCGGTCGACGGTTGGCGGATTCTGGGCCAGCCGGCCCCGGAGGAGGGAGCCGGCAGCATCATCCTGCTGGAAGTGGGAAGCGGGGGAGGGGGTGGGGGCCCGGCGGGACGGCCCACCGATGGAGCCCCTGGCCGCCTCGTCGGGTTCCTGGTGGACGAGGTGCTCGACCTCCTGGTGGTGAGCGCGGCGGCGTTGGAGCCGCGGCAGGCGTTGCCCGGCGTCGACCCCACGGTGGTGCGCGCGGTCGGCCGGCGCGCGGGCCAGCTCTTCCTGGTTCTCAACACGGACGAACTACTAGCCCCCATTCTGTTCTAAGGGAGGGTGTGTGGGCCACTCCGTTCTCGTTTGCGACGACGCCATCTTCATGCGCACGATGATCAGCGATATCCTCGCGCAAGCCGGCTTCGACGTCGTCGGCGAAGCGGAGTCCGGCGTGCAGGCGGTCGAGAAGTACAAGCAGCTCCGGCCCGACCTCGTGACGATGGACATCGTGATGCCCGACATGGGCGGGATCGACGCGGTGCGCGAGATCGTCAAACACGATCCCGACGCCAAGATCCTGATGTGCAGCGCGATGGGGCAGCAGGCCCTGGTGGTCGAGGCGATCCAGGCGGGGGCCAAAGATTTCGTGGTGAAGCCGTTCCAGCCGTCGCGCGTGCTGGAAGCCGTGCAGCGCGTGTTGGGGTAGCGCGTGGACCTTTCGCAATACGCCGAGCTGTTCCTCGCCGAGAGTCGGGAGCATCTGGGCGCGTGCAACCAGCTGCTGCTCGAGTGGGAGCGCGCGCCGTCGGCACGCGAGCCGGTGCAGGGGATCTTCCGTGCGGTGCACACGGTGAAGGGGATGGCGGCCACGATGGGCTACGCCCGGGTGGCCGATCTGGCGCACCGCATGGAGAACCTGCTGGACACGCTGCGCCGCGGCGCCAAGCCCGCGGGCGACGAGCTGCTCCAGCTGCTGTTCCGGGCGCGCGACGCGCTGGAGCGGGCCGTCGAGCTGTCCGTGGGCGGGCGCGAGGCCGCCCCTACACCTGACCGGCGAGCCTCGCGTCACG
>CAZVSO010000084.1:0-10935 GCA_964629425.1 uncultured Gemmatimonadaceae bacterium
GAGGCGCCCCTGCGGGTCCCGGACCGCCAGGGTGGGTTCCGCCGGACCGCCGAGCGCGGCCGAGACGGCCGCGCCGGCGACGACAACGACGCCCAGCGTGAGCGCGGCGGCGCGGGGTGGTCGCCTCAGTCGAGCAGATCCTTGAGCTCGCTCATCCGTGCGTCGAGCGCAGTTCGTTCGGCGTCCGTGTAGCACCACAACGTGCCGGGCTTGCCGTCGCTCAGGACGTAGGCCTCGACGCGCTCCTCGGCGACGGCGAACTGTTGCCCTCCGAGCCCTGCGCCCTGCGCCCCCACGGTGTCGCGGCGCTGCTCCAGCTCGCGTGCCGCCTGCAGCAGGCGGTTGCTCTCCTCGTTCAGCGAATCGGACTGGGTGAGCCACGCCGGTTTGGCGGGCGCGCGCCCGCAGGTGGTGACGGCCTTGGCCGAGTCGGCTTTGGGATCGGCGCCGAGCCGCTTCAACAGCTCCTCATGTGCCTTCCGTGCGCCCGCGGTGTCGCCAGCAGCGGTGCGCTCCTGATACTGCATGGACAGCCGCTGGATGTCCTGGATCAGCTGAACGTCGGGTCCGCCCGGAGCCATCATGCGCCGCTGCATCTCCGCATCACGCTCCTCCTTCACACGCTCGAGCGCCTCGTTCATGCAGCTCGCGTGCGTGTTGGTGCTCTCCTGATAGCGCCGCAGATCGCCGTCGCGCCCCTCCATGAGGGCGTTCCGCTGATCGCTCGCCTTCGCGGACCGGCGGATCAACTCCTCGGGCGCCACGCCGTCGGAGCCCGTCAACTGCCGGGCCGCCCGCATCCCGGCCACCACGCGCGTGAGCACATCCTGCTTCAGCTCGACCACGACGCTATCGAACTTGGGTGCGCAGCGGCGCGTCGTGTCCTTCGTGATCGCGTCCTGCGCCTTCTTGGTGAGCTTGCCGAACTGGCCCTCGGCCGAAGGCGTGACCGCGAGGATGAGAGCGAGTCCGGCAATCACGGTCGAGCGTGTGCGCATGTCCGCCCCTCTTGTGGTGTGGCCTGCGTACCGAGAACTTAGACCGCGGCTCCCCCCGCGGCAAGAATCCTATCCCTCCTGCCGCAAATGCCGAAACCCCGACTCCGAGCTCAGGATCTGCTCGTCCAACCACCGATCGAGAATGCTCTTCCGGAATCGCCATTCCTTGCCGAGCTTCGCGGCCGGGATGCGCTTCTCCTGGGCCCACTTGTAGATCGTCTGTGGCTGCAGGCGCAGGTAGGCCGCCACTTCTTCAACGGTGAGGATGTCGTTGTCGGGCGACTCCACTCGACGCGCTCCGTCCCGCGTCATGGCCGCGGGGCGCGGCTCGGCGCCGTATCCGGCCGGAGTTGGTGGAACCAGGCGCTGGTGTCCACGGTGGGCGACGTGGTCGGCGGGCGCTCTTCGCCCTCGAGCAGCTGATTGACCGCGTAGATCACGGCCGCGTAGAAGTTGCCTTCGTACTGCCCGAACACGCGGAAGGGTTGGTTGCGGTCTCCCAGGAACGGCCGCAGGTTCCAGGCGAGCTGGATGCCGACGAACGCGAAGAGCACCGCCCACACCCGCATGATCGTCAGGGCCTTGCGCGGATATACGCTACGCTTCTCACACACGACCGTCAGCCCGTCGTGCAGCGCGTACATGCCGAACAACCCTGCGACGCCGGCGAGGGCGATGTTCAGCAGGTGGAGGAAGTAGTAGTTCGCCCCCGTGACGAGAAAGAAGGCCGTGATCGGAACGAACGCCGCCAGCAGGACCGATGTGAGCGCCAGGGCGGCGAGCACCAGGACCGTCACTTGCAGCGCACGCAGGCGGGAGCCCACGAGCACCTGAACGACATAGAAGGCGGGAAAGCACACCGCGAAGGTCGCGAAGAAGAGGAACGGCAGCTTCAGCCCCGCCGAAACCGCCTGCGCCGGCCCCGAGAATGCACCTGCGACCACGCCAAAGAACCCCGCGAGCACGACGATCGTCGCGGCGGCATGCCGCAGTTTCTTCGACAACTCGACTCCATCCACGACCTCCTCGAAGAATCGGTCGCGATCGCTGAGCAGCAAGCCGAGGAATTTCCTCATCACAACCTCCTTGGTGGCCCCGGCAAACCTAGACTTGGAGTGACGATTTAGTCAAGTTTGATGATGTTTGTATTGTATTAGTACTGTTTCAGATGATAGTGCGACAAGTCCCTGGGGCTGTGGGGAATCGCGGCCACGGAGGCCCCCCGCTAGGTTGGCGTGCCATGACGCGCGGTCGCGTGGTCCGGCTGGCCGTACTGCTCGTGCTGCTCGCCGGCGCCCTGTGGCTGCGCGGGTGCCCCTCGAACGGCGCGCGGCTCGCCGCGATATCGCTGCCGCCAGGCTTCGCGATCGCGCTGTACGCGGATTCCGTGCCGGACGCACGGTCGCTCACCCTCGGTGCCCGGGGCACGGTGTTCGTGGGGACCCGTGGTGAAGGGGCCGTCTACGCGCTGGTCGATCGTGATCGGGACCAGCGTGCCGATTCGGTGTACGTCGTGGCGCGCGACCTCAACTCCCCCAACGGAGTCGCCTTCCGCAACGGGGCGTTGTACGTGGCGGAGATCCACCGCGTGCTGCGGTTCGACGGGATCGAGGATCGCCTCGCCGCGCCGCCTGCACCGGTGGTGGTCAACGATGGCCTGCCGCGCGATGCCCTGCACGGCTGGCGCTACATCGGATTCGGCCCCGACGGCTGGCTGTACGTCGCCTCCGGGGTGCCGTGCAACGTCTGCGAGGGCTCGGACGAACGGTCCGCGACGATCTTGCGGATGCGTGCCGACGGGTCGGGCCTGGAGATCTACGCGCGCGGCGTCCGCAACAGCGTGGGCTTCGACTGGCACCCGGAGACGGGCGAGCTGTGGTTCACCGACAACGGCCGCGACTGGCTCGGACCCGACGCGCCGCCCGACGAGCTGAACCGCGCACCGCGCGCCGGCCTGCACTTTGGCTTCCCCTATTGCAATGGCGCTGCTCTCGCCGACCCGGACTTCGGCGGGCGGCGCCCCTGCGCCGACTTCGCGCCGCCCGCCGCCCGGCTCGATGCCCACGTAGCGGCGCTGGGGATGCGATTCTATACCGGGACGATGTTCCCCGCCGAGTACCGGCGCCGCATCTTTATCGCGGAGCACGGTTCCTGGAACCGGATCGTCCCCGTGGGCTTCCGGATCACGACGGTATCGCTGGACGGCGGCGCACCCCGCTATGACACGTTCGCCACGGGGTGGCTGCGTTCCGGCAACCGGGCGGCCTGGGGCACTCCCGTGGACGTGCTCGTGATGCCCGATGGCGCGCTGCTGGTGTCGGACGATCGAGCGGGCGTCGTGTACCGGATCAGTTACGAGAATTGAGGGTGCCATGAATCCCGAGCTTCAGGACTACCTTCGCCAACTCGGCGTCGTCCAAGCTGATGCGCAGGCCTTGATCGCGCGCATTCCGGACGCCCAGTGGAATGCGCGGCCCGCGCCCGGGCGCTGGTCGCCGGCCGAGTGCGTCGACCATCTCACGGTGAGTGTGCGGGCGGCCCTGCCTGCGCTGGACCGCGCGATCGAGGGCGCCCGCTCGCGCGGCTGGGCCGCGGCGGGGCCGTTCCGCTACGGGTGGTTCGCCAGGTGGATGGTACGCTCGGCCGACGCGCCGGCGCAGCGGCGGTTCAAGACCTTCCCGGTCTTCCAGCCGACGCCCGGCAAGCCCAAGAACCAGGTGCTGGAGGAGTTCCTGCGCTCGAGCGAAGCGCTGGCCGAGCGCGTTCGGCGGTCGGATGGCCTGGACCTCAAGCGGGCCAGGGTGACGTCGCCGGCGAGCCGATTCTTCCGCATGAGCCTCGGCGCCTATCTCGCCATGCTCGTGGCCCACGACCGCCGGCACCTGTGGCAGGCAGGGCGAGTGTTGGCGGCTCAGGGTTGAGGGCCCGGCCTCCCATGCGTTGCCTCGCCGCCCTCGCGCTCTGCTGTCTCGCCGCCCTACCGGCCGCCGCCCAGGTGGCGGACACCGGGTCCACGAGCTCCCGGCCCGGTGCTCGCAAGCAGGCGTTCGCAACCCGCCTGGGCACCGAACGGATCCGGCTCGATGGCCGGCTCGACGACCCGGCCTGGCGCGCGGCCCGTTGGATCTCTGACTTCGTGCAGAAGGAGCCGAATGAGGGCGCGGAGCCGACGGAGCGCACGGAGGTCGCGTTCCTGTTTGACGGCGACGCGCTGTACGTCGCGGCCCGGATGTATAGCGACAACCCGTCGCAGATCCAGGCGCCGCTCGCGCGGCGCGACGGCTCGGGGATCGTGCAGGCCGAGCACCTCTGGGTTTCGCTCGACACCTACCACGATCGCCGCACCGCATACTCCTTCGGCGTGACCGCGTCGGGCGTGCGCATGGACTGGTACCACCCGACCGACAACGAGCACAACCTGGACATGCGATTCGACCCGGTGTGGGAGGCGAAGGCCGTGATCGATTCCCTTGGCTGGACCGCGGAGATGCGGATTCCCTTCAGCCAACTCCGGTTCACGGCGCGGGACGTCCAGGTCTGGGGCCTCAACATCGACCGCTGGGTCCCGTCGCGGCGGGAAGACATTTTCTGGATTCCCGTGCCGAAGAACGAGACGGGCTGGTCGTCGCGGATGGGCGAGCTGGTGGGGATCGAAGGGATCCGGCCCGCGCGCCGCCTCGAGCTGCTGCCCTACCTGGCCGGGAACGCCGTGATCGCGCCCGACGCCGTGGCCGCTGATCCGTTCGACGGCAACCATCTGGACGGGCGCGCCGGCGCCGACCTCAAGATGGGGCTCGGGTCCAACCTGACGCTCGACGCGACCGTGAATCCGGATTTCGGCCAGGTCGAGGCCGACCCCGCGGTGGTCAATCTGACGGCCTTCGAGATCTTCTTCCCCGAGCGGCGGCCGTTCTTCACGGAAGGGAGCCAGCTGTTCGATAACCAGATGTTCTATTCCCGCCGCATCGGCGCCCGGCCCCGGGGGGAGGCAGCCGGCGATTTCGTGGAGTACCCCGACGCGAGCACGATCTACGGCGCGGCCAAGGTGACGGGCCGGCTCCCGTCAGGGCTCTCGGTGGGCGGGCTCGCCGCCGTAACGGCGCGCGAGGAGGCGAGCACCTACGATTCGACGGCCGGGGCCGCGGCAGCCACGGTCGCACCCTTCACCACATTCGGCGTGGCGCGGCTGCAGCAGGAGTTCGGGGCGAATACCTCGACGGTGGGCGGGCAGTTCACCGCCGTGCACCGCGATCTGTCCGCGGGTGATCCGCTGGCGGCGATCTACCCCCGCGAGGCCTACAGCGGCCGGGTCGACTGGAATCTGCGCTTTGCGCGGGGCGCCTACGAGCTCGGCGGCGTCGTGGCGGTGAGTCACGTCCGCGGCGACTCGGTGGCCCTCCTGGGGATCCAGGAGTCCCCGGTGCACTACTTCCAGCGCCCCGACGCCGACCACGTCGAGGTGGATTCGTCACGGACCGCGCTCACCGGATACGTGGCAAGCCTCGAGTTCGAGAAGAACAGCGGGAGGCACTGGCTCTACAGCGCGGACCTGTACCGCGAATCGCCGGCGTTCGACCCGAACGACGCCGGGCGGCTCGGCAACGCGGACGGCCAGGGCGCGTTCGCCGACCTGCGTTACCGGGAGACGCGCCCGGGGACGGTGTTCTACTCCTACGCGCTGGGGTTCAACACCGGGGGCGAGTGGAACTTCGGGGGCGACCGCCAGTTCTATACCACGCGACTCGACGCCGAGCTCACCTGGAAGAACTACTGGACCACGGGGCTCACGTTCTGGGTGGACTACCGGTCCCAGAACCACTCCCTCACCCGCGGCGGCCCCTCGATGGGCACCCCCCAGAGCTGGGTGACGATCGCCAGCCTGGCGAACAGCTTTGCGGCCACGACCCGATGGAATGCCCGGGTGTTTTATGGAAGGGATGAGTTGGGCGGCGAGACCTATCGTCTGAGCGGCGGTCTCTCCCTGCGGCCCGGGCCGCGCTGGCAGCTGTCCGTCAATCCCAACTACCTGCGCGCCATCGATCCGCGGCAGTATGTCGATACCTACGGTGGCGGTAGCTCCGCCACGTACGGCGGCCGCTACGTGTTCGCGTTCATCGACCAGAGCACGCTGGCGGCGCAGCTCCGCCTGAACTACATCTTCTCACCAGACCTGACGCTGGAGCTGTACGCCGAGCCGTTCGCGTCGAGCGGCCGCTACTACGGGTTCGGCGAGCTCGAGGCGGCGCGCAGCCGCGATCTCCGCGTGTACGGCAGCGACGGGACGACGATCGCCCGGGAGGCCGACGGCTCGTACACGGTCACCGACAACGGCGGCGCCGACACCCTCGTCATCGCGAACCCGGACTTCAATACCCTGTCGTTCCGCAGCAACCTCGTCCTCCGCTGGGAATGGCGGCCGGGCAGCACGCTGTACCTCGTGTGGCAGCAGAGCCGCGAGGCGTCCGACAGCCGGGGCGAGCACGTGGGACCGGGGTCTCTATGGGACGCGCGGCAGGCGCCGGGCGAGAACTTCCTGGCGCTCAAGGTCAGCTACTGGATCCCGATAAACTAGACGGACTGACGCACAGACGGGCAGGGCGCAGCAGACGCACAGATGCAACAGACGCACAGATGGGGAACAGGCGAGCGGTGACCAGGTAGTGGGTCTACCTACTCCCGACAGCCCTGATGCCTGTTCCCTTCTGTGCGTCTGCTGTCCGCCTGTCCGTCTGTGCGTCCGTCTCCCCTTCCCCTCACATCCACGGCTCATCGGCCGTCGGTCCGTAGATGGACGGAACCTTGCCGTCCGCCATCCGGAGGTACACCGACATCTGGCCGCGGTGGTGCACCGTGTCCATCAGGGCGGTCCACAGGACGTCCATCCGGCGCACGTCCGCGGGCTGCTTCGGGCCGACCATCCATCCCACGGTCTTGTTCAGCTCCGCCTCCGGTGTGTTCCTGAGCTTCTCCACCAGCGCTCGGTGCGAGGTCTCGTAGGCGCGGATGATCTCATCGCACGTCGCGGGCGGAGGCGTCGATATCTGCGCGAAGTCGATGTTTCCCATGAGCGCGCCGTCGATGACCCTCTCCTCCACGACGAAGCCCCAGGCCAGCTCCCGCGCCGACTTGGACTTGGCATGCGGCTTCAGGTCCATCTTGGCGGACGGGTAGGCCTTCAGGACCTTCAGGGTCGTGGGGAACTCCTTCTCCCACGTGCGAAGGAACTGCTCTTTCTCGCTCATGGCTTCCTCCTTTAGGGCAAGTCGATTCCGAAGATGTCGCCGGTCACGCCGTACACGCTGCCGTCGAAGAATAGGGTGGAGCTATAGGTGCCCGTCGTGGTCCCGCCCAGCGACGTCGGGGTGAAGACGAACACGTCCTCGTCGGCCCCGGAGCGACCCGTGACCGAGAAGTTGCCGATGGTCGAGAGATAGATCTTGCCCGATGCGTCGACGGCGACGGCGTCCACGTCTTCGTCGCTCGAGCTGCTCAGGCCCACGTCGCTGCCGTCGAAGTACATCGCCCACGTGCCGGCCGTGGTCGCGCCCAGCGACGTCGGCGTGAAGGCCAACAGGTCCTCGTCCTGGCCCGAGACCCCGGTGACGCCGACCGCGCCGACCGTGGACACCAGGAGACGGCCGTCCGGAAGCAGCTCGATGGCGTCCACGTCCTCGTCGCTCGAGCTGGCCAGGCCCACGTCGCTGCCATCGAAGTAGAGCGAGAAGGTCCCGGCGGTGGTCGCCCCTAAAGAGGTCGCGGTGAACCTGACAATGTCTTCGTCCGCCACGGTGCCCGAGACTCCCGGCACGGTGCCCGAGCTGGTGAACGACATCAGGATCTCGGTGGGCGACATAATCGTGAAAGCATCGAGAGTGAAGCCGGTCGTACCGAGCACGTCCGAGCCGTCAAAGTAGAGGCTGAAGTTCGTGCCGTCGAAGGCGACGATGTCCTCGTTCGCCACGATCACGCCGCTCAGTGTGTCGGAGCCGCTCAGCGAGAAGTACAGGACGACCGCCGGCTGGGTGGTGACGGGTAAGGGCTTCTCGATGAAGGCGACGTCGCCGTCGGCCTCGTGCACCGTGAGCCGCACCGTGTAGCTGCCCGCCGCCGCGTAGGACGTCGCCGGGTTCTGGGTGGTGGCATCCACGGTCAGGCCCGACCCCACGTCGAAGTCCCACTCCCACGCCGTCATGCCGTCGGGCGATACGGTCTGGTCCGTGTAGGACACGACCGCGCCGACCCGGGGCGACGCCGGCGTGAAGGTGAAGTTCGCGACCGGACCGGCGTCAGCCACGATGACTGGGGCTGAGGTCGGGACCACGCCGGAGAGGTCGCCGTCGTCGTCGCGGACCCGGAGCGCTGCGGTGAAGGAGCCGTCCTGCGGGTAGGCGTACGCGAGCGTGGGGCTCGTCGCGGTGCCCTCGAGGGCGAACGTCCCGTCGTAGTGGAAGTCCCACTCGTACGTCAGCACATCTGCGCTGCCCGGATCGGTGGCGATGCCGGTGAAGGTGATGGGGGTGCCTTGGGCGCCCGCGTAGGGTCCGCCCGCGCTGGTCGCCGTGGGCGCTACGTTGCTCACAGGCACCGTCGCGGAATTGTCGCCCGCGCCGCCGTCCATATCACTAACCGTGACGGTGACCGTGAACATGCCGTTGTCCGCGTACGCGTGCGCGCCCGTCACGGTCCCGCTGCCGCCCGTCCCGGTCACCGTCCCCGCCTGCGGCGGGCCATCTCCCCAGTTGATCGTGGCCGTGTACGGGCCGTCGGCGTCGGAATCGGTGAAGTTCGCCGTGAGGCTCAGCGTCTCGCCTTCGTCCGCCCGGGCGTCGGGCCCGGGGTCCACGACGGGAGCAGCGACGACGGGCGGCGCCGCATCGGGCGTCGTGAGCTGCGACGTGATCACGAACCGGTCCACCACGACGCCGCTGACGTTCTTGAAGTATCCGCGCGCCTTGCGTGGGTCGCCGTCCACATAGAAGTCGATGAACAGCGCGCCGAACTGCGCGTTCTGGTTGGAGGCGTAGATGAACGCCCACTCGCCGTTGCACCCATAGGGGTACGTGGTGGGCAGGCAGCGCTCCTGGTCGCGGACGCTGTTGCCACCGAGGCCAGAGACGAACGCGAATGTGGCGCCGGGCGCGACGCGGAGGCTGTCGCGGAACGGCCAGAGGGGATCCACGGTCTGGTTCTGCATGCTCGTCAGCGTCTTGGTGCGCTCGTACGAATGCTCGTGCGCCGTGGCGACGATCGCGCCCGAATCGCGGCACGCCTCGTACGGGCCCCAGCCGACTTCGTCCCCCTTGCCGCCGACCTGCATGGCGTTCTGGTTCTTGTGCCAGGAGCAGATACGCCAGGTCGACTGGTCGATCCCCAGCTGCTGGCGGATGTAGGCTTCGTGCCCCGAGCCCAGGGTGCCCGCGCCCGAGAGCACGAAGAACAGCCCCCGGAAGTAGCACCCCGAGTTCACGCCCAGGTCGCCGGTACAGCTCACGGTGGGGTCCGCGGTCCTCACGAGGTTGAGCCGTTGCTGGAGCTTGGCCTGGTAGCCGTTGGAACCCGACCAGGCGCTCTCGTCGTGGTTGCCGACGGAGGCGAAGTAGGGGAAGCTGGCGCCGAGCACGCTCGTGATGCGGTTGTCCCAGTCGGTCGGGTTGTCGCCGTAGTCGAAGTCGCCCTGATGCAGGACCAAATGGGCACCCTCGTTCTCGATCAGCTGGAGCACCGCGACGGCATCCGAGCCGTTGTCCTGATCGCCGATGAAGGCGACCCGGAGGTTGGGTGTGGTGGCGCCCGGCAGGGACGCGACGACCTCCGTCCCGCTCGGCGAAACGGGCCGCTCCTGGTCACACGTGCCGAGCGCGAGGGCGGCGAGCGGGAGCGCGGCCCGGCCGAGTCGCCGGAGCGGAAGCGCTGGGAAGAGCGACGGGCGCGCGCCCGGCTTGTCTCGGGTATCCACGAGGTCACCTCCCGCAGACGGGTGTCACGGGGCCAGGGGTGGGCTGCACCATACGTTCCAGAGGGCGGTCGCGCCAGGTGGCGCCGGACCGCACACAGGCTTACGACTCAGAAGAAGTCATCAAACCGCGGATTCACGATGTTGCTGAACTTCGAGCCGAACGTGTAGCTCAGCCCAACGGACGCGAAGTATCGGTACGAGGTGGCCAGCTGGCGTTGCCGCAGGAGCACCTCCTCCTCGGAGGCGGCTCCCTTCTCGAGAAAGAGCTGGTCGTGGATCACGGCCACCTGCCCGAACACATTGAGGGAAAGGCCCTTGAACAGACGGACGTCGCCGTTGCCGAATAGCACGAGCCGATTCTTGCTGATGTCGTGCAGGAAATGACTCGCCTCGAGCGACAGGCCCGTCGAGCCCCAGGGCTGTTTGAGGTCGAGGGACACCGTCAGGCGCGCGTCGAACAGCGTTTCGGCCGTTTCGTTGAAAATGGTCGTGTCGCGGTAGTTGTAGGAGGCCACGCCGACCTCGTACCGCAGGGTGAGGAGGCGCCGGGTAGACTCCGAGTAGGGGTAGACGTCGAACTCGGCCGCCGGCGCCAAGCGCAGCGTCAGGTCCTGGTTCAGGAATGTGGAGGAGAGGACCGACATGCCCGCCCCGGCCGACCAGCGGCGCCCGAGGCTGCGGGCTGCGAGCGCGTTGCCGCCGTAGCTGCGCGTGATGCTCGTGATCGTTTCGGCGCCGCTGGGCATGCCGGCGGTGTCGAACACCGTTACCTCGAAGTCGCTCTGATTGTAGCTCCCGGTCATCGACAGCCTGATCTTCCACGCCTCGGTGATCCGGTCTGCCGAGAGTCGGCCGAAGAGGCTCGTCGTCTTGAACATCGTCTCGCCGTTGAAGAACCCGTTCAGGGTGGTGCGGAACACCCAGTAGTTCCAGGGATCGCGCACCTGGGCCGCGGCTCCCGGAGGTGCGGAGTAGGACACC
>CAZVSO010000084.1:10945-11967 GCA_964629425.1 uncultured Gemmatimonadaceae bacterium
CTGGAGCCGGTCGGCCACCGGGGTCTTGGCGGCGAAGCGGACCAGGCCCAGACGGATGATCCGCGCCAGCGCCTGGCGGATTTCGTCGTCGGTGGCGGTGTTGCTCGCCACATGACGCAGGGTGTCGGCGGTTGCGGCGAGTTCTTTCAGCCCGATGAACGTGATGGTGAACTCCGTGCCGCCACCCCCGGTGCGCTGGCCCGTGATCAGGACATGAACCTGCGCATACTCCCGGTCCCGCACATGGTTGACGAAAGTGATCTCGGTGCGGAAGTAGTCGAAATCGCAGTCGGTGTCGGGGCAGTCGATGAACACCAGGAGCGCGGACGCTTGCGCGGCCTGCGTTGTGTCCGGCGGTTCCTGAGCCGAGGCGACGCCGAGGGCGATGACGCACGGCGCGATGAAGTGGAACACTCTCATAGCGTCTCTCGCGGAGTCGGCGGGGACGAGGGGACCACACGCCAATACTCGGCTCGCATCGCTGTCGCCGCCAGTGCGCCGGCCGTCCGCGATGGCCCGAGCGCGTTGGCGGACGGGCTGGCCGCGGGTTAGCTTCGCGCGCGGTCCCGTCGGCAAGGCACTGCGCACAGTGAGGACGCCATGAAATGGGTCGTGATCGTCGTCGGGGCGCTAGTCGGCCTCGTGGGGTTGGTGGCTCTCGTCGGCCTGTTCCTGCCGCGCGAGCACCGCGCGTCGCGCTCGATCGTGCTGCACCAGCCCCCCGACTCCGTGTGGGTGGTGATCCGGGACTTCGCGGCGCTCCCTGCCTGGTGGCCCGAGATGAAGCGCTCCGAGCGCCTGGCGGACGTAGGCGGGAAGGAGCGCTGGCGCCAGAACGTCGGCGGCTTCGACATGCCGCTCGAGGTGGTCGAGGAGCAGCGGCCGCGCCGTCTGGTGACGCGAATCATCTCTCCCGAAGACGCCGCGTTCGGCGGTCGCTGGATCTACGAGATCGAGCCCGTGGCCGTGGGAAGTCGGGTGACGGTCACCGAGGACGGCTGGATCGGCAACGTACTGTTTCG
>CAZVSO010000085.1:0-11892 GCA_964629425.1 uncultured Gemmatimonadaceae bacterium
CGGCCGCGACAAGCTCGTGCTGTGGCCGCCGCCCCCCGTCGCGGGCCTCGGCCACTGGATCGAGCAGCTCGTGGCCGAGAGCTCGGGGAAGCGCGGGCGCGGCGTGATCCCGGTCGTGGCCGACCCTGCCCGGGCACCGCGGCCCGACGACGAGGTGGTGACCGACTTCTCCGCGGACCCGCTCGACCTCGGCGCCGAGTTCCTGCGCTGGGAGTACGCGACGTGGGAGCTGTGCAGGCGCCTGGACGTCAATGCCTTCGACCAGCCGGACGTGGAGCAAGCGAAGGCCCTCGCACGCGAGGAGCTCGAGCGGCCGGGTGGCGGGGGGAGCGGCGGGGCCCCCGTCCGCACGCTCGATCCCCCGCAACTCGGACGGCTGGCCCGGCCCGGGGACTATCTCGCGATCCTGGCCTACCTCCCGCCCGACGCACCGACCGCGGCGCGACTCGAGGCGGTCCGCGCCGCGTGGGCCGGCGCGCTCGGCTGCGCCACGACGCTCGGCTTCGGACCGCAGTACCTCCATTCGACCGGACAGCTGCACAAGGGCGGGCCCGCCACCGGACGCTTTCTCGTCATCACGGCCGACGACGCTGAGGACGCCGAGATCCCGGAGATGGGGCGCACGTTCGGTCAGCTGAAACGGGCGCAGGCGCTGGGCGACGTGCGCGCGCTGCTGGGCAAGGGACGGGCGGTGGCGCACGTGCACCTGGCGCGGCCGGAGGACGTGGAGCAGCTGTGCCCGGCCTGATCTTCCATCTCATTGCCCACACCCACTGGGACCGTGAGTGGTATCTCCCGCACGCGGCGTTTCACGCGCGGCTCGTCGCGGTGCTCGACGACCTGCTCGAGCGCCTCCGCGGCGACGCCGAGTATCGCAGCTTCCTGCTCGACGGCCAAACTGTCCTGATCGAGGACTATCTGCGGGCGCGTCCCGACCGGGACGCCGAGGTGCGCGCACTGGTCGCGGAGGGCCGCCTCCAGGTGGGGCCGTGGTACGTGCTGGTCGACGAGCAGATCCCCTCGGGTGAGGCGCTGATCCGCAACCTGCTGCTCGGTGCCGCGGACGCCGAGCGCCTGGGCGACCGGAGCGACGTGCTCTACTCGCCCGACGCATTCGGTCACCCAGCCGCCTGGCCGGCCCTGGCCCGCGAATTCGGACTGCGGTTCGGCGTCGTGTGGCGCGGCCTCGGCGGGGCGCCGGGGCAGGAGCGGGACCTGTATCGCTGGCACGCGCCCGACGGGCGAGACGTGCTGGTGTGGCACCTTCCGCCGGAGGGCTACGAAATCGGCGTCGGGCTCGCGAGCGCGGGCGACGGGCTCGCCGCCGCGTGGGCGCGGGTGCGCGACGTCCTCGTGCGACGCGCGGCCGGGCGCCACATCCCGGTGTTCGTCGGCGCGGACCACCACGCCGCCCCGCAGGACCTCGGCGGGTTGCGGGAGCGGCTGGCGGTGCTCGAGCCCGCCCAGGGCGTCCGCGTCTCGCGGCTCGACGAGTTCTTTCAGCAGGTCGCGGCGGACCCGGCCACGGTCGCCGTGCTGCGCGGCGAGCAGCGCTGGTCCTACCGCTATACATGGACGCTCCAGGGCGTGCACGGGACCCGCGCGCCCCTCAAACGGCGCAGCTCCCTGGTGGAACTGGCCCTGGAGCGGGTCGCCGAGCCGCTCGCCGCACTGGCGAGCCGCTCGGGCGGCCGCGACCGGCGCGCGGTGCTGGACGTCGCCTGGCGGACTTTGGTGCAGTGCCAGTTCCACGATGCGATCGCGGGGTGCTGCGCCGATGCGGTGGCCCGCGCGCTCGCGACCCGACTCGACGAGGTCGAGGCCTACGCGGGCGAAGTCACGCGCGGCGCGCTGCACGACCTGGTGCGGCACGACCCCGACGCGGTCCGGGAAACGGCCGCGGAGCGCAGGCCCACCCTCGTCCTGTGGAATCCGGCTCCGCGCGCGCGGGGCCACGTCGTGATCGCGGACCTGAGCTGGTTCCGGCGGGACGTGAGCGTCGGCCCGCCCCGCACCGCGGGCGGCCAGACCCGGGACGCCACGGCGCCCGGCCGGTTCGCGCTCGCGGGACCGGACGGAGCGCCGATCCCCGTTCAGGTCCTGGATGCCCGAGCCGGATACGAACGCCTCGACGCCGCGCGGCACTATCCCGATCAGGACGAGGTCCACGTCGTGCGCGTCGCGTTCCGCGCGCCCACCGTGCCGGGTCTCGGCGTCGTCGCGCTCACACCGCTCTTGGACTCCGGACCGATTCGTGCCCCGGCCGCCCGCCCCGTTCCTGCGGGCAGGAGCGGGGCCCGCGGCGAGGCGGCGATGGCGAGCGTCCGGACGCTGGCGAACCGGTTCGTGAGGGTGACGCTCGAGCCGACCGGCGCGCTGACGCTCACCGATCGCCGAACGGGCGAGCGGTTCCACGATCTCCTGCGGCTCGAGTCGGAGGGCGACGCGGGCGACACCTATACGTTCTGCGCCCGGTCCCGTGGCGTCGTCCGCAGTGCGGGACCCGTGCGGCGGCGACTGCTGGCACGGGGGCCGCTGGTTGCGGCGATCGAGGCGACATACGAGCTGCACGGTGGGGACGACGTCGAGAAGCAGCGTCGCACGAACGGCGTCACACGAAAACGTCGCGGATGGATAGGTGTGCGGGTCGTCGTGATGTTGCACGCCGACAGCCCGGTCGTCCGCTGCGTCGTGGACATCGACAACCAGGCGGCGAACCACCGGCTGCGCGCGCGCCTGCCGACAGGGATCGCCGGATTGCCGGTCGTGGCCGGGACCCAGCTCGGGGTCGTCACGAGGCCCGCGGTGGTCGTGGATCCGGCAGAGTATCCGATCGAGACACCGGTGCTCACGGCCCCGGCGCAGCGGTTCGTCGCCGTCGCCGCGGGCCGGCGCGGGCTCGCGCTACTCGCGCCGGGGTTCTTCGAGTACCAGCTGACGCCCGACGGCGACCTGCTCTTCACCGTGCTGCGGGCCGTGGGGCAGCTTTCGCGCGGCGACCTGCCGACCCGCCCCGGCCACGCCGGGTGGCCGACGGCCACGCCGCTGGCGCAGTGCCCCGGCCGCGACCGCGTCGAGCTCGCGATCGTCCCGCTCGACGATGCCGCAGCGCGACGGCCCGACACGCTGATGCAGCGGTGGGAGGACGTGTTCCTGCCGGTGCGCGGTGCCTGGCTGCGGGATGCCGTGTCCGTGATGCCGGCGCCGGCCGGGATCGCGCTCGAGGGCGCCGGGCTGGTCGCGTCGGCCGTGAAGCCGGCGCGCGCTGGGGCCGGGGCGGGGGTGATCTTGCGGTGCTACAATGCGACGGGCGAGCGGACGATGGGCACCTGGCATTTCACCGACGGAGCGCGAACGGCGCACCGCGTCCGGGCCGACGAGCGTGAGTCCGCCTCGCTTCCGCTCGAGGACCGGGGCCGCACGCTGCGGTTCGAGGCCGGACCGTTCGAAATCGTGACGATTCTGATCACTTGATGGGGAGGAGGGACGCGGGACGGGGGATGGGGCCGCCACCACCCGTCCCCCGTCCCCCGGCCCTCGTCCCCCGTCCCTTGAGGCTCCATGCGCGAACACCATCTGTCGGTTTCCCGGACGGCTCGCTATTTCGTGCTCGGCGAACCCGGCCCCGCGGTCCGCGAAGTCTGGTTCGTGCTCCACGGCTACGGCCAGCTGGCCGCGCGGTTTGTCAAAGCGTTTTCCGCGCTGGACGACGGTGCCCGGTTGGTGGTCGCGCCCGAGGGGCTGTCACGTTTCTACATGGATCCAGCGAATCGCGAGAAGGTGGGCGCGAGCTGGATGACGCGAGAGGATCGGCTCAACGAGATCGCCGACTACGTGCGGTATCTCGACGCCGTGCATGTGGATGTGTTCGCGAGCCTCGAGCGGGCGCGGGTTCGCGTGCACGTCCTCGGCTTCTCCCAGGGCACTGCGACCGCGTGCCGCTGGGCCGCGCTGGGCGCGGTCCGGGCCGATCGGCTGGTGCTGTGGGGCGGGGAAGTGCCGCCCGACCTCGATCTCGCGGCGGCCCGCGAGCGGCTCGCCCCCCTCGACCTGGTCCTCGTCGCCGGCAGCCGTGACGAGTTCATCACGTCCAAGGTCCTGGCGCGGGATGAGGAGCGACTGCGGGGAGCGGGCATCCCGTATCGCGTGATCAGGTTCGAGGGGGGGCACGAGATAGACGGAGAGACGCTGTCAGCGGTCAGCCGTCTGGCTTGACGCTCCTCTGACGGGGCGCTATTAGGAACACCGCAGCACCAACGACAAAGGCAAACCCGGCGAAAGCCGGGGGCGCAAAGCTACGGGTCCTCGCTTCCTCCGCGACGCCACACCGACGCCACGAAGGACCCACGATCGCCGAGCTACCGACAGGGTGGCTCGGCGTTTGGCTTTTCGGGAGCGTGGCCAACACAAGAGGTGGGCGCGATGACCAGCCATGGCCGGTGCGCCGTGCTGTCGCAGAGGATCGCGTGGTTTCTGGCGAGCCTGATCGTGGGCTCAGGCAGCGGGGCGCCCGTGCCGGCACAACGGCCCCCGAACCTGCTGGGGAGGATCGCGGGTGACCTGTACTACCACCCCTCCGGTGTGTTCAAAGTGCAGACCAGCACCGGAGATGACATCGAGGACTCGCAGGCGACGGTAACCTTCAACTACAGCTTCCTCGGCGCCAAGACTGGTTGGTCTGAGGTGGGGTTCGTGAAGCCCCAGTTGACGTCGGGAAGGACGCCGGAGCAAGTCGTCGAGGCGCTGGTGGCCGAGTTTGGCAGCACCGTCTACAAGAACAAGAACCGCCAGATTCGTCCATCGGTGGTCTTCACGGAGCGCCGCAGCGCACTCGGCCGGCAGTCGACGTACGCGAGGATCTGCTTTCCGCAGTACCCGGGGACCGGCATCACGACCTTCTCCGACGGTCGTGTCGTGGACGCGGACTTCATTGGCCACTTCGAGCTCGTCCCGATCGAGGACCTCTTCCTCCGACAGCGTCAGGGGCCGCTCAGCTATCTCGTGGTCAGCACCATGCAGGGGCTCCAATTCGCCCGGGGCGAGGACGAAGGGGCGGCTGGCCACCAGGCATTCATCCGACGCGTGGAGCTGCTGGTACGCGGCGACTGGATCGTCTTTTCGAGCACGCGCGAGGGCAACTACGATCTCTTCCGGATGCAGTCGGATGGATCGCGCCAGTGGCGAATCACGGATGACACCGCTTCCGACGTCCGGCCGGCGTGGTCCCCCGATGGGATCAGACTCGCGTTCGTGACCGAGCGGCACGGGGCCCCGGACATCTACACCATTCGAGGTGACGGTTCGGAACCGGCCCGCCTGACCGACCACGCCGCGCCCGACGACTATCCGGCCTGGTCCCCCGACGGACAGACCATCGCATTCGCAAGCCTCCGAGACGGCGCGCCGGCCATCCACTTCATGCAGGTGGACAGCTCAGGAGCCGTGCGCCTCCAGACCGGCACGATCCCGGGCGTATTCCCGGCGTGGTCACCGGACGGCAAGCGAATCGCGTTGGTCAGCGACCACGAGGGGAGTCCCAACATCTATGTGACGGATCTGGACGGCTCGCACATGACGCGGCTGACCCACGACTCCGCGGGTGCCGCTTTCCCTGCCTGGTCGCCCGACGGGTCGCACATCGTCTACGCGAGCAGCCGCGATGGGAACGACGAGATCTTCGTGATCGGTGCCGACGGGTCGAACCCCACGCGACTCACGAATCACCCCGCGACCGACATGATGCCGGCCTGGTCGCCGGACGGCTCGAAGATCGCCTTTCACACCGACCGGGACGGCAACTGGGAGATCTACGTGATGAGCTCGGACGGGACGAGCCTCAAGAACCTGAGCAACCACCCCGCGACAGACGTCGAACCCGAATGGCGGCGTGGGCGCTAGGCCGTCGGGCGCGTCATGAGCTGAAACGGTAGCGAAAACTAGCTGGCGCCGCCCGGCCGGCGCGCCCCCGCGCTCCGCTCCTCCGGGGGCCGCGCCAACAGCCGCTCGGCGAAATCGAGTCGCTCGTGGGCCTCGGCCACCTGGCCCCGAAGCGAGCCGACCTCCTGCTCCAGGGCCTCGAGCCGCGCCCCGACGTCGTCGTCCGCGATCGTCCGGCTCTGTTTGCCGCGCTCCCGCTGCAGCCTGAGCAGCCCGTGCAGAATTGTCCCGGCAAGGCCGATGGTGAGCGCGAGGATGGGAATCAGTAGGGCGAGCGATTGTCTATCCATCGAGCCTCCACGAGTTCATCGATGCCGACGAGCGAATAATAGCCGGCAGGACGATTCCGCGATAAACATCGGCTAACGGCTAACGGCTAACGGCTAACGGCTAACGGCTAACGGCTAACGGCTAACGGCTAACGGCTGACGGCTGACGGCTGACCACCAATCGCATCCCTCACCGCGTCGCCGACCAGTGTGCACGCCACCACCACGAGCGCGAGCGCGACGCCGGGCGCGGTGGCGACCCAGGGGGCGTTGACCAGCGTGTCCCGCCCTCCCGCGATCATGTTGCCCCAGGACGGCGTCGGCGGCTGCACGCCCAGTCCGAGGAACGAGAGGCCGGCCTCGAGCAGGATCGCGTTGCCGACGCCCAACGCCGCCGCCACGATCACGGGCGTCAGCGCGTTGGGGAGGATGTGGCGGCGCAAGACGCGGCGGCGCGGAGCGCCGGCGGCGATGGCGGCCTCCACGAACGGCCGCACGGCGAGGGCGCGCACCTCGCCGTGCACCAGCCGCGCGATCGGCATCCACCCGGTGAGCCCGAGCACCACGATCACCAGCCCCGCCGACGGTTGCCACAGGGCCGCGAGCAGCAGCAGTAGCACCACCCGCGGCAGCGCGAGGGCGAAATCGGTGAGTCCCAGGAGCGCCGCGCGCACGGGCCCGCGACCGTAGCCCGCGACCGCCCCGATCGCCGTGCCCAGCGCCACCGACAGCAGCACGGCCAGCGCGCCGACGCCGAGCGAGATCCGCGCCCCGTACAGCAGGCGGGTCCAGACATCGCGGCCCAGGCGGTCGGTGCCGAGGAGGTGGGACACGCCGTGCACGTCGGTGGACCCCGGCGGCAGAAACCGGGTCGCGACGACGTCGCGTGCCTCGCCGGCGTCCCTGTTGGACGCCAGGGGCGCGCCGGCGGCGAGGAGCAGGACGAGACACAGCACGACGAGCCCGAACTGCGCGCGACGGTCTCGCAGCACGCGGTTGATCATGCGCCGGTCTTCCCTTTCCCCTTTCCCCATTCCCCGTTCCCCGGTGTCATGAGTCCCGCTCCCGAATCCGCGGGTCCACCCACACCGCGAGCGCGTCGGCCAACAGGTTGCCCAGCACCACGAGCGTCGCGCTGACTGCCGTCGCCGCCATGACGACCGGGTAGTCCCGAGCCTGCACCGCCTCGACCAGTACGCGGCCCACCCCGGGCCAGGCGAACACGGCCTCGACGAACACCGCTCCGGAGAACAGCGCGGGCAGCGAGAGCCCCAGCAGCGTGACCATCGGCAGGAGGGCGTTGCGCAGCGTGTGTCGTAAGAGCACGCGGGTCGGGGAAAGCCCCCGCGCCCGCGCCGCGACGACGAACGGCTCGGCGATCACGTCCAGCATCGCGCCCCGGGCGTATCGGGCCGTGCCACCGGCGCCGATGAGCGTGAGCGTCGCGAGGGGCAGCGCGAGATGACGCAGCTGGTCGGCGATCCGCGCCCATCCCGTCAGGTAATCGGCGTCCAGCCCCGCCGCACCGAACGCGGGCAGCAGCCGGGCCCAGTACGCGAACACCATGACGAGCATGAGCCCGAGCCAATACCCGGGGAGCGCGAACAGAGTGACGCTCGCGACCGAGAGGGCGGTATCGAGCCGGGACCCGCGGCGCGCCGCCTGCACGGCCCCGATCGACACGCCGAAGAGGTAGGTGAGCGCGAGGGACAGCATCACGAGCCACGCCGTCGCGGGCCAGGCGGTCCCGAGCATCTCGCGCACCGGCCGCCCGGTGGCGATGCTCCGGCCCCACTCGCCCCGGACGAACCGGCCCATCCAGGCGGCGAGCTGAGCCGGGACGGGCCGGTCGAGTCCGAGCGCGCGGCGCTGCAGCTCGATCTGCTCGGGGCTAGCCGCCGGGCCCAGCAGCTGCTCCACCGGGTCACCGGGCGCGAGCTGGAGCAGCAGGAATGTCAGCGTCACGACGCCGGCGACGACACCCAGGCCGACGAACACGCGCTGCGCGACCGTACGCCACATGAGCCCCAATCTCGTGCGCACGCCGCCGGCCCGCCAGAATCCACCTGCCACGCGACCCGCGGCCCGGTGAGAGCGCTCACGGCAGGGCTTGCCGGCCGGGCGTAGCCTGGCGATCAATATGTAAGGAAGTGACGACGAACCCCGCATTCGAGGTGGTCCCCATGCGTGTTGATCTCAGGCAGGCGCTGCGGGCGGCGATGATCGCCGCACCGCTGACTCTCGCGATGGCCGCCTGTAGCCGCGATGCGGCGGCGCCCGACAGCGAATCCCTGAATGAAACCGAGGCCCTGCAGATCGGTCGCGAGATCGCCGCCGAAGTGCAGGACATGACGCGGTCGCTCGACCTGGGCGACCTGCTGACGCCGTCCTTCCCGGGGCTCGCGCTCCACCCTCGGCCCGGCTTCCGGTGTGCGACGCTCGAGCCATTCCCGCCCGAGGACTCCGACGGCGACGGCGTGCCCAACACGCTCACGGTGACCTTTGCCCTCCCGGCCTGCAGCTTCACCCACGGCCGGCACACCGTCGAGCTCACGGGAACGGTGTTGATCACCGATCCCTCCGCGACCGATTTCGGGTTCCGCGTCGAGATCGACGAGCTCCAAGAGAAGCGCACGGGCGCCGAGGGCCGGTTTCGGCTGCGGCGGCTGGACGGGCTCGTCCAGGTCCTGCGGTCGGCGACGGAGTTCTCCGTCATCGACCAGACGACGGCCGTGCACGAGTCGAGCGAGGGTCACTCGGCATCGCTCGCGAAGGACTGGGTGGTGGAGTTCGTCGCGGACGAGGAAGGTGCGATCGACGGTTGGCGGCACCTGCCCAGCGGCACGCTGACGGTGAACGGCACCACGGTCCGGACGCGCGGCGACCGCGTCCACTCGCTGGAGATCGCCACGCTGACGCCGTTGCACTTCGACACCGCGTGCGACGCCGAGCAGAGGTTCGACGCGGGCGTGCTGATCATCACGAAGCTGCGCCGCGAGCGCAGTGTGACGATCCGGGTCGAGTTCACCAGCTGCGGCGTGGAGCCCGTCGTGACGTTGGTGCCCCCGCCGGGCGCCTGAGCCGGTCCAGAAGGGAGTCCCCCTCACCGACCCCGGGCTTGCGCCCGGGGTCAGTTTGTTTTCGGAGAGTCCCCCTCACTGGCCCCGGGGTTGCGCCCGGGGTCAGTTCTCTTCCGGGGACGTCTCTGGCCCGCGGCACCTGGGCCTGTCTGACCCCGGGCGCGAGCCCGGGGTGGGCGCAACCTCCTGGTTCTTGCTAGAATCCACCCGTGCTGCGACGGCTGCCGTGGGCGCTGCTGGCGGCGGGTGTGCTGTGGGCGTGCGGGGCGGCCGGGGGCGGCGCGCGCCGCGGCCCGACGGTGCTGTACGCTTCGGGCGCCGATCTCCAGAGCATCAATCCCCTGGTCACCATCCACCCACTCGCCAAGCAGGTGCAGCGCTACGTCCTGCTCACGACGCTCGTGCGCTACGACAGCACGCTCGCCGTCCGGCCGTATCTCGCGCGCGCGTGGCACTGGTCCGCCGACGGGCGGACGCTCACGTTCCGGCTGCACACCGCGGTGCGCTGGCACGACGGCCGGCCCACGATCGCGCGGGACGTGGTGTGGACCCTCGACGCGGCGCGCGATCCGGGGACCGGCTACCCGCGGCTCGCCGAGCTGGCCGCGGTGACCCACGTCGGCGCGCCCGACGATTCCACGGTGGTCGTGCGGTTCGCCGCTCCGACGCGGGACGTGCCGGACGTGCTGACCGACCTCGCGATACTCCCCGCGCATCTGCTGGATACCGTCCCCGCCGGCGAGCTCCGGCGGGCCGCGTGGAACGTCCGTCCGGTGGGCAACGGCCCGTTCCGGTTCGTGGCGCACGAGCCGAACCGGCGCTGGGTGTTCGAGGCGAATCCCGACTTCCCCGTCGAGCTGGGCGGGCCGCCGCGGCTCGAGCGCTTCATCGTGGTCGTCGTGGACGAGCCCACCACGAAGCTCGCGGCCCTCACCGCGGGCGAGATCGACTTCGCCGGCATCAACCCGGCGCACGCCGCGTTCGTGCGGCGCGACGCCCGGCTCGCGGTCGTCGAGTACCCGCTGATCTTCGTCTACGGCATCGTGTTCAACACCCGGCGGCCGCCGTTCGACGACCCCGCGGTGCGCCGCGCCGTGGGCCTCGCGATCGACCGCCGGGAAATCATCGACGGCTACCTCTTCGGCTTCGGCGCCGTGGCGGACGGCGCGGTCCCGCCCGAGGTCCCGGGATACGTTCCCGTGCCGCGCGTCCCGCTGGCACTCGACTCGGCGCGGCGCCTCGTTGCGGGGCGCGCCCCGCGCTTCGAGCTGCTGACGGTGGGGAGCGGCGAGGCCGCGCTCGAGCAGCTGATCCAGGCGCAGCTCGCGCGGGCGGGGTTCACCGTCGTCATCCGGCAGCTCGAGTTGTCGGCGTTTCTCGATCGCGTCTACGGCGCGCGCCGCGATTTCTCCGCGGCGGTGACGGGCATTCCCGGCGACCTGGGGCTGGGCTACCTGTCGCAGCTCGACGACCTGACCGGGATGGCGCTGCCGGCCGACCCGGCGGCGGCGCAACGCGCCCTCGCCGCGCGACAGCCGGTGGCGTGGTTGTACCACGCCCGCGGCGTGCAGGGGATGAACCGTCGTGTCCAGGGGGTGAGGATGGACATGCGCGGGGAGCTCCCCACCTTGGCGCAGTGGTGGGTGGCGCCGTGAAGCGGCGAGAGCTGCCCACCCACTACCGCGCCACGGCCCCCGTGCGGCTCGATTTCGCGGGCGGCTGGACCGACGTGCCGCCCTTCTCGCGCCGCGAGGGCGGCGTCGTCGTCAACGCGGCGATCCGCCTCTCCGCTCATGTCGAGCTCGAGCTCGGCGGCGCGCTGATCCGGCTCGTGTCCCACGACCTGGGGCAGGTGCTCGAGTGCGCCAACTCGGGCGGGCTCGTGCTCGACGGGAAGCTCAACCTGCTCAAGGCCAGCCTGCGCATGTTCCCCGTGACCCACCCGTGCACGCTGACCACGCGCTCGGACGCGCCACCGGGCTCGGGGCTCGGGACGTCCGGAGCGCTGAACGTGGCGCTGGTCGCCTGCCTCACCGCGGCGCGCCAGGAGCGGCTCGAGCCGCGAGACATCGCCGAGCACGCCTGGCACCTCGAGACCGTCGAGGCGGGGAACCCCGGTGGCCGCCAGGACCAGCTCGCCGCCGCGCTGGGCGGCTTCCACCGGCTGACCTTTCGCGATCCCGACGTGGGGATCGAGCCCATGACGCTCGATCCCGCGTTTGCGCTCGAGCTCGAGCGCCGCACGGTGCTGTGCTACACCGGCGTGTCGCGCGTCTCGGGGGAGACGATCGCCCGCGTGATGGGGGCGTACGAGCGCGGCGACCCCGGGGTGACCGGCGCGCTCCGCGCGCTGAAGGAGGTGGCGCATCGCATGGCCGACGCGCTGCGCGCCGCCGACCTCGCGCACGTGGGCGCGCTGCTGACCGAGAACTGGCGCCACCAACAGGCGCTCGATCCGGCGATACAGACGGCGGACATGGCACGGCTGGAGCGGGCCATGGCCGACGCCGGCGCGCTGGGCGGCAAAGCGGCCGGCGCGGGCGCCGGCGGTGCCATGTTCTTCGTGGCCGGGAGCGACCCGCGGGGCGCGGCGGCGGCGGCCGCGG
>CAZVSO010000086.1:0-11872 GCA_964629425.1 uncultured Gemmatimonadaceae bacterium
CGTCTTCGGCCGGGTGCCGTTCTTCTACTATGTGCTCCACATCCCGCTGATCCACGCGCTGGCGCTCGTGGTCTCGCAGGTTCGGCTCGGCGAAGTGAGCCCCTGGCTCTTCGCCAATCATCCCATGGGGAATCCGCCCGCGCCGGAGGGCTACATCTGGAGCCTTGGGCTGCTGTACGCCGTGTGGGCGGTGGCGATCCTCCTGTTGTACGTCCCGTGCCGGTGGTTCGCCGAGCTGAAGGTCAAGGGGAAGGACTGGTGGCTTAGGTATCTCTGAGGTCCCTGGGGCCTCGCCAGCGCGCGTGATTGACCCGGCGCGGGCGGACGGCTAAGTTGTTGTCGAATGCCGACCTACGAGTATCGCTGCCCCTCGGGCCACGTGTTCGAGCGGTTCTCTCCCAAGGTCACCGACAAGCGCCGCCTGCCGTGCCCCAAGTGCGGCAAGCGCGCCGAGCGGCAGATCTCGGGCGGGGGGGGGCTCGTGTTCAAAGGCTCGGGCTTCTACGCCACCGACTACAAGCGCGGGGGCGACAAGAAGGAGAAGGCCGAGCGCGAGTCCAGGAAGTCCGAGGCCGAGTCCAAGCCGGCTGAGAAGTCCGCGAAGTCCGAGGCCGAGTCCAAGCCGGCTGAGAAGTCCGCGTCCAAGAAGGACTCCAGCTCCGACTCGTGAAGGCGCACGACGAGATCCGGGCGGCACTCGTGCGCGCCGCGGAGCGGCTTGGCGCGCCCGGCGCGGCGGTCACGCTCGAGCGCCCGCGCGACCCGGCGCACGGCGACGTCGCCACCAATCTCGCGCTCACCCTGGCCAGGACGCTGCGGGCCCAGCCCCGCGTCGTGGCCGACCGCCTCGTCGCGGGCCTCGAGCTGCCGGCGGGCGTGGTGCATCGCGTCGAGGTCGCGGGCCCGGGGTTCATCAACTTCCACCTCGCCCCCGACGGGCTCAGCGAGGTGCTGCGTGCGGTGCTCGCCGCGGGGGACCGCTACGGCCGCGTCGCCGTGGCCGAGCCGCTCGCCGTCAACGTCGAGTTCGTCTCGGCGAACCCGACGGGCCCGCTGCACGTGGGCCACGGGCGCGGTGCCGCGCTGGGCGACGGCATCGCCGCGCTGCTCGAGTGGCGCGGCCACCGCGTGACCCGCGAGTTCTACGTCAACGACGCGGGTGCCCAGGTGGACAAGGCGGCGCAGAGCTTGTGGGCCCGCGTGCAACAGCGGCAGGGGGGGGGCCGCGCGGCGGAGATCCCCGAGGGCGGCTACCACGGCGCCTACCTCGAGGAGCTGGCCGAGGGTGTGCTGGCGAAGGAAGGGAAGGGCTTCGCCGACCTTCCGGCGGAGGAGGGGATCCGGCGCTGCCGCACGATCGTGGTGCTGTCGCAGCGCGCCGAGCAGGACGAGGACCTGCGCGAGTTCGGCGTGCGCTTCGACGTGGTGTTCTCCGAATCGGAGATCTATCGCCAGGGTCTGATCGAAGCGACGCTCGACGAGCTACGCCGCCGCGGGCACGTCTTCGAGTCGGAGGAGGCCCTGTGGCTCCGCACCACGGTGTTCGGCGACGACAAGGACCGGGTGCTGCGCAAGCGGGACGGCAGCTACACCTATCTGCTCCCCGACGTCGCCTACCACCGCACCAAGCGGGAGCGCGGTTTCGCGCGCGCAATCGACATCTGGGGAGCGGACCACCATGGCTACATCCCCCGCATGCGGGCGGCGCTCCAGGCGCTCGGCGTGCCGCCCGAGTTCTTTCATGTCGAGCTGGTCCAGCTCGTGCGCGTGATGCGGGGCGGGGAGGAGGTGCGGTTCTCCAAGCGCACGGGGGATTTCGTCGCGCTGCGCGACCTCTTCACCGAGACGGGCGTGGACGCCGCCCGGTACTTCTTCCTGATGCGGCGCGGCGACGCGCAGTTCGTGTTCGACGTGGACCTGGCCCGCAGCCGCACCGAGGAGAACCCCGTGTACTACGTCCAGATGGCCCACGCGCGCATGAGCGGCATCTTCCGGGTGGCCGACCGAGCCCCCGAGAGCGTGACGGCCGAGGGCGTCGAGCTGGGTGCGCTGACGCAGCCCGAGGAGGCCGACCTGCTCAAGGAGCTCGCCGCGTTCCCGACGGTCGTGGCGCGCGCCGCCGACGCGCTGGAGCCGCATCGCATCACGGGCTACCTCGAGGGGCTCGCCCGGATCGCCCACGCGTGGTACCACAAGTACCGCGTGCTCGGCGAGCCGGAGGAAGCGGCCCGCCTCGTGCTGGCCCGCGCGGTCCGCCAGGTCCTGGCCAACGGCCTCACCCTCCTGGGGATCCACGCCCCGGATCGGATGTAGCGTGAGCCTCCTCGTGGTCGGGTCGGTCGCGCTTGATTCCGTGGCGACGCCGTTCGGCGATACGGCCGACGCGATCGGCGGCTCGGCGGTGTTTTTCAGCGTGGCCGGCCAGATCCTGCACCCGGTGCGCATCGTGGGAGTGGTGGGCTCGGATTTCCCCCAGGACGCCCTGCGCCAGCTCGCCGGCCGCGGGATCGACGTCTCGGGAGTCGAGACCGCGCCGGGCGAGTCGTTCCGCTGGAAGGCGCGCTACTCCTACGACCTGTCGAGTCGTGAGACG
The DNA here is from genome assembly GCA_964629425.1 of uncultured Gemmatimonadaceae bacterium. Lineage (GTDB taxonomy): Bacteria > Gemmatimonadota > Gemmatimonadetes > Gemmatimonadales > GWC2-71-9 > CAZVSO01. Next base: position 2,594 of record CAZVSO010000086.1, read on the forward strand.
CTCGAGACGCGACTCGGGGTTTTCGCCCACTTCCGGCCGCGGTTGCCCGACGGCCACCGCGACGCCCGCTATGTGTTCCTGGGAAACATCGATCCCGAGCTGCAGCTCAACGTGCTCGACCAGGTGCGCGCCCCGCGCGTCGTCGCCTGCGACACGATGAACTACTGGATCCAGTCCAAGCCCGACGTGCTGCACCAGCTGCTGCGGCACATCGACGTCCTGATGGTCAACGACTCGGAGGCGCGCGAGCTCTCGGGTGACTGGAACATCTACCGGGCCGCCCGCTGGATCCTGGCGCACGGCCCGAAGCGGGCCGTGATCAAACAGGGCGAGCACGGCGCCCTGCTCGTCGAGCAGGACAGCGTGTTCAAGGTGCCCGCCTACCCGCTCCAGGCAGTGTTCGATCCCACGGGAGCCGGTGATGCGTTCGCCGGCGGCTTCATGGCGCACCTGGCGCGCACCGACGACCTCTCTCCCAACAACTTGCGGCGCGCCATGGTGTACGGCGCCGCGATGGGCTCGTTCGCCGTCGAGGCCTTCGGCATCCAGGGATTCGACGCGGTCACGCCCGCGGCCGTGGACGCGCGGGTGCGGGCGTTCAAGGAGCTCGTGCACTTCGACGTGGAGGAGCCCGCGCGATGAGCGGCGACCGCTACGCCGCCGCGGGCGTGCGGCTCGACGTCGCCGACGAGGCGAAGCGGCGCATCGCCGAGCTCGTCGCCGCCACCCGCACGCCCGACGCGCTCGGCCGCATCGGCGCCTTCGGGGGCATGGTGCGCGTGCCGCCGGGCTACCGCTCGCCCGTGCTCGTGCTCTCGACGGACGGCGTGGGCACGAAGGTCCTGGTGGCGACCCGCGCCGGCGTCCACGACACGGTGGGCGAGGACCTCGTCAACCACTGCGTCAACGACGTCCTGGTCCACGGCGCGGCGCCCCTCGCCTTCCTCGATTACCTGGCCGCCGGCAGCCTCGACCCCGAGGTCGCCGCCGCCCTCGTCGCGGGAATGGCCCGCGGGTGCCGGGCGCACGCCATGACCCTCGCCGGCGGCGAGACGGCGCAGCTCCCCGACCTCTACCAGGCCGGCCACTACGACGTCGCCGGCACGATCGTCGGCGTCGTGGAGGAGACGGCGGCCCTCCACGGCGACCGCGTGCGCGCGGGCGACGCCCTGATCGGGTACGAGTCGAGCGGCCTGCACACCAACGGCTACACCCTCGCCCGCCGCATCGTGTTCGACGAGCTCGGGCTCGATGTGGGCGACCCGTTCCCCGAGAGCGACCGGACGGTCGGCGACGTGCTCCTCGCGGTGCACCGCAGCTACGATCGGGCCGTGCGGCCCGTGCTCGACCGCCTGCACGCGCTGGCGCACATCACGGGCGGGGGCATCCCGGGGAATCTCGTCCGCGTGCTGCCCGAGGGCTGTGAAGCGGTGGTCGAGGCCCGCGCCTGGCCCTGGCCCGCCGTGTTCCGGGTGCTGATGCGCGCGGGGAGCGTGTCGCTCCACGAGATGCGGCGGGTGTTCAACCTCGGCGTCGGCATGATCGCGGTGGTGGCGCGCGAGGACGTGGACGCCGTGGTGGACGCGGCGCGCCGCGCCGCCGTCCCGGCCCGGGTGATGGGCGAGGTGCGGGCGGGGACCACCGGCGTCCGCTTCACGGAGCGCTGAGAGTGGGCGATCGCGAGCTCGAGCACGAGGCGATGCGCCGGGCCCTCGACCTGGCGTGGCGTGGCTGGGGGCGGGTCGCGCCGAACCCCATGGTCGGCGCCGTCGTGTTGCGCGACGGCACCGTGGTGGGCGAGGGGCACCATGCCGAGTTCGGCGGGCCCCATGCCGAAGTCGCGGCGCTCGAGGCGGCGGGGGACCGCGCCCGGGGCGGTACCCTGGTCGTCACGCTCGAGCCCTGCGCCCACGAGGGAAAGACGCCGCCGTGCACCGGGGCGATCCTCGCCGCCGGCCTGCGCCGGGTCGTCGCCGCGGTGCGCGACCCCGATCCCCGCGCCGGGGGCGGGCTCGACCTGTTGCGGCGCGACGGCGTGGACGTCGAGCACGGGGTCCTCGCCGCGGAGGCCGCGGCGCAGAACGCCCCGTTCCTGTTCGCGCGGACCCACGACCGCCCGTTCGTCGCGCTCAAGCTCGCCACGTCGGTGGACGGCCACATCGCCGACCTGGCCCGCCGCTCACAGTGGATCTCGGGACCGGAGGCCCGCGATTGGGTGCACTGGCTGCGCGCGGGATTCGACGCCATCGGCGTCGGCGGCACCACCGCGCTCCAGGACAACCCCCGGCTCACGGTCCGGGGGCCACTCACGCCGCGCAAGCCGCCCGTGCGAATCGTCTTCGACCGCCGCGCCATGCTCAACGCCGGCGTGACGCTGGTCGAGACGGCACGCGACGTGCCGACCTGGGTCGTGGCGTCGCCCGAGGCGCCGGCGGCCAACGTCGCCATCCTCGAGCGCAGCGGCGTGCGCGTGCTGCGGCCCGAGTCGCTCTCCGCGGGCGTCCGGATGCTGCGCGACGAGGGGATTCAGTCGATCCTGTGCGAGGGTGGCGGCGCCCTCGGCACCCGGCTCTTCCTCGACTGGCTCGTGGACCGGCTGTACTGGGTGCAATCCCCCATGTGGCTCGGCGAGCACGCGGTGCCCGCCTTCCATGGCGTGCCCAGCCAACCGCTCGCCGACGCGCCGCGCTGGATCCCCGTGGAGCGCCGTGCGTTGGGCGCTGATACATTGTTGGTGTTGGACCGCGAGCTATGTTTACCGGCATCGTGAGCGCCGTCGGCCGCGTGGCCAGAGTGAGCCGGAACGGGGACGGGGGACGGGGGAAGGGGGAAGGGTCCTCCGGTGTCACCCTTGCCATCCGTGCGCCGTTCAAGGGCCTGCGGCGCGGCGAGAGCGTCGCCGTGAGCGGCGCCTGCCTGACGGTCGAGCGCGTCGTGCGGGGAGGGTTCACGGTCCACGCCGTCACGACCACCGTCGCTCGCACCCTGCTCGGCGAGTACGCCGCCGGACGCCGCGTGAATCTCGAGCGCGCCCTGCGCGCGGTCGACCGCCTCGGCGGGCACCTCGTGCAGGGGCACGTGGACGGCGTGGGCACCGTCGTGCGGATGACGCCCGAGGCTGACGCGCTGCTCGTGGACCTGCACGTGCCCGGCGAGGTGCGCGACGTCTCGATCCCCCGCGGATCGATCACGGTGGACGGGGTCAGCCTGACCGTGAACGGCCTCCCCGGGCCGGACCGGGTGCAGGTCGCTCTCATTCCCTTTACCCGCGCGCACACGACCCTGGGCGCGCTGGTCGTGGGCGATCGCGTGCACGTCGAGGGAGACGTGCTGGGCAAGTACGTGAGGCAGCTATGCCGTTCGGAACCGTAGACCAGGCGATCCAGGAGATCCGCGAGGGCCGGCTCGTCATCGTGGCCGACGACGAGGATCGCGAGAACGAGGGCGATCTGTGCGTCGCGGCCGAGCGGGTCGGCCCCGAGAGCATCAACTTCATGGCCCAGCACGGCCGCGGGCTGATCTGCCTGACCCTCACGCCCGAGCGGTGCCAGGCCCTCGGCCTGCCCCAGATGGCCGAGCCCAACACCGAGTCGCGCGAGACCGCGTTCACCGTGAGCATCGACGCGGCCGTGCGTTTCGGCGTGACCACCGGCATCTCGGCGGCCGACCGGGCCGCGACCATCCGGGTGGCGATCGACCCCGCGACCGTGCCGGCCGACCTGCAGCGCCCGGGGCACGTCTTCCCGCTTCGCGCCCGGCCGGGCGGCGTGCTCCAGCGCGTCGGCCAGACGGAGGCGAGCATCGACCTCGCGCGCCTCGCGGGCCTGTATCCCGCGGGCGTGATCTGCGAGGTCCTGAACCCCGACGGCAGCATGGCCCGGCGGCCCGAGCTGGAGGGCTTCGCGGCGCGGCACGGGCTCACGTTCATCACGGTCGCCCAGCTGGTGAGCTATCGCCTGGCCCACGAGCGGCTCGTGCATCACGTGGCCGAGGCCCGGCTCCCCACGCCGTTCGGCGAGTTCCGCATCGTCGGCTACCGCAACGACGTGGATGCCGCCGAGCACGTGGCGCTGGTGTACGGCGACGTCCGCGGCCAGCCGGGCGTGCTCGTGCGCATGCACTCCCGGTGCCTCACGGGCGACGTGTTCGGGTCGGGGCGGTGCGACTGCGGCTGGCAGCTCCACAGCGCCATGCGCCGGATCGCCGAGGCGGGCCGGGGCGTCGTGGTCTATCTCGATCAGGAGGGGCGCGGCATCGGGCTCCTCAACAAGCTCAGGGCCTACGAGCTCCAGGACGCGGGCCACGACACCGTCGAGGCGAACCAGAAGCTCGGTTTCAAGGCCGACCTCCGGAACTACGGCATCGGCGCCCAGATCCTGCTCGATCTCGGGCTCTCGTCCATCACGGTGCTCACCAACAACCCCATGAAGCTGGTGGGTCTCGAAGGCTACGGGCTGGAGATCGTGGACCGGCTGCCGCTCGTCCCCGCGCCCTCGGACGAGAACCGCTCCTATCTCGACGCGAAGCGGGACAAGCTCGGCCACCTGCTGACCCACTGACCGTGGCCGCGCCCGCTCGGCCGCGCGTGGCCGTCGTCATCAGCCGCTACAACGAGCTGGTCACCGCCCGGCTGCTCGAGGGCGCGCGCCACGCGCTGCGGGAGCGCGGCGTCCGCGACGACCGCGTGGAGGTGTTCTGGGTGCCCGGCGCGCTCGAGCTGGCGGTGGCCGCCGAGGCGGCGGCCGCGTCGGGGCGCTACACGGCCATCGTGGCGCTGGGCTGCGTCATCCGCGGCGAGACCGCGCACTTCGACATCGTGGCGGGCGAGTCGGCCCGCGGGCTCGGTAACGTCGCCCTGGCGCACCGCGCGGCGCTCGGCTTCGGCGTGCTCACCACCGACACGCTGGAGCAGGCGTTGGCGCGCGCGGGCGGCTCCGCGGGCAACAAGGGCTCCGAGGCGGCCGGCGCGGCGCTCGATACCGCCGAGGTGCTGGCGCGCCTGACGCGTGCGGCCCGAGACTAAGGCGCGGGCCCGCGCCCTGCAGATCCTCTACGCCTGGGAGCTCACGGGGGAGCCGCCGATCGAGACCGTGATCGGGCGGCTCGCTCCGCTGTACGGGACGCTGCCTCCCGCGGTGGCCGCGCGCGCCGCCGACCTCGCGTCCAGGGCCGCCGCGGGCCGGCCGGACTTCGACCGGCTCATCGCCGACGCGGTCGAGCACTGGCGCCTCGAGCGCGTGGGCGTCGTCGAGCGCAACCTCCTCCGCCTCGCGCTCGCCGAGCTGGGCGAAGGCGCCACGCCCGCGCGCGTGGTGATCGACGAGGCGGTCACGCTCGCCCACTGGTTCGCGGGGCCGCGGGCGCCGCGCTTCGTCAACGGAGTGCTCGACGCGGTCGCCCACGACCTGGACCTGCTGTGAGAATCCTGCTCGTCAACTGGAACGACCGCGAGAATCCGCACGCGGGTGGGGCCGAGGTCCACTTGCACGAGATCTTCGGCCGCCTGGCGGCGTGGGGGCACCACGTCGACCTCGTGTCCAGCGGCTGGCCCGGCGCGGCGGCGCGGGCCGATCTGGACGGCATGACGACCCACCGGGTCGGCGGGCGGCACAGCTTCGCGCTGCACGCGCGCGGCCTGGTCCGCCGCCTGCTCGGGCAGTCCGCCTACGACGTCGTGGTGGAGGACATCAACAAGCTGCCGCTCTATCTCACGACGCTCACGCGGCTGCCGTTCTGCGCCGTGGTGCCCCACCTGTTCGGCGGCACCGCGTTCGCCGAGGCGAGCTGGCCGGTCGCGACCGTCGTCTGGCTCGCGGAGCGCGCCGTGCCCCGGGCCTACCGCCGGGCGGCGTTTCACGCGATCTCCGACAGCACTCGCGACGACCTCGTGAGCCGTGGCGTGCCGGCGGATCGGATCGCGGTGATCTACCCGGGGGTGGACGCGGTGCGCTATGCGCCCGATCCGGCCACGCCCCGGGCCGAGCGGCCGACGTTCTTGTACGTCGGCCGTCTCAAGCGTTATAAAGGAGTGGAGATCGCGCTGCGCGCGCTGGCGGCGGCGCGGGTGCGCCGTCCCGACCTCGTACTGGAGATCGCGGGGAAGGGGGAGGACCGGCCCCGGCTGGAGGCGCTCGCGGCCGCGCTGGGGGTCGCGTCGGCCGTGCGGTTTCTCGGCTTCGTGCCCGACGAGGACAAGCGCCGCCTGATGCGCCGGGCGTGGGCGGTCGTGTTCCCCAGTCCCAAGGAGGGCTGGGGGATTTCGAACGTGGAGGCTGCCGCCTGCGGTACGCCGGCGCTCGCGTCCGACAGCCCGGGGCTGCGGGAGTCGGTGCGTCACGGGGAGACCGGGTTTCTCGTCCCCCACGGCGACGCGGCGGCGCTGGCCGGGCGTCTCCTCGAGCTCGCGGGCGACCCCGGGCTCGTGGCGCGCCTGGGCGGCGGCGCCCGCCGCTTCGCCGAGGGCCTGTCGTGGGAGCGGGCCGCGCGCGCCACGGAGGCCCATCTCCAGCGGGTCATCGCGCAGGGAGGATAGCTCAACGATGCGGATCACCGTCACGGCCCGGCACTGCGACATTCCCCCGACGCTGCGCGCGCGGGCCCGCGCGGTGGTCGAGCGGCTCGCGCGGATCGCCGCCCGGCCGCACGATGCCCGCGTCATCTTCGCGGCCCATCGTCGCGCCTCGGTGGTGGAGCTGCGCCTCCACACCGCGCGCGGGATCGTGCACGTGGGACGCGGCGAGGGGCCCGATCACCGGACCGCGCTGGACCGTGCGTCGGCCCGCGTGCGCCGCCAGCTCGAGAAGGCGGCGCCCGCCCGGCGGGGCGCCGCCCGGACGGGCCGGTGACGCCGCTCCGGGTCCGGGACCTGCTCGATCGCCGCGGGGCGCCCCTGCAGCTCGAGACGCTCACGGGCGACGTCGGCCTGGACCGCACCATTCCGGGCGCCGAGGCGTCGAGCCCGGGCCTCGTGCTCGCCGGCTACACGGCGCGGTTCGCCGCCGACCGCGTCCACATCCTGGGCGAGACCGAGATCAGCTACCTCGCGTCGCTCGACCCGGCCGCCCGGCAGCGCAGCCTGCACACGCTGTTCTCCTTCGACCTGCCGTGCGTCTTCCTGACCAAGGGCCAGGACCCTCCGCCCGAGCTGGTCGAGCTGTGCCGGGCCCGCGGCGTACCGCTGATCCGTACCGGCCTCAAGACGGCGGAGTTCTACCAGCGCCTGCGGCCGTTCCTCGACGACGCGTTCGCGCCCGCCACCACGGTGCATGCGTCGCTCGCCGACGTCTACGGGGTGGGGTTGCTGTTCACCGGGCGCTCGGGGATCGGCAAGAGCGAGTGCGTGCTCGACCTGGTCGAGCGGGGTCACCGCCTGGTCGCCGACGACGTGGTCCAGATCACCCGCCGCGGGAACGACGTGCTCCTCGGCCGCGGGCACGAGCTCGCCCGGCATCACATGGAGATCCGCGGCGTCGGGTTGATCGACATCCCCGGGCTGTTCGGCGTCCGGGCGGTGCGCCAGCAAAAGCGGATCGAAGTGGTGGTGCAGCTCGAGGACTGGGACGACGCCCGGGAGTACGATCGCACCGGCCTGGACAGCCGCGAGACCACGGTACTCGACGTGGCGCTCCCGCTCGTGATGGTGCCGCTCAACCCGGGCAAGAACCTCACGGTCATCTGTGAAGTGGTGGCGATGAACCACCTGCTCCGGTACAGCGGGGTGCACACCGCGCGCGAGTTCAACGAGCGGCTCATCAAGCGCATGCAAGAGCGGCGCACGGTGGAGGACTACCTCGAGGAAGACGATGAATGAGCTGCGCGGCGTGATCGTTTCGCACGCAGCGCTCGCGCAGGCGCTCGTGTCGGCCGTCGCGTCGATCACCGGCATCGCCGACGCCCTGGTACCGGTGAGCAACGAAGGGTGCGACCAGGCGCAGCTCGCCGCGCTCGTGACCGCGGCGGTGGGCGACGGCCCCGCGGTGCTGTTCGTGGACCTGCCGGGGGGCTCGTGCCTCACGGGCGCGGTGCGGCTCGCCCGCGGCCGCCCCGACCTCGCGGTGGTGGGCGGCGTGAACCTCGCCATGCTGCTCGATTTCGTGTTCCACCGCGCGGTGTCGCCCGCCGATGCCGCCCGCCGCGCCGCCGAGGCGGGGGCGCGCGCCATCAAGGTCGCGGCCACATGAGCATCCGGCTGTTCCGCATCGACGACCGGCTGATTCACGGCCAGGTCGTCGTCGGGTGGGGGCAGCCGCTCGACGTGCGCTTCCTGGTGCTCGTGGACGACGAAGTGCGCGACAGCGACTGGGAGCAGGACCTCTACCGCATGGGCGTGCCGCCGGAGCTCGAGGTCGTGTTCACGTCCGTCGCCGAGGCGATCGCCCGGTTGCCCGAGTGGCAGGGGGACACGCGCCCCGGCATCCTGCTGACGGGTGACATCGAGACCATGGCCTCGCTGTGCGACGGCTCGGGCCTGGTCCGGCAGGTCAACGTCGGCGGGATCCACCATCGCGGCGGTCGCACGGAGCGGCTGCGCTACGTCTACCTCACCGACCAGGAGGCCCAGCGTCTCAAGCAGCTCGGGGGCCGGGGCATCGAGGTGACCGCGCAGGACGTGCCCACGGCCCGGCCCGTGCCGCTCGCGGAGTTCACGTGAGCGCGTCCGACGTCCTCCTGCTCGTCGCGTGGGGCACGCTCGTCGGGCTCGACCTGGTCAGCGTGCCCCAGATGATGATCGCGCGGCCGCTCGTCGCCGGGGCGGGCGCCGGCGCCCTGCTCGGCGACCTGCCGGCCGGGCTCGTGGTCGGGGCGCTGTTCGAGCTGTTCCAGTACGACGTCCTGCCGGTGGGAGCGGTGCGCTACCCCGAGTACGGACCCGCCACGGTCGCGGCGGTGAGCGCGGCCGCCCTGCTCCCGCGACCCGTCGGCCTCGGGCTCGCGGCGCTCGTCGGGCTCACGATCGGCATGCTCGCGGGGCTCAGCCTGCACCTGATGCGCCGCCTCAATGCCCGCGCCGTCCGCGCCGCCGCGCCCGCGCTGGAAGCGGGCGACACGAGCGTGCTGATGCGCGTGCACCTCGCGGCCATCGCGCGGGATGCCGCTCGCGCCGCCCTGGTGACGGTCGTGGGGCTGGGCGTCGCGCAGGTGTTGCGCAGCCTGGTCGCGGGAGCGCTCGGGCCGGGATGGAGCTGTTCCCGCGGAGTGGTCCAGTGGGCAGGCTTGCGCTATGCTCCGGGCACCACGGCTGGCGCCTGACCGGCTGGCGGCGCAGTTGGGCCCGACCGG
>CAZVSO010000087.1:0-11841 GCA_964629425.1 uncultured Gemmatimonadaceae bacterium
GAGGCGTTCTGGCCCGCGGTGTGGCGCTTCTGTGGGGTGGTCGCCACCGAGCGGCCGGGGCGCGAGCCGTGGGACGCCGTCGGGGTGGGGCTCGACCGCATGGCGCCGCCCGACCCGGTGCACGGCCCACGCTGGTTCCCGGGCGCCCGTCTCAACTTCGCCGAAAACCTGCTGCGGCACCGCGATGCGCGTCCCGCTCTGGTCGCCTGCAGCGAATCGGGGGGGCGGCGCGAGCTGAGCTACGCGGAGCTCGCCACCCAGGTCGCGTGCGTCGCCGCCGCTCTCCGTGCCCATGGCATCCGCCCGGGTGACCGCGTCGCGGGGCTCATGCCCAACGTCCCGGAGACCGTCGTGACGATGCTGGCGGCGACGAGCCTCGGCGCGGTGTGGTCGTCCTGCTCCCCCGACTTCGGCACGAGCGGGGTGGTCGACCGCTTCGGCCAGATCACCCCTCGCGTGCTCGTCGCGGCGGACGGCTATCGCTACGGCGGCAAGGAGATCGACGCTCTCGAGCGCGCGGCCGAAGTCGCCCGGGCGATCCCCGTCATCGAGCGGGTGGTGGTCGTCCCTCACCTCCGGGACGCTCCCGAGATCGGCCGGATCCGGAACGCGGTCTCCTGGAAGGACTGGGCGACAGCGCCAGGCCTCGGAGAGCCGGCGTTCGAGCGGCTCGCGTTCGACCATCCGGTCTACATCCTCTACTCCTCCGGGACCACCGGGCTACCCAAGTGCATGGTGCACGGGGCCGGGGGCACCCTGCTGCAGCACCTGAAGGAGCTCGTCCTGCATGTGGATCTCCAGCGCGACGACCGGATTTTCTACTATACGACGTGCGGCTGGATGATGTGGAACTGGCTCGTGAGCGCGCTCGCGGTGGGCGCGACGGTCGTGCTGTACGACGGTGCTCCGCTCGCGCCCGACCCCCGGGTGCTGTGGGACCTGGTTGCGCGCGAGCGGGTGACGGTGTTCGGCACGAGCGCCAAGTACCTCGGGCTCGTCGAAAAGGAGGGGCTCACGCCGGTCGAGACTCACGACCTCCGGGCCCTGCGCACGCTGATCTCGACCGGCAGCCCACTCGCCGGGCACAGCTACGACTACGTCTACAACCGCATCAAGCACGACCTGCACCTGTGCAACATCAGCGGTGGGACCGAGCTGATTTCGTGCTTCGCGATCGGCGACCCGACGAGCCCGGTGTGGCGCGGGGAGCTTCAGGCGCGCGGGCTCGGCATGGCCGTCGAGATCTTCGACCCCGCGGGCGCGCCGCTGCAGGGCACCCCGGGTGAGCTGGCCTGCACCAAACCGTTCCCGAGCATGCCGGTCGCGTTCTGGCGCGACCCGGACGGCACGAAATACCGGGCGGCGTACTTCGAGCACTACCCGGACGCCTGGCGGCACGGCGACTGGGCCGAGCTGACGCCGCGCGGGGGACTGGTCATCTACGGGCGCAGCGACGCCACCCTGAACCCCGGGGGCGTGCGCATCGGCACCGCCGAGATCTATCGTCAGGTGGAGCAGCTGCCGGAGGTGCTCGAGAGCCTGGCCATCGGCCAACGCCAGGGGCTGGACGAACGCATCGTGCTGTTCGTTCGTTTGCGGGACGGCGTCGAGCTCGACGAAACCCTGCGGGAGCGCATCCGTCTTCAGATCCGCATGCACGCGAGCCCGCACCATGTGCCGAAGAAGATCATTCAGGTCCCGGACATTCCGCGCACCATCAGCGGCAAGATCACCGAGCTGGCGGTGCGGGCGGTGGTGCACGGCCAACCCGTGCACAACGTGGAGGCGCTCGCGAATCCGGGGACGCTCGATCTGTTCCGCCGGCTGCCCGAGCTCGACAGATGAAGCTCGCGCACATGTTGGCTGCGCGTCACGATGCTCGCGGGATTGACGACGGTCGGTTTTCGGCGTACTGACAACCACACCATCGCGTGCACATCCGGAGGAGTCCCATGACCGATGACGCCAGGATCTCACGACGCGGCCTGCTCGGTGCGGGCCTGGGAGCCGCCGCGGGGTTTCTCGCCGGGCGGCTCCCGGGCGCCGCGCCCGACTGCGGGGATTCCACGCCCGCGCAAACCGAAGGCCCGTTCTTCCCGACACGCGACCGCGACGACGAGGACCCCGACCTTACGCAGGTGAAGGGGCGGACGGGTCGGGCCATCGGCGAGGTGGTCTACGTTCGCGGCCGGGTGCTCGACGAGGCCTGCCGACCCGTCGCCGGTGCGCTGGTCGAGATCTGGCAGGCCAACAGCGGAGGCCGGTACGACCACGAGCGCGACGCCGGGAATCCCCGCCCCCCCGACCCCAACTTCCAGAGTTGGGCGGAGATGCTGACGGACGCGGAGGGGCGCTACGGCTTCAAGACGATCAAGCCGGGCTCATACCCGGCCGACGACCAGGGTTGGATCCGCCCGCCACACATCCACTTCAAGGTGTCCCGGCGGGGCTATCACGAGCTGATCAGCCAGATGTATTTCAGCGGCGAGGAGTTGAACGAGCGTGACAGGATCCGCCAGGCCCTGGACCCTGCGGAGCGCGACCGCGTGACCGTGGAGCTCCAGCCGGGGACGCCCGAGCAGGACGCGGGCGCGCGGCTGGGCACGTTCGATATCACGCTGCGGAAGGTCTGACAGAGCCAGACGCAACGTCCGTCTGTGCGTCTATTGGTCTCCCGCTGCCAATCGCACCCACGCGATCACGGGATAGTGGTCCGAGTAGTAACGATTGCCCAGCCGGCGGTAGCTCGTCGGAATGCTGGCCCTCGGGGCGGTGCCGCCGACCCCAGCTCGGCGAAAGAAGACATGGTCCGTCGGGTACGGTCCGCGCGTCGGTACGGCCAGTCGCGGCGGCGAGTCCGGAAAGTACTCGAGGAGACGTGAGAAGGCGGTTTCCTTCGTGGACCAGAAGTTGAAGTCGCCCGCCGCCAGCGTGGCGATGGCGTGACCCTCAGGGGCGGCAGGCCGGCACGGCGCCGGGCACGCCGCTTCGTCCGACGACCGGCCGGCGCGCGCGAGCTCGAGGCGGCCGAGGGCATCCACGAGCGCGAGCGCCTGGCGGGTGCGCGACGAGTTGCCCGTTCGCAGCACCCGCCAGGGCGGCGGCGTCGAGATCAGGTAAACGCTGGCGACCCGAAGACTGTCCCCGCGGGCGCTGTGGACCGTCGCCCCCACCACCACTCGCCGCGCCGCCTCATACGGGAGCTCGATCGCGACGAAATCCGACAGCGGCACCGACGCCAGGATGGCCACTCCCTTGTCCTCCCGCAACCCGTCGCGCGGAGCGTAGCCGTTCCGCGCACCCGGCACGTAGACGAAGGCCAGTCCGCAGCGCCGCGCCACCTCCACGACGTCGAGCCGCGGTCCGGGGCGCGGGCGTTCGCCCACCGGCGGCGGCGTCGCCCATCCTTTGGGGACATCCGGAATGTCGACCGAGCGCCGCAGCGCCTCCTGCAGCAGGAGGACGAAGGGCGGCGAGCCGGAACCCCGCACCGCCGCCGAGCCCGCGCAGTCGAGGTGCAGCTCGTCGCGCAGGAGCGCCAGGACGTCGGCCGCGCCGGCGTCGGCGTTGAACACGACGACCGCCAGAGAGTCTCCTTCGCGCACCGGCCCGAAACTCGCGCTGGGCACAGAGTCCACGACCGGGGGACCGACGGCGCGGCACCATGCATCGAGGTCCCGCTGGTCGGATGCGGTCGCCGGGAAGTGCCAGCTGAGCCACGCCGCGGCCTGCGAGGGACAGGTGCGGCCTTCGGGGCGCACCGCCGTGGCCCGGTAGGGCGGCATGCAGGCCGCCAGCAGCAGCCCGAGGGCGGCCGCCGCGCGGCAGCGCATCAGAACGACACTTGCCACACCACGAGGGCGGCGGCCCCGTCGCCGGGCGATCGGTGGGCCTCGACCACCCATCCCGCGAGCGCACCGACCGCCATACCGCCCGCCGCGAGGGCGAGGACCTCGGGGAGGCGAACCGACTCGGGCGCGAGCCAGTGAAGCACGAGGCCGCCGGCACCGCCCGCCGCGAGGCCGATACCGGCGCCCGCCGGCGATGCGCCCACGGCGCCCCCCAGAAGCCCGAGCGTGGCCACGTCCTTCCAACCGACGCGCTGTGCGATCGGCACGAGCGCCAGTCCCGCCGCCACCCCGACCGCCACGCCGATTCCTGCTGAAGCCGCGAGGTCGCTGAGCCGCTCCGGGTCGGCGGCGCCAAGGGCGGCACCGCTCACCAAGCCGACGGTTGCGCCGAGGGAGGAGCCGATCCAGAGGCAGGGCGTACCTAGGCTGCTCTGCGCGCAGGGGATGAGCGTGCCGACGGTACCGAGCATGGCGCCCGAATAGAGGCCGAGGGCCCCACCCCCGACGGCCTGTCCCTCACACCGGCCCCAGACCGGGAGAATCACGGTCGCGGCCAGTAGGGCGGCGGCTCGGGTCCCCTTTCTCATCGTCCCCTCCCCCAAGCGCGCCGACAGTTGCAGAGTGCCCTCGAGGGGCACAACCTTGACACCATGACCGAGCTCGCCACCCTGGGCGGTGGCTGCTTCTGGTGCCTCGAGGCCGTGGTCGAGCAGCTGCGCGGTGTGACCCAGGTGGTCTCGGGCTACGCCGGCGGCCACGTGCCCGACCCCGGCTATGAGGCGGTGTGCACGGGCACCACCGGCCATGCCGAGGTCGTGCAGCTCACCTTCGACCCCGCGGTGATCACCTTCAAGGACTTGCTGGAGGTGTTCTTCACGATTCACGACCCCACCACCCTCAACCGGCAGGGCCCGGACGCCGGCACCCAGTACCGCTCGGTGGTTTTCTACCACAGCCCCGCGCAGCGCGCCACGGCCGAGCAGGTGATCGCGGACCTCGGAGCCGCCAAAGTCTGGGACGACCCGATCGTGACCGAGGTCGCCCCGTTCACCGCGTTCCATCCCGCGGAGCGCTACCACCAGGAGTACTACCGGCGCAACGCGAGCCAGCCCTACTGCCGGCTGGTGATCGCGCCCAAAGTCGCCAACCTGCGCAGCCAGTACCTCGCCAAGCTGAAGCAGCCCGCCTAGGCAGCTAGGCGCTCTGCCCGGACTCGCCGGTGTCCGTCCGGCCCGCGACCCGGCGCTTCTTCTTCGCTTTCTCCTTCGCCCGCCGGCGCGTATTGCCGTGGGTTCCGCGGTGGATCTTGCCCCGCTTGCTGCGCTGGTCACCCTTGCCCATGATGGCATCCTTGCCGTGGAATGGGACAGCTCGTGAGATCGAAGTTACACTGGTCCTGGGCGCGGTGGGCGGCCGAAACGAGGAATGCGGTGTCGATCATGCTACCCCGCCAACTCGAGCAGCCGTTTCCATTGCGCCAGCGTGACCGGCACCACCGAGAGGCGCGGCATCCGGACCAAGGGGAGCGAGCCGAACGATTGGTCGGCCTTGATCTCGGCCAGCGTCACCGGCCGGGCGAGCGGCGCCCCGGCCTCGAGGTCGACGACCGCGAGCTTCGGGTCCCGGCGCTTGGGGTCCGGGTAGGAGGCCGACGTGACCCGCGCCCGCCCGACGCACTGCCTCTCGTCAGCCGTGTGGTAGATGAGGACCTCGTCGCCCGGCTGCATGGCACGGAGGTGCTTCAGCGCCAGCGGGTTCTTGACGCCGTCCCAGGTGGTCTTGCGGTCGCGCGCGAGCTGCGCGTAACTGTAGGCGCTCGGCTCGGTTTTCAGGATCCAGTAGCTAGGCATGTGTCCTCCTCCAGGAAACCACGGGGCATGACGCCCGTGAACCCCGGGGCGCCGCCCCGGGGTTAACCCACCCCGGGACCGGTGTTGGCGCCCGTAAGCCCTGGGGCGCCGCTCCGGGGTTAGCCCACCCGGGCGGGCTCCAGTGCGCTGAGCCAACCCGCCACCGCGCCCGTCAGCTCGTCCAGCACCTGTGCATCCGTGCGTCCGGAGCGCTTGAGCACGCGGAACGAGTGGTCGGCGCCCTCGACCACGTGCAACGTAGCGCGCGGGCCGAGGCGGCGGCACACGGGCTCGAGCAGCGACAGGTCGGCCAGATCGTCGCGCGTGCCCTGAAGAAACAGCATCGGGAGGGACACCCGGTCCAGATGCTCCGCCCGCTCGCTCGAGGGGCGCTTCGGGGGATGAAGCGGGAAGCCGAGGAACACGAGACCCTGCACCCCGTCGAGCGGCTGCCTCGCCGCGGCGCTCGATGTCATGCGGCCGCCCAGCGACTTGCCGCCCGCGACGAGCGGGAGGCCGGGCGCCGCGGCCGCCGCGGCGCGCACGGCCGCGCGGACCGTCGCTTCGAGCACGCCCGGCGGGTTGGGACGCCCCTCCCGCCGCTCGATGTACGGGAACTGATACCGGAGGGTGGCGATCTGCCGATCGGCGAGCGCCCGCGCCACCGCTTCGAGGAAGGGGTGCCGCATCCCCGCGCCCGCGCCGTGCGCCAGCACGTAGAGCCCGCGGGCGCCGGTGGGTCGGGCGAGCAGGGCCGACACTCGGCCCACGGTCTCGCCGACGACGACATCGAGGGCGGTCTGCTCGGTCTCGGCCATGGTGGTCTCCTGGATTCCCCCGGGGCGCCGCCCCGGGGTTAGCTACCCGAGCCTCTTCTGCAGCCGCTCCAGCACCGCCACCAGGTCGGGCTGCTCGTCGAGCACGGGGCGCAGGGGATCCTCCTTCATCTTCTGCATGCGCGCGGGCATCGTCTTGATGGTGAAAGTTCGAATGTCGAGCTTCGGCGTGACCTCGCGCCAGTGCAACGGCGCGGACACCGGCGCGCCGGGGAGCGGCCGGGCGCTGAACGGGGCGACGAGGAGCTTACCGTGGCCGTTTTGCACGTAGTCCACGTACACCCGGCCGCCCCGCTTGCCGACCTGGCGCGTGACCGTCGCGATGTCCGGCAGCTCGCGCGCCACGATACGCGCCAGCAGCCCGCCGAGCGAGCGGGACTGCTCGTGGGTGCACTGCCGGCCCAGCGGCAGCAGGACGTGCAGCCCTGACGAACCGCTCGTCTTGATGAAGCACGGCAGCTCGATCGTCCGGCACAGCTCGCGGACCGCTCGCGCCACGGTCACGACGTCGGCGAGCGGGGCGCCCTTGGGGTCGAGGTCGAGGATGCACCAGTCGGGGCGCTCGAGCGAGCCCACCCGGCTGGCCCACACGTGGAGCGGGATCGTCCCGAGGTTGATCACGTAGAGCAGCGCGGCCTCGCTGTCGCAGACGAAGTAGTCGATCTCGCGCTGCGTGTCCGCGCTCCACACCCGCTCGGTGCGCAGCCAGGCCGGGGCGAAGCCCGGGGCGTCCTTCTGAAAGAACGATTTGCCGGTGATCCCGTCCGGGTACCGCGTCATGACCAGTGGCCGCTCGCGCAGATACTCGAGGAGCCAGGGAGAAACGGCCCGGTAGTACTCGATCAGGTCGCCCTTGGTGTAGCGCTCGTCGGGCCAGAACGTCTTCTCAAGATTGGAGAACTGGACCTCGGCGGGAGGGGGGACGAGGGACGGGGGAGGGGTGGGCACATCGAGGTCCGTCTCTACCCGTCCCTCGTCCCCCGTCCCCCGTCCCCGCCTCACACACTCCTCCGGCCGCTTGTCGTCCCGAAAGCGGAGAAACACCGGCTGCCGCAGCAGTCCTTCCTCGGTCCACTCCTTGTACCGCACCTCGCACACCAGCGTCGGCTCGACCCAGGTGTGACTCTTGTCCGCTGGCACGGGGCCCGCGCACGGAGGATCGGCGCGGCGGTCACGCTCGAGCGTCGCGGCCACCTCCTGGAGCTGGGCTGCGGTGAAGCCCGAGCCGGCGCGGCCCGCGTACGTGAGGCGGCCGTCCACGTAGTCGGCCACGTGCAGGGCGCCGAAGCCGCCACGCGAGCCCCGGGGTGCCGTGTACCCCACGACGACGAAGTCGTCCGTGCGATCGGCGCGGATCTTGAGCCAGTGCTCGGAGCGGCCCGAGCGGTACGGGGCGTCGGCCTTTTTCGCCACGATCCCCTCGAGGCCGAGGCGCACTACCTGCTCATAGAGCTCCTCGCCCTGCTCGGCGAAGTGCTCCGAGTAGCGTAGCGGGCCGGCCCGGGGCAGCAGCTCGGCGAGCAGCGCCTCGCGCCGCGCGAGCGGCAGCGGCCGCAGGTCGTGGCCGTCCACGGCGAGCAGGTCAAAGAGGTACAGCGTGGCCGCGTTCTCCACCGCCGCGTGGCGGATGTCCGGCACCCGCGAGAGCCGCGCGCGGTTCTGGAGCCGCTGGAAGCTGGGGCGGCCGGACTCGTCGAGCACCACGAGCTCGCCGTCCATCAGCAGATCCTCGAACGGCAGGGCCTCGACGGCGCGCGCCAGCTCGGGGAACGCGGGGCTGGCGTCGCGGCCGTTGCGGGTGAGCAGCCGCGACCGGCCGTGCTCCCGCGCCACCCGCATGCGGTAGCCGTCGAGCTTGACCTCGAACAGCCAGCCGGGGCGCGAGAAGGGGCGTTCCCTGGTTGCGGCGAGCATCGGCTCCACGTCCTCGGCGCGCACCACGCGCCGGGGTGGGTCCAGCCGCTTCAGCTCGGCGCGGATCCGCGCGGCGGGACCCGTGTCGTCCCGCAGCTCCTCCACCGTGAGCCCCGAGAGCACCGAGCCTTGCTCGAACGTCTCACCGTCGCTGCTGACGTAGCCGTCTCGTTCCTTGATGAGGAGCCAGTCCTTCACACCCTTCTTGATCTTCACCAGCGTCCAGCGGCCGCGCAGCTTGTAGCCGCGCAGATCGAACAGCAGCTTGCCCTTCTTGAGTCCCTCGACTGGGTCCTCGAGCGGCACCCAGGTGCCCCGGTCCCACACGATCACGGCACCGGCGCCATAGTTGCCCTCGGGGATCTTGCCCTCGAAGTCACCGTACTCGATGGGATGGTCCTCGACGTGGACCGCGAGGCGCTTGTCCGCCGGATTGCGGGAGGGCCCCTTGGGCACCGCCCAGGACTTGAGCACTCCTTCCATCTCGAGCCGCAGGTCGTAGTGCAGCCGCCGGGCGGCATGCTTATGCACGATGAAACGGCCCGCCCCGGGGGCCGCGGGCTCGGGAGCGACCACGCCGGCGGGTTCGGGAGTCCCCTCCACCGAACGCTTGGCGCGATAGGCGCTTAAGGAGTCTGGGTTCGAGCGCTTTCTTGCGGGCATGGGCGCGGTTCCCTTATAGTACGGCTCATATGAGCGCCCATGCAATCGGCTCCGCCACCGTCTCGTTCGGGCTCGTCTCGGTCCCGATCCAGCTGTACTCCACCGGCGAATCCTCCGCCGCCGTGTCGTTCAACTGGCTGCACAAGAAATGCGGCTCCCGCCTGAAGCAGCAATATGTCTGCTCCAAGGAGGGCGAGAAGGTCGAGAAGGACGACATGGTCAAGGGCTACGAATTCGCCAAGGGCCAGTACGTGCTGTTCACAGGCGAGGAGCTCAAGACGCTGGAGGAGAAGGCGACCGCGTCGATCGACATCACCGAGTTCGTGGAGGCCGCACAGGTGAGCCGCCTCTATCTCGACCGCTGCTATTTCCTCGGCCCCGACAAGGGGGGCGAGCGCGCCTACCGCCTGCTGAGCGAAGCCCTGAAGAAAACCGGCCGGGTAGCCGTCGGCCAGTATGCGGCGCGGGGCAAGCAGTACCTCGTCTCGGTCCGCCCGATGGACGGCGGGCTGGTGATGGAGCAGCTGCGGTACGCCAACGAGGTCAAGTCGATCGCCGAGGTCCCCATCGGCAAGAGCGACGTGAAAAAGGCCGAGCTGGATCTTGCGGTGCAGCTGATCGAGCAGGCGGCGTCCCCCGAGTTCCGCCCCGAGGTCTACGAGGACAACGTCCGCAAGCGCGTCCTCGAGCAGATCCAGCGCAAGGTGGACGGGCAGGAGATCACCGAGGAACCCGAGCAGGCCCCGAAGACGCAGATCATCGACCTGATGGAGGCGCTGAAGGCGAGTCTCGCGAAAGGCGGGACGAAGGGAGCCGAGCGCAAGCCGGCGAAGCGCGTGGAGCACCGGGGGGCGTCGGCCAAAGCGGCCGCCGCCGCGCCGAAGCGCAAGGTAGGAGGCGCGAAGGGATAGCGACCGCGCATGACGGGGTACACCACCCGGGAGGTCGCGAAGCTGTTGGGACTGACCGTCGCGCAGGTGCGAGCTTTCACCCGCGACGGTTTTCTTACGCCCGCGCGGGCGCCAAGCGGCGAGCTGCGGTTCACCTTCCAGGACCTCGTCATCCTGAGAACCGCGAAGGGGCTGGTGGCGGCGCGCATCCCGACCCGGCGCATCCGCCGCGGGTTGCGCCGCTTGCGACACCAGCTGCCGCGGGGCCGGTCACTCGCCGAGGTGCGGATCGCGGCGGAAGGCGACCGGATCCTGGTGCGCGACGGGGTGACGGCCTGGAACCCGGAATCCGGGCAGCTGCACCTCGACTTCGCGGTGTCCGAGCTGGCGCACCGGGCTGCACCCCTGGCGCGGCGGCGGGCGCAGGCGGCGCGCCGGGTCGAGGAGGACCTCGACGCCGAGGACTGGTACGCGCTGGGGCTCGAGATGGAGGCGGTGGACCCGACCGAGGCGCGGGACGCCTACCGCAGGGCGCTGGAGCTCGAAGCGCACCACGCGGACGCCCACGTGAACCTGGGCCGTCTCCTCCAGGAGCAGGGGCTCGTCGCGGAGGCGGAGCGGCACTACCGTCTGGCGTTGCGGGACAATCCCGAGCACGCGACGGCCGCGTTCGATCTCGGCATCGCGCTGGAGGACCTGGGCCGCCGGGGCGACGCGATCGATGCCTACCGCGCCGCGCTCGCGGCCGACCCCGGGCTGGCCGACGCCCACTTCAATCTTTCGCGGCTGTACGAGAAGACCGGCAAGCGCGCGGCGGCGCTGCGGCATCTGTCCGCGTACCGGCGCCTGGCGGGAAGCTGAGCGGGGACTAGGCGGGCGCCTCCACCGTCCACGTGTGGCCCGCGCGCAACAGCGCGCCCAGGTCGGGGCGCGCTCCCGCCCCGCGCGCCGCGGCCACCTGGGCATACACGTCGGCTTCGTAGGTGGGTGCGGGATCGCAATACAGCACGCCGAACGCCGCCGGGAAGTCGGGCGGCTCGAGCGACGCGAGCAGCGCCGCGAGCGTCCGGTTGGTCTCGTCGTGCCGCAGGACGTCGTCCCCGGTGATCCCGTGCTCCCCGATCGTCACGACCTCGACCGCAAGGCTGCCCGGCTTCAGGCGCAGGCCGCGCCGGCGGTCGGCGCCGAAGAGCAACGGCTGCCCGTGCTGGACGTGGAGCTGGCGGTCGGGCGCGACGTCCTTCTCGGTGACCTCGGCGAACACGCCGTCGTTGTACACGACGCAGTTCTGGTACACCTCGACGAACGAGGCCCCGCGGTGCGCGTGCGCGCGTTTCAGCGTCTCCACGAGGTGCGCCTGGAGCGTGTCCACGGACCGCGCCACGAACCGGGCGCCCGCGCCCAGCGCGAAGCCGCACGGCGACACCGGTGCTTCCACCGATCCCTGCGGCGTCGAGGGCGAGCGCGTGCCGCGTCGGGACGTGGGCGAGTATTGACCTTTGGTGAGGCCGTAGATCTCGTTGTTGAACAGCACGATTTGGAGATCCACGTTGCGGCGCAGCACGTGGAGCGTGTGGTTGCCGCCGATGCTCAGGGCGTCGCCGTCGCCCGTGATCACCCAGACGTCGAGCTCGGGGTTCGCGAGCTTGACGCCTGTGGCGATCGCGGGCGCGCGGCCGTGGATCGAGTGGAATCCGTACGTGGAGACGTAGTACGGGAACCGTGCCGCGCAGCCGATGCCCGACACGAACACCGTGCGCTCGGGGCGCGCACCGATGTCGGCGAGCACGCGCTGCATGGCCTTGAGGATCGCGTAGTCCCCGCAGCCCGGGCACCA
>CAZVSO010000088.1:0-11777 GCA_964629425.1 uncultured Gemmatimonadaceae bacterium
CGGCGGCCGGCTCACCTGCGGCGTGTCACCAGCGGGCGACGCCTTCTGCTGGGGCCTGAACGACCGCGGGCAGGTCGCGGCCGGCGGCCCGGCGGCGAGCCCGGTTCCCGTCCGACGGACCGGAGGGCCTTACGTATCGGTCAGCACCGGCGCTGCCCACGCCTGCGGGCTCACGAGGGCGGGCGCGGTCGAGTGTTGGGGCAACTCGGACGACGGCCGGCTCGGCACCAAGCTCGGCAGCGACTACCGCATGCTGGCGGCCGCCGCGAAGCACACGTGCGGGCTGCGGCGTGGCGGGGCGGTGGTGTGCTGGGGAAGCAACGAGCGCGGGCAGCTGGGCAACGGCTCCCAGGAGAGCACCCGCGAGCCGCGCGCCGTGGCGGCGAAGATCGCGTTCGACACCCTGGTCGCCGGCGGGCAGCACTCCTGCGGGCTGGACGTCGCGGGAGCGGCGTACTGCTGGGGCAGCAACTGGGAAGGCGCGGTGGGCAGCGGTCAGCTGCGGGGCTCGGTGCGGTTGCCCACCGCCGTGGCGGGCGGCCTCAAGTTCCGCGCGTTCTCGGCGGGTAGCACGCACACCTGCGGGCTGGCCGGCGCCGGCACGGTATTCTGCTGGGGCGGCAACGAGTCCGGGCAGGTCGGGGATGGCTCCACCGAGGATCGGTTCCGCCCGGTGGCGATTGCCCCGAGCCTGCGCCTCGTCGCCATCACAGCGGGGGGCGCGCACACCTGCGCCCTGACCACCGCGGGCCAGGCCTACTGTTGGGGACGGAACGATTCAGGCCAGCTCGGCACGGGGGGGACGGCGGGCAGCACGCAGCCGCTGGCCATCGGCGGGGCCACGCGGTTCACGGCGATCAGCGCCGGTGGGGCGCACACCTGCGGGGTCACTACCGCCGGCGAGGCCCAGTGCTGGGGCGCGAACCAGCAGGGCCAGCTGGGCGACGGCACGCAGACCAACCGCCCGCTCCCGGTCGCTGCGCGCGGCGCTGCGGGGAACTGACGCGATGGGCGCGACGCAGCGCCTCTCTACGGACGATGCTCCGCGCTGCGGCGTGACCGTCCGTCACTGGGTGATCCTGGCGCAGTATGCACGGGTTCGGCGCTACGTTCTGTGCATCCGGGCCGGGAAGCCGGCCTCGGTGCAATGGATCGAGCAGGGCTTTCCCGCAAAGCCCATTGACTTCAAGCTGTGCAAGGTCGATCCCGCGGTGGGCCTGCTGTTCGCCACGGGACCCGCCGAGCGGGCCGAGGCCCGGCGCGCGAGTTACCCGCTGCTGGAGAGCGTCGCGCGGAGGTCGGGAGAGTTCGTCGCCCGGCTCGAGGGCGGGGGACCCTTCCCCGATTCGCGGTTCAGCATGCACAGCCACCCGTGGCTGCGCGAAGTATCCGCCCTGGCGAGCCGGTCGGCGCTCGACGGCCTGGTGATCCACCCGGAGCGACGCTTGCCGATCACGTCGGACTATGACGTCGCGGCCGTCATCGACACCGAGCGGTTCGATCACTACCAGACCTTCGGATCCATGGCTGGCGGCGCCAGTCGCGCCAACCTGTACACCCAGGCGATCAGCCAGCAGCTCAATCGGCTGTTCCAGAGCGAGCGAATCATGCACGGCACCGAGGCCCAGTACGTGCGCGAGATGGGGCCGGAGTACCTGCTCGTTTTCCACCCGGACGGGCGCGTCGAGGGCGGGCGCTGCGGCACACGCTTGACATGGACCTGGCGATCCGGGCGCTCATTCTGGAGTACGTCCCGGGGGCCGCCGCGAGCCTCGGGCCGCACTAGCTCGCATCAGCCAGGCGGCCCCACACCATCCCTGCGACCGAGCAGTGGGCGGAGTGGCGGTCAGCGCCCCATGAGCTTGATGGGGATCCCCACGGTGGCGAGGATGTCGGGCATGGTCTTTGAGTCGTAATTCGCCGCCGTCCCCTCTCCGTCGGGATCGAACGAATAGACCTGCACCTCGATCTTGAAGTCCATGCGCACGGTAGGACTCACCTCGGCCTGCACGCCGAAGCCGGCCACGCCCGCGATGCTCGTGAGTTCGGTGAGGTTCGCGAAGTCCCACGCCTCGCCGCCGCGGCTGACCATACCCGCCCCCGCCAGAACGTAGAAATTCGTGCGCGGCAACCAGAAGCGGGCGCGCGCGCCCGCGAGGAGGACCGTGCCCGCGAAGTCGCGGTTTAGGGTCGTGCTGTCCGACGTGATGTTCGTGCCGCTCGGTGCATAGGCGAAGGTCCCCTCGAACGCTAGGGTCTGACTCACGCGCACGAGCAGAGCGGCACCAAAGGCGGGCTGGTTCTCGTGGCGCTCCGTCTTCGACGGGTCGCCCGGATCGGCCAGCCCTGTGTTGGACAACGCGTAGTAGCTCCCAATAAACGGGATCAGCTCGACGCGGGTCTGAGCGGCCGCGGGCGCGGCGGCGACGATGGCGAGCGCGGCACCTGCGGCGATGCACCAGGGAAACGACCGACGGCTGGTCATGGGCGGCTCCGGATGGAGGTAGTGGCGCGCAAACATGGCGCGCCGCTGCGGACCCTGCAAGCGCGCGCGTCCCTGCAACCCCGTCTGAGGACAGCTTGACAGTCCGCCCACACCGTGAAGAATCAAGTGCTCGGACCGCGTCCGCATGAAGGGGGAGGCAGCCATGATGCGGACACGTCGGATTGGCATGGCCGACTCGGACTGGGGTTGCGAAACCCCGTGAACCGGGAGCCCGAGATGCCGTCATGGAGGACGTCGGTGTTCATGGGGCGGGTGCTCGCGGTGTTCGTGCTGATACTGGCCCCACGGGCCTGCGGTGAGGACGAACCCGTGCTTGTGTTGGCCTCGATCAGCAGCGGCGACGGCCACACGTGCGGCGTCGCCCCCAACAGCACGGCGCACTGTTGGGGGTACAACCGCTGGGGTCAGGTGGGGAGCGCGAGCGTCGACCCCGATCGCGCCGCTCCCGCCGGGGTCCCGGGCGACCTCGCGTTCGCGCTCGTTGACGCCGGCGGCCTCCACTCGTGCGGAATTTCGACCGCGGGAAGCGCCGTCTGCTGGGGACACAACGACTGGGGACAGCTCGGTGACGCAACGCTGATCGATCACGCCGCACGAGGGATGAAACCGGCGAAGTCATGAGGGGCCTGGTCACGTCGCAGTTCGTAACCGCGCGGTAAACGGCCAAGGCCGGGGCTGGTCGAATCACCGGCTCAACGCAGCGGCCGCACGCCGTCAAAGGAGGATCCGGAGATGGTGGGAGGAATCGGCTCTCGTCTCGCGCCCATTGAATACCTGCCGGCGGAGCGTAGCGGCATCATCTTCCGCCCAACCCATGCCAGCCAGAACAGGCCTGGCGACGTGCGTCACGTGTTCCAACCCGGGGCGACGATGTTCGCGAACATCCACCACCAATCATGATCGATATGAGGCCCGCAAGCAGCTGATCGAGGGGGTGATGCACGCCAATGGCCCGCTGGCGGTGGTCGCCTATTTCGGGCATGGATTACTGGATCGGCTGTCGTCGGCAGGGCTCGGCGTGGCTCAGGCGTCCGATTTCGCGGACGCCATCCGTCGGAGGGTGGACCCTGCGAGAGGCACACGCGTCGTGTTCTACGCCTGTTCCGCGGGGGGACGGGGCGGCTTCGCAGAGCGACTGGCAGACCAGCTCCGCGGACAGCCGGTGACAGTCTACGGTCACGAGGGACCCGGTCACGCGTACCAGCGACCCTACGTGCGCCGCTTTCCGGGTGGGCAGTGGGTCGTAGCGCCGTCCGATCCTCTCTGGCGCGCCTGGGTGCGCGCGCTCCGGAACTCCGACCTGTGGGCGTGGTTCCCGTTCATGACGGACGAGCAACTGCGACGGAGACTGACCGGGCCCGGCCACTGAACCCGCGGGTGTGTTCGCAGCCTCGATGGGCGACGCGCGTCCCGCAGCCGCGCTCCATGCGTCAAGCACCGCGTCCGGACCCCGCTCCACCCCCGCTTCCACCAGTCAACGACTACAGCAGGCCGCGGCGCTCGGACATGTACCCAGCGTCCCGGAACACCGACTCCACACGGCGAATCCGACTGTCGAAGTCTGCCCGGTACCGCCTGACGAGGTCAGGGAGTGCTCGCATCGCCTCGCCATAGATCCCGCCGAGGATGGGCAGGCCCTCGGCGATCACTCCCATGGCGGTCAGCGCCGTAGCGCTGCGGTGGTCAACGCCGGCATCCCTCAGGCCGGCGAGCGTGCTAACTGCACCGCGAATCCGGTCCACCAGCGACGCATAGGTGCTGACCCGACCGAGTGCCTCGTGCGCGGTTCCCACCACCGGGATCTCCGATCCGAACCACAGCAAACCGCTCGCGTACCCAGTCCACTCGCCGAACTCGCTTGCCGTGTCGGCGAGCCCGCCCCACTCCCCTGCCTGGATGGTGTCAGCGAGCGAGCCCGTCCACCGAACGAACCAGTCCGCCCTCTGTCTCAACGAGGCCATGTCGAGGTCCACCGCATTCATGAAGTTCACCGGGCCGGTGGGCGCGGTGACCACTTGGGTGAAGGTCTTGTGTGACCCCCCGTTGTAGACCGAGGTGTCCCGATCGCTCCAACCACCAGACTGGCTGGCGAGGTGCTGGAAGCTCTGTCGCAGGTCCGAAACACCCCGCCCCCATCCGTGGGTTGCCGCGCTCCGCAGTCTTCGCTCCATTTCGGTTCGCTGCTCCATACTGGGACACCGCATGATGGACCGGATGGCGTCATGATACAGCTCAAACGCACGGTTCATGAAGCGGACGGCCTGGCCGGGGTTCCTCCATTCGGAGTGGAGCAGGTCACTGATCTCCACGCGCGCCATGCTTGCTCCGTCCCAGAGCTGATCGAAGGTCGCCCACGTCATAGGATCGCTCCCGCGGTTGGCAGTGTCTCAGGTTGCGCGCGTCTCATGCGCTCCTGGGGGGATGCAGCCCAGTAGTCGCTATTGTAGAACGTCGTCATAGCTCAGCCTCCTCGCTCTGTCGCCCCTGCGGGAATCGCTCGAGTTGCAGCGGCGAGCCCGACCAGGCGCCCGAAAACCGGGCGCGCATGCACACCTCCCAGCGCGATTCCATGTCGAGCGCCGCGAACGCTTCGCGCGTGAGCGGCGTGCTCACGTCGAGGCCCCGGCAGAGCCGGCCGGCGCGAGCCCAGGGCTGCACCCGTTCCCACAAGCGGCGGGCGAGCTCCGGATCGGGCAGCGTCACCTCCTCCTGGAACTCGCCCTCGAACTCGTCGGGTTCGCCGCTGCCCGGGTCATCGCCTCTGCACCGAGGACCGTATCCGAGGGATCAATTTCGCCATACGGAGCTGGGACTCTCAACGCGCGTCCCCAGCGCCCGTCACGCTGTCAGGTCCTGCCCCCGATCCCCGGTGCGGCCACCGTCCCCCTTCCTAGGCCCGGCTACGATCGCGGGGCTGGGGGCTTGAGCATTCCCAGCCTGTCCGCCAGAAACTCGGCGAAGTTCTTGATCCCCGACTGCTGCCACTCGCGCTCGGCCGCCTCGTGCGCCGTCGGGTACGCCTTCCGGTACTCCACAAAGAGGGCCTGGCGGAGCGCCCGTTCGCTGGCTCCCCCCGCCTGCCCGCTCTCGATGCGCCGCATTACATCAGGGCAGATCCGTTTCAACAGGGCTGTCATCTGGTCCAAATCGCCCGGCTGCAGGGGGATCACCAGCTCGTCCCCTCCGTGGATGTGCTCCTTCTGCTCGTACATCTTGAGCACGTGCCGCAGTGGACGCCACAGCGGCCACTGCGGGTGCCAGCGCTCGAAAATCGGGAGCCGGAACAGCTGCTGGTTCTCTTTGAGGTACTTGAGCGAATACTGCGACTCGTCAGCTGAGGGCTCGGTCCACGGCGTGACCTCGTACACGTCAACCCGGCGGCTCTCGGCTAAGCTGTCGCGGGCGAATCGCTCGCCGAACGCTTCCATCGATGCGGCCAAGCCGCCGACTTGAGCGAGCAGGCGAGTAACCTCATTGCGCACGGCCTCGGCGCGGGCGCGGGAGAGCCCATCGTTGAAAACTTCCGTGCCCCGGACGTCCGCATAGCCCTCGAACACGAGCCTCACGCGGCGTCCGACGATAGCCGTCTCTCGGTAGTCGCGGGCTAGGTGCGCGAGCACCGCGCGATCGTCCGGGTCAACGCGGCTGCTGGCCGTCGCGAAGAAGATTTGCGCCACGAGCAGCCGCGGCGCGCCCGGTGATTGGTCCCACCGTGCCAGTCTGTACCAGCTCGGGAGTTGGCTCTTCTCGTCGAAACCGAGCCCCGTGGGCCCGCCACGCCTGCTTCTCGGTCCTTGAGCCATCATGAGCCTCCTCGCGTACCAACCCGGCGGGTTACGGCGTGCGTTGCGGGAACCGCTCCAGCTTGAGGGGCGTCCCGCTCCAGGTTCCCGAGAACCTCGCTCGCAGCGAGATCTCCCAGCGCGATTCCATCTCGAGCGCCGCGAACGCCTCGCGCGTGAGCGGCGTGTTCACGTCGAGGCCGCGGCAGAGACGGCCGGCGCGAGCCCAGGGCTGCACGCGCTCCCAGAGGCGGCGCGCGAGCTCCGGGTCGGGCAGCGTCACCTCTTCCTGGAACTCAGCCTCGAACTCGTCGGGTTCGCCGCCCCCCACGGGCGGCAGCTTGGACCGGCGGTCGGACGCCACGTCCTGACCCGTCATCTTGGTGAACGCGGCCCCCGCGGCCACGGCGGTCGCAGGATCGGGATCGGCGATGCCGGCGAGCACGGGGTCCATGAGCGCGGGGTGACCGAAAGCCCCGAGCAGCCGAAAGCGCAGGGGTCCGAGCTCCCGGGCGTCGCCCAACGCTCGGAACCGGGGCAGGTCGTCCGGCCCGCCGAGGATGGCGAGCAGCTCGAGGGCGTCGAGGCTCTCGGCGGGCGCGTCGGTGGCGAGCTTGCGGCAGGCGGCGAGGATGCCCTGTTCGCCGCACCAGGCGCCGGCGTGCAGGGCGGCCCGTCTGGTGGGCCCCGGCTGTTCCCGCATCGCTGCCGCGTAGTTCTTGGGATCGACCGACGCGCCGCTATAGCCGACCAAACGCCAGGCGTGCCCGCGCACCACGGCGTCGTCGTGCCGCAGGAAGCGCTGCAGCTCCTCGCGGGACGCCGGCAACGCGTCGTGGAACGCGAGAGCCTCGCCGGCGGCGATCGCGACGGGCGCGGCGCCCGAGCGAAACAGTGCGTCGAGCTGTGGCGCGGCGGGATCCAGCGGGCCGTGGCACAGGGCATCGCGCAGACCGGTGAAGCGCTCGCCTTGGGCGTGGGAGAACGCATTGAGCACGCGGGATCGGGCGGCGTCGGCGCCCGAATGGAGCAGGGAGAAGGCCGCCGCGAAGACGGCGAGCGGATCGTCCTGGGCGAGCGTGTCCTCGAGGAGCGGGAGCGCCCGCTCGCCGACGGCGATCACACCGTGGAGGTGGGCAGCAATCCGCTCCTCCAGGTCGGCGAAGGCGCGCAGGGTGTAGTCGGAGTCGCGGAGCGCGGTCCGCCGTCGTCCCCACAGGAACGCCAATTCCTCGACATGCTCCTCGAGGATGTCGGGGATGAAGGTCGCGGTGGGTGAAGGCATGGCGCCGGGCGCCGTCAGTTGATCTGGACGGCGCCTCCCTTGATGCGGTTCAGGCGCTTGGCGTGCGAGACCAGATCCTTGCCCTTGATCAGGATCTTGCCGTCCTCGCGGATGGTGATGGAGCCGTCGCCCACGCGGAGGGTGAGGTTCTTGCGAGCCTCGACTACGATCTCGTCGGGGGCCTCGTTCGGCGCGGCAGCGTGACTTGGTCCAATCCGGCCGAGGATGACGCCGCGCTTGCCATGGTCGCTCGGGATCCAGACGAGCACTTCGTCATCTGCGGCGAGCAGTATCCGACCGTCCTCGGCGCTGTTGAGAACGTCACAAAGGCACTCGTCGGTGCCTTCGGTCTCACAGATCACCATGACCGAACGGTCATTGTGCACCACGACCACTCGTCCGCGGCAGATCGTTGGGGCGTGAGTTGCGAGTTCAGGCATAGGCGATTGCTCTCTCATAGGGTGGCCTCTCGTTCGTGGGTTGGCACGCTGGGCAGGACGCGTTCCCGCCCCCGTCCATCTATCCAGACCAGTCTTCCGGTTCATAGAACACCATTCCCGGGATCCCTCGGCGCTCCACTGCGTTCTTCACCACATCGTCGACCATGATAGCGTTTACGCTTTCCGCCAGCCTGAACATCCGGAATGGAGCCGCCTTCTTTTCGTCGATGGCCAGGCTCTCGAAGTCCACGTCGATCATGGTCGAATCGGAGGTGCCCATCAGCACGGACTTGCCCATGTCCGCCGCGGCGACGACGCCGACGATGTTGAACGCCTTGTAGTTCGTGTGCTCGGCGCCGGTCGCAGGATCCTTGAGGACCGCGGCGAATAGCTGCAGGTTGTCCACGCCGACCGAGTGCAGCGCCTCCACGAGATCATCTCGCATCACGGGGTATTTCATGCCGCTGTACATGACGTCGATATTGCCGGGGCCCGGCTCGAGCGTGTACACCAAGGGCTCCGGAAAACCTGCCGTCAGTCTTCCTCCGTGGTACCACGGCGCAGCATTCATCTTGGGACCCTTGGCGATGGCAATGGACGGATACACTCCGTGGCACCGCATCACGAAATAGGGCATTTCCCCATCCTTGAGGTTTCGTCGCGGCTGATCATCGTCCTCCTCGCCGTCCGCTGGCCGGACGCGTCTCCTCCGCCTCGTTGTACGCTTGGAGAAACTTCTTCGTGATCTTCCCCCTTGAGAAGAACTCCTGACTCCACCGCTGGGACGTGAACCAGGGCTGCTTCCACGCACTGGGAGGTCCGAGGACGAAGCCTCGCAGTTTCTTGGAGGCTGCGTGCAGGCGCATCTTGATGCGGAAGGGCGGTGGGATCTCCGTCTGCTTGCAGAATCTGCACTTGGAGTCGAGGTGGGTGGCGAACGCCGTCGCTATCTTCGCAAGGTTCTCACTCACCGACTCGCTGTACGGCTTCTTGTGCGAGTCATGGAACTGACCCTTCGCGGCCTTGCACGCCCCGGCGACGTAGGCGAACTGCCACTCCTCGTAGTCGACCGCGAGTTCCGACCAACTCGTCCCCTCCACCGGAGTCGTACCCTCCCGCGCGGGGTACACCTTCCCCTTTATCTTCCGCTTTGGAAGCTCAGTCTGGATTGCGTAGTTCCCCGGCAACCAGATTCCGTTGTGGGAGCCGTTCACGTCGTAACCGATGTGCCCCTTGATGGTGTACTTGTTGCCGCTAATGGACTCGACCTCGCCCCCCTCCTCGAGGTAGTTGACCAACCCAACCTCCTCGTTGTACAGCGAGGCTTTGCCTGGGATGAGGTGGTGCGCTGCGACGGTGAAGGGGAAGTCGCCGGCGTCGGCCTCTTCGTAGGCCTCGAGGCGAAGTCTGGTCTTGCGACCGCGATACGAGTCCTGGGCCTCGTGCTTGTAGAGAAAGTCACCTGGCGGATAAGGGCCGCCGTCAGCGACGCCCGGATCTCCCGCCTTGACGTTGACGCCGAGCGTGCCGCCGTCATTTTTCTGTATCGCCTGCACCGAGTCCTCGTCGTCGTTACCGATGTTCTCCGGTTCCCTCTTGGGTCCGGCTTTCTTGTCCTCTTTGAAGTGACACTTTTCCTCAATCTCGTCCAACTGCGCCTGGGAGATGAGCTCACCAACGTCAGTCACGACTCGTGCTCCTCTGGCTGGGCGCTCCGGCGGAGGCAGAGCGCGATGGCCTCATCCCATGATGTTCTTCTTATTGTGGAACAACGGATCTCCTATCCGGCACACGTTCTTTGCCTCCAACTTCACGTCGAACGAGTACATCATGAACTCGCAGAAGCTCATGTTCACGCCGGAGACGACTCCGCCCAAGGTCCCGGGCTCGTCGCCGGAAGAGCGTGCGTACTTCGCTCCCTTTACCATCGGCATCTGGCCGTCGGTCTTCACCGTCGTCGGGCCCTGCGAGGTGTCAGACGACTGCCCGATGTTGGGGTAAGGGATCGGGACGGGGCTTGGGGCAGCGGGCGTCTTGCACACGTCCGGGAACACGATGCTGATCCCACCGCTCCCCTTGTGGACGATCCCGCGGAAGTTGGCGAAGGTGGTCTGGCCCATGTGTGCGCTCCTAAGGCGCGCTGACGGCCAGCACGGCGCGGGCTCCGCGGTCCGACGAGCCGTACACCACGGCGGGGCTCCGCCGGTACCCGCCGTTGATCCCGGCGGCCGCCAGCGCGACCATCAGCGGGCCGCACGCCGCCCCCGTGTCTCCGAAGCAGTCGGCGGGATGGTGCATCCCATGCTCCGACTGGAACGCGCCCCGGTTCCGCAAGGAAGCCACGCCCCACTCCTTGGCCCAGTGTCCTTCTCCGTTCATAGACGAGTACACCTCGCCGAACGGACCAGCGACCTCGCCCGACTGGACGAGCTGACCCACCGCCGTCGCAAGTCCTTCGCCCCGGTACGGCTCCTCACTGTAAAGGTGCCCGTTCTCCAATGCTTGAGCAACTCGAGAGACTGCGGCGAGAGGCCGCAACCCCGCAGCCGCCGCGCGGTTTGCGAGCAGGACGAACCCGGCTCCTTCTCCGGGAATAAAGCCGTCGAGGTTGGCGGCCGACTTGACCCGCTTCTCCATGTCGAGCGCGCCGAGGACGTACAGGTCCCTGAATGTATCGATGCCGCCGGCAAGCATGAACTTCGCCCGCCCCGCCCGGATGGTCTCGGCGGCCTGATCGATCGCCACGAGCCCGCCGGCCCGGCCGCGGTGTGACGCATCGCTTGTGCCGACGTCGAACGCCCTCCCGGTTTGCTGCGCGAAGCACTGCAGAAACGCCTTCCCGTCCAAGGGCCGAGTGGTTTCCGTCTCCGGCAGCGCAAGGGCAAGCGCCGGCGCCGGCTCGCCCCGGGGGAGGGCGCGCAAGCACTCGCGAATCGCCACGGTGCCCAGCCGCATCATCCGGCTCTCGCGGTTCGTGAGCCCGACGCCCCCGAGCCCCTCCGCGAGCTCCGGCAGCCCGTCCTCCGGCACCTCGGCGAGGACGAAGGGCTCGAACCGCTTGTCGAGAAAGCTCGCTTCCGTAAACCGCATCGTCGCCGAGCGGACCGACGCCGCCGTCTCCGCCGCGCTCAGCCCCACGGCGGTAGTCATGCCCACACCGACCACGACCACGTCGTTGGGCATGGCTTAGGCCGCCCGCAGCAACGCGGCGCTCACTTCGTTCACCCGCAGCGCCTTCTTGTCGCAGCGCAGCATGGCGCGCCAGATCAGGATCAGGCGGCTCTCATCCGGCTGCACGAGCACGGTGTCCAGGTTGGCCGGTCGGACCTCGGGCGCCCCGTCCAGCAGGTAGGTCACGTTCACTCCCACGGGCGGCAGCTGGACTCTGAGTAGCCCGGACGGCGTTGCCCCGCGTACCTCGACCCACTCCCCGCCGCGCAAGTACTCCGGCGCCACGAGCCCCGGCGGCGCGAGTTGCAAGAACCGGGGATCGAAGTCACGCGGCAGGTATGGGGAGCGCTCGCGCTGCCAGTGCTCGTCGTAGCTCCCCGCGTACGAGCGTCTCGGCTCCCAGTGTCCCGAGATCGGGGCGAAGCACGCCGGGGCCGGCGTCTGCTTCCATGAGCTGATCAGGTCCTCGGGGTCTTCCAGGTTGGGGAGCCGCAACCCGTGGAGATCCTTCTCCCCGTCGGGGGCGCGGTACCCGGTGCCCACGGGGTTGCGGACCTCGGCGCGCAGCTGGCCCCTACTTTGATCCGTGCCGC
>CAZVSO010000089.1:0-11474 GCA_964629425.1 uncultured Gemmatimonadaceae bacterium
CAGCAGGGCGAGCGCGTGCTGCCGATCTGGATCGGGCCGGCGGAGGCGAGCGCCTTCGCGATGGAGCTGGCCGGCGTCAAGTTCGCCCGGCCCCTCACCCACGACCTCCTGAAGCAGGTGATCGTCGGGCTCGGCGCCGAGCTGCGAAAGGTCATCATCACGCGGGTGCAGGACAACACCTACTTCGCCGAGCTGCACATTTATCGCGGGGACCAGGTGGTGCAGATCGATGCCCGCCCGTCGGACTCCATCGCCCTCGCGCTGCGCCTGAAGGCGCCGATCTTCACCAGCGAAGAGCTCCTGGATCTCACCTCGGTCGATACCGGAGGCGCCGCCGCTTCGTCGGGGACCCCCGGGCCGCTCGACGCCGACGCGCTCAAGACCTACCTGCAGAACCTCGACCCCGAGGACTTCGGCAAGTTCACGCCATAGCAGTTGTCAGTCGTCAGTTGTCAGTCGTCAGTTGGCGCATCCGCGCCACCGGCGGCGCACTGGGGGCGGCCGTGGTCGGGGCGGTGGGAATGCTCTCCGGCCAGAGCGTGGAGGCCAGCGGCCGCATCGCCACGGCGCGCGCCGACGGCGCGCGGCGTGCCGGTGCCTGGGTCGTCCTCCATGAGGTCCAGCCGGGCGGCGCCGGGGGCCCCGTGGACTCGGCGCGCACCGACGCCCGCGGCCGCTACCGCCTGCGCGTCGCGAGCGCCAGCCCCGAAGCCGTCTACCAGGCCAGCATCACCCACCTCGGCATCGGCTACTTCTCGGAGCTGCAGCGGCCGCGGGCCGGCCGCCTGGTCTTCGGTCCGATGGTGGTGTACGACACGACCTCGAGTGGCCCGCCGCTGCGACTCGTGCACCGGCTCATCACCGTCGCTCACGTCCGTGAGGACGGCACCCGGCCGGTGCTCGAGCTCGTCGAGCTCGAGAACGCAGCGGCGACGATCCGCATCGCGCCCGACACCGTGCATCCGGTGTGGAGCGGCAGCCTGCCCGCCGGAGCGATCCAGTTCCAGGCCGGGGCCGGCGATGTGTCGCCCGACGCCGTCCTGCGCCGCGGCGGCCGCGTCGAGGTGTACGCGCCCGTGGCGCCTGGCGCGCCGAAGCAGATCGCCTACGGCTACACGCTCCCCGCGGGAATGCGGCGCGTCGACGTGGCGGTCGATGCGGGCACCCAGCGGCTCAGCCTGCTGCTCGAGGACACGGCGGCCCAGATCGCCGGGGCGCCGCTCGTCAGTCTCGGGGTCCAGGATCTCGAGGGTCGCCGCTTCGCGATCCACGCCATCGACTCCCTGGCGGCCGCGACCGTCGTCGCCATCCTGCTCCCCGCCGGCCGCACGAGCCCGGCGCAGCTGGTCCCGATCGTTGTGGGGCTCGCGGCGGCGGCGCTCGTCGCGGGGCTGGTCGTTGCGCTACGGCGGAAATCGCCAGGGGAAGGGGGAAGAGGGAAGGGGGAAGGGTAGGAACGACTCCGTCTCTCTCCGTCCTCCTCCGTCTTCCTCTCCGTCCCTCTCCGTCCCTCGCCCAAGAAGTCCGGAATTGTTCGATTGTTCGAAATTGTTTGAACAATTCTGAACAATCTCGAACAATCGGGCCTGACCGGCGCTCCACCCGAATCCCGTAACCTGTTGTGACGCCGCGCGCCGGGCGGCCGAGCGCCGGTGGCACCCAAGCTGCCCTTGCATGGGGCGTCCTCTGGTCCGGAGCGTCCCGTGGTCATGCGCTTGCAGTCACTCACTCTGTTCGTTCGCTGCTTGGTCGTCACCCGGTCGCGGCGTTGCATTCCCGCTCGGCTCCCCTGGCTGGGCATGCTGGCGCTGCTCGTTGGGGCAGGGCTGCTCCCCCGGGCAGCAGCCGCCCAGGACGGCCCCGGCGCACCCTTCTGCGTCGCGGTGACGCCCGATGCCAAGGCCGTCAACCGCACCGTGGGCGCCCAGAGCGACACGTTCTCGGTGTGGAACTGCGGGACGAGCAACGACACCTACGACCTCACGTGCACCGCGACGGGGACGATCGCGTGCACCGGCCTCTCCCAGACGACCGTGGCGCTCACGGCCGGGGCCACCACCACCATCCTGGCGTCGTACTCGGCGAGCGCGGGCTCGGGCGGGCTCACGCTCACGGCTGAGGGATGGGCGGAGGCTACGAGCGACTCGGGGTGGTACTCGATCACCGCAGGCGCGCCCCTGGTGGACGCGACCCCCTGGCACCCCGCGCTCCAGAGCTACGCCCGCTGCGCGCAAAGCTGCTTCGCGGCGACGTACGCGCAGGGCACGGTGCCCTCTCGCAAAGAAGAGAACCGGTCCGCTCGGCTCCGCCCATCAGCAGGCGGGAGCTCTTCGACTTTCGTTCGCCGCTTGAGCAACCGGGCGGTCCGGGGGCTCATGCCGTCTTTGATTGGCTTCACGCCCGGCAGCGCCTCCTGGCTCGCGAGCCGGCCCGCGGTGGGCTCAGCAGGCTCGCCCACGGGTGGGGCGGTGGCTAGATTCCAAGCCGACCCCGGACGCGAGGCGGGCGCCATGGCCTTTGAACGCATCACGGTGAATTCCAACCAAATGGGCGGCGTCCCGTGTATCCGCGGGCTCCGCATCCCCGTCGCCACCGTAGTCGGCATGCTCGCCGATGGAATGTCTACCGACGAGGTGCTCCGCGCTCTGCCGGACCTCGAGCCGGACGACGTCCCGGAGGCGCTGCGGTACGCCGCGGAGGCGGTGCGGGAGCGGGAGCTGCCCGTCCTCCCGGTGCGGTGAGGTTCCTGATCGACAACGCGCTGTCCCCGGACCTCGCGGCACGGCTTCGCGCCGCCGGTCATGACGCCGTCCACGTACGCGAGTACGCCCTCTCGGCTGCCGAGGACCCCCAGATCTTCGAGCGCGCGGCCGTGGAAGACCGGGTGCTCGTTTCGGCCGACGCGGATTTCGGCGCCATCGTGGCACTTCGGCGGGAGCGCAAGCCATCGGTGATTCTGTTTCGCCGGACGACGCCCCGTCACCCGGAGCAGCAGGCGGCGCTGCTGCTCGCGAATCTGACCGTCCTGCACGAGCCGCTGGAGAGCGGCTGTGTCGCGGTGTTCGAGGAAGCCCGGATTCGAGTCCGTCGCTTGCCAATCGGCCGCCGCGAGGAGACGTAACTCATTCGCCAGCGCTGAAGCCTCACCACGCGCGGCTGGGCTAGGGCCGCGGGCGCACGGATCACCCGGTCACTCCATCACCGGGCTGAGCCGCGTACGTCGAAGCGCTGGAACGCGCGGCGCAGGGCGCCGCCGTCCCCCAACTTGCGACGCTCGGTCACCGCCGGTAGAATTCGGTCGTTCCAGCGAATGGGGTTCACGGAAGCCGGTGCAAGTCCGGCGCGGCCCCGCCACTGTGTAGGGCGTGGTGCCTTGATTAATCAAGGCGCCACAAGTACCCCTTGATTCATCGAGGGGAGCGGCTCAACGCCACTGGGAAACCGGGAAGGCGAGCCGCACGCCCGAAGCCAGGAGACGTCTCCATTCGCGCCACCTGAAGGTCCCTCGCGGGAGGGATGGTGGCGCTGCGCGTCCGTCGCAGTCGCTCGCCCCTCCCCGCTCCGCCGGGGGTGGGCTTCGTGTTATGCGCCTGCGGTGCGGCGACTTGATTAATCAAGTCGCCACTCATCTCGCTCTCCTGCTCCTCGCGCTCGCCGCCTGCGCGCGGGAAGCCCCACGCCCCGGACCGATCGCTGTCCGCGACGACGCGGACCAGCACGTCACCCTCGCCCGGCCCGCCCGCCGCATCGTGTCGTTGGCGCCGTCCAGCACCGAGCTGCTCTTCGCCCTGGGGGCGGGAGACCGTGTGATCGGCCGGACGACGTGGTGCCGGTTTCCATCCGAGGCGGAGCGTGTCCCCGTCGTCGGCGACGGCCTGAATCCCAACATCGAGGCAATCGCCGCGCGGCGGCCCGATCTCGTCGTGCTGTACCGCTCGCCGCTGAACGAAACGGCCGCCGCGCAGCTCGAGCGGCTCGGCATCGCGGCTGTCGTGGTGAAGCAGGACCGGCTCGAGGACATCGCGCGGGCCGCCCGGATGCTCGGGCGTCTGACGGACCGCGCCGCGGCGGGGGATTCGATCGCCGGCGCGCTCGAGGCGCTCGTGAGCGCCGCGCCGCCCCCCCCGCCCCCCGCCTCCCGCCGCCACCGCCTGGCGTTCGTGGTGTGGCACGACCCGCCCGTGGTCATCGGGCGCGGCAGCTTCCTCGACCAGCTCGCCGAGCTGGCCGGCGGGATCAACGTGTTCCACGACATCGAGGCCGCCTCGCCCGCCGTGGCGATCGAGACCATCGCCTCCCGCGACCCCGACTACCTCGTGTTCGTCAGTGACGACTCCGTCCCCGTTCCCCGGCCTCCCGCCTGGGTGTCCCGTCCCGAGTGGCGGGCGGTGCGCGCCGTGCGGGAGCGCCGCTTCCTGATCCTGCCGGAAGGCCTGTTCGGCCGGCCCAGCCCGCGCGCGGCCGCGGCAGTGGCCGATCTGGCACGACGACTCCGCGAGGCGCCGTGAGGTGGCTCGGCCTGGGCGCCGCCGCGGCCGCCGCCTTCGCCGCGGCGGTGGTCCTGGGTCCCGCGGACGTCCCGCTGCGCGATCTCGCCACGTCGGACATCGTGCGCCTGCTGCGACTGCCGCGCGCGGTGCTCGCATTCCTGGTGGGCGGCTCGCTGGCCGTGGCCGGCGCGAGTCTCCAGGCGCTGGTTCGCAACCCGCTCGCCGACCCCTTCCTGCTCGGCCTGTCCGGCGGGGCGGGGCTCGGCGCGGTGGTCGCGCTCGCGCTCCACCTGCCCGGGCCCTGGGGCTTGCCACTCGCCGCGTTCGCCGGCGCCATCCTCGCGATGGGTTTGGTCTACCGCCTCGCCCTCGTGAGCGGCTCGGCGCTCGATCCCCGGATCCTGCTGCTCGCGGGCGTCGCCGTCGGGGCCTTCGCCGCAGCCGTGACCACCGCCATCGTGTCGCTCGCCGAGGCCGCCGAGCTGCGCAACGCGTTTCTCTGGCTGTGGGGCGGTCTCTCCGGCGCGTCGTGGAGCGCAGTCGCCGTGCTCGCCGCGTACGCCGCCGTTCCACTCGTGGCGTTGTTCGGGGCAGCCCGCTCCCTCGACCTGCTGGCGCTGGGCGAGGAGCCCGCCGCCTACCTCGGCGCCGACGTCCGCCGCGTGCGCCGGCGGGTGTATCTCGCGGCCTCGCTCCTCACCGCGGCCGCGGTCGCCGTGTCCGGCGTCATCGGGTTCGTGGGGTTGCTGGTGCCTCATCTCTGCCGCCGGGTGTGGGGCCAGCTGCACCGCGCGCTCCTGCCGGCCGCGTTTCTGGGCGGCGGGACACTGCTCGCGCTCGCAGACACGGCCGCCCGCGTAGCCGTGGCGCCGCGCGAGCTGCCGGTCGGTATCGTGACGGCGCTGCTCGGCGTTCCCCTCTTCGTCCTGCTGCTGCGCCGATGGACCACGGCCTGATCCTGGCGGTGCGCGATCTGGTGTGCCGCTATCGCGGCGTGCCGAACGACGCCTTGCACGGCGTCTCGCTCGATGTTCGGGGCGGTGAGGTGCACGCCGTCCTGGGCCCGAACGGGAGCGGGAAGACGACCTTCGTGCGCGCCGCATTGGGGGTCCTGCGGCCCGCGTCGGGCGCCGTCGAGCTGCTCGGCCGCCCGGTGGCGGCGTGGCCGCGGCGCGACCTGGCCCGCGTGGTCGGCGTGGTGCCGCAGCGCGAGGACAACCTGTTCCCCCAACGCGTGCGGGACACCGTGTTGCTGGGGCGCTACGCCCACCTGTCCCCCTGGGGTGCCGAGCGCGCCGTGGACCGCGCCGCCGTCGCTCGGGCTCTCGCTGCCTGCGACGCCACCGCCCTCGCCGACCGCTGGCTCTGGACCCTGTCAGGGGGCGAGTACCAGCGCGTCCGCCTGGCCCGCGCGCTCGCGCAGGAGCCTCGCTTGCTGGTGCTCGACGAGCCCACCGCGTCGCTCGACGTGCGCCACGAGATGGAGCTGTTCGAGCTGCTGCGCGGGCTCGCGGACCGCGAGGGCCTGGGCGTCGTAGTCATCACGCACCACGTCAACCTCGCCGCCCGCTTCGCCGACCGCCTGCTGCTCCTTGACGCGGGCCGCCCCGCGGCGTGGGGCGCCCCCGCCCAGGTGCTGACGGCGGAGACCGTTGACCGTGTGTTCTCCTGGCCGGTCGCCATCACGCCGTTCGACGGCCGGCCGCAAATGACTCCGTTACGTCGCCAGGAGCGTCGGTCATGATTCGTCGGCGCCACGCCACGAGGTGGCCAATTTCCCCACGCCGGGACGGGTCGTATTATTCGGGGCGGAGATCCGATACGGGCATTGAACGGGAAACGGGAAAGGGGAAACGGGACACGTGATGACCGCAATGGCTAACGGCTAATGGCTAACGGCTTTCGCTTCCTCTCGCTGCTCGCTTGCGCCGCATGCAGCGACGCGCTGGAGCAGGACACGACCGCCGGCCAGGTGGTCGTGGTCCTGAACAGTGCGGACCTGACCCTCTCGCTCGTGGACGCGACCAACTTCCAGGTCGCGACGACTCCGCTCTCCGCCGGCGGCACGCCGACGACCCTGGGAGCGCGCGAGAGCGCGGTGCTCGTGCCGCTCGGTGCCGCCGATGCGGTGCGGGTGCTGGACCTGGCGGGCGGTGGTAGCACGACGGGCCTCGGGGCGGGCTCGGGCGCCACGGGCGCCGCGATTGTCGACGACTCGCTGGCCTGGGTCGCCAATCCGGGGCTCGGGACGGCGACCCTGCTCGACTATCGCACGGGCGACACGGTGCGCAGCGTGGCGGCAGGGGTGTTTCCACAGGCGGTGGCCGTTGTTGGGAGCGACGCCTTCATCGTCAATGGCAACCTCGTAGGCGGCCTGCCCGCGGGGCCGAGCTGGATCACGGCGACCACGGCGACCACGGCGGCAGGCGGCAGTGGGGACTCGATCCCGCTCACCGGGCTCAACGCCCGGTTTGTCACCGTCGGCGCCGACGGGCTGCTCTACGTCGTCTCGGCGGGCGACTCCGGAGCGGCCAACGGCCGAGTGTCGGTCGTGGACCCTGCGACCAAGCGCGAGCTCGTCGTGATCAACGGGCTCGGGGAGTCGCCCGGATCCGCCGTGTACCATCCGTCCGGACGCCTGCTGGTCGCGTCGCTCACCGAAGGGATCCTCGAGATCAACGCCTCCACCCGCTCCATCACCCACGGTCCTGGGAACGGGATCAAGCCCGCCGGTGACGGGGTGGCGGCGCTGGCGTTGGACCCGCGCGGCCGCGTGTACGCCGTCGCGTCGCGGGGCTGCGTCGGCGCGCCCGGCGTCGTGCACGTCCTCAGCGCTCCCCCTGACTACGACGTTCTGCGAACTGTGACGGTCGGGAACTGTCCGATGGCGGCAGTCGGTGCTTTTAGACCGTAACGACGAAAGACGTCAAGGACAAACGTCGCGCAGGCGCGTCACACGAAGGCGTCACACGGGGCTTGGGCGGTGCTCGGACCCGACGCGTTTGCGCGAACCCGGTGTGCGACGTTGTCGTGGGACGTCGTTGCTCGACGTAGTTAGCTTTCAGTCATGAGCATAGTTGCCACCCCGGCAGTCGTCCTGCAGACCTACCGCTACAGCGAGACGTCGAAGGTGGTCCGGCTCGCCACCCGCGACCTCGGCATCCAGAGCGCTATCGCCAAGGGCGTGTCGCGCCCGCGCAGCCCCTTCGGGGCCGGGCTCGAGCTGTTGAGCGAAGGCGAGGCGCAGCTGTACCATCGCGAGACGCGGGAGCTCCAGCTGCTGGCGGCGTTCGACGTGACCGACCTGCACCGCGGCCTCGCCGACGATGTCGGGCGTTTCGCCGGGGCCGCGGCGGTTTCCCAGGTACTGCTCCGCATGGCGCCCGCCGCGCCCCTCCCCGCCGCCTTCGACACCTTCACCGCCTGCCTGGCCGCCCTCGCCGCCGTGCCCCGGGACGCCGCCGACGCGCTCGCCGTCCGGGCGCTGTGGCGGATGGTGGGGGTGCTGGGGTTCGAGCCGTCACTGCAGGCGTGCGCCCGCGACGGCACCCCGGTCGGGCCGGGCGCCAACGGGGGAGCGCCTGTGGCGTTCAGCGCCGCCGACGGCGGCGTGCTCTGCCCGTCCTGCGCGCCGGCCAATCCGCCGACCCGCCTGCCCGCCGGGGCGTTTCGCGACCTCCTCGCCCTCAACGACTGGGGGGCGCCGTTGCCGCCGCTCGACGCGCCACACGCCGCCGCCCACCGGCGGCTCGTCGCGCGCTTCATCCGGCACCACCTCGGCGAAACCGGCCCCCTCACCGCCCTCGACTTCTGGGAGCACCACGTGTGGGTGCCGCGCCGCACACCCGCCGCTTCGTAGTCGGCACCGCCGGGCACATCGACCACGGCAAGACCGCGCTGGTCAAAGCCCTGACCGGTGTGGACACCGACCGCTGGGAGGAGGAGAAGCGGCGCGGCATCACGATCGACCTCGGATTCGCGCCCCTCCCCCTCGGTCGGGATCTCCAGGCCAGCGTGGTGGACGTGCCCGGGCACGAGGGGTTCGTCAAGAACATGCTGGCCGGCGCGACGGGCATCGATCTCGCCCTGCTCGTCATCGCCGCGGACGAGGGCATCATGCCCCAGACCGAGGAGCACCTGGCCATCGTGGAGCTGCTCGGGCTCCGCCGCGGTATCCCTGTCCTCACCAAGTGCGACACGGTGGACGCGGAATGGCTCGGGCTCGTGCGCGACGAAGTCGTCC
The DNA here is from genome assembly GCA_964629425.1 of uncultured Gemmatimonadaceae bacterium. GTDB lineage: Bacteria > Gemmatimonadota > Gemmatimonadetes > Gemmatimonadales > GWC2-71-9 > CAZVSO01. The sequence goes on from CAZVSO010000089.1 coordinate 8,734, forward strand.
GGCGGCTCGCCGGGAGCCGCGTGCGGTGGGACGCGCCCGTCGCCACGTCCGTGGTGACTGGAGTCGGGCTCGACGATCTGCGGGTCGCGCTCGCCGCAGCGGCCGCCGATCTGATCGAGCGACCCGCGGCCGATCTTTTCCGGCTGCCGATCGACCGCGTCTTCGCGGTCGCCGGAGCGGGCACGGTAGTCACGGGAACGCTGTGGAGCGGATCCGTGTCGGTCGGGGAGTCGGTGCGCCTGCTCCCCCTCGATCGCGAGGCGCGCGTGCGGTCCATCGAAGTGCACGGCCAGACCGCGGAGCGCGCCGTCCCGGGGCGGCGCACCGCGTTGGCCCTGGTGGGGGTCGACCGCGACGCGCTGGGCCGCGGGCACGTGGCCGTCCGGGGACCGGGCTGGGCCGCCACCGCCTTGCTCGATGCCGAGATCGAGCTGCTCCCGACGGCCCGCAAGCCGCTCGTGCCGCGCACCCGGCTCCGCATCCACCTGGGCACAGCGGAGATCCTCGCTCGCGCGGTGCACTTGCGGGCGATCGCACCGGGCGAGCGCGGGCTCGCCCGCCTCGTACTCGAGCGGCCGCTGGTAGCGCGGGGCGGCGACCGGTTCGTGCTGCGGAGCTTCTCACCGGTGACGACCATCGGAGGAGGGGTCGTGCTCGACCCGTTTCCCCCTCGCCGCCCGGCCCGGCTGACGCGCCGCACGCTGACCGCCCGGCAGTCCCCGGCGGAACGGCTCCTCGCCTGGGTCGGGGAAGCGGGGCTCGAGGGCGTCCGCAGTAGTGGGATCCCCGTACGCCTCGGTGTGCCCCAGGACCAGGTGATCCCGATCATCGCACGCGCCGGCAAGGCGGTCCTAGTGTCGGGTGAGTTCGTCGTCGCCCGGGCCGCGGTGACGGCGGAGATCGAGCGGTTGCAGGCCGTGGTTGAGCGCCACCACGCCGACCATCCCCTCGACCCCGGCATGTCGCTCCAAGAGCTCCGGGGCGCGGTCGCGGCGGGGACGGCACCTCCCGCGGTCGTCGATCAGGTGCTCGATCTCGGGGTGCGGAAACAGGCCTGGGAGCTGGCCGGAGCGGCGGTGCGGCGCCCCGGGTGGCGTCCCGGGCGCGATTCCGGGTCGAGCGAGGCGGGTGCCCGGCTGGTACGGCGGCTGGCGGAGGCCAGCTGGCACGTCCCCACGGTGACCGAATTGGAACGCGAATTCCCGGACGTGCCGGTGAGGGCGGTGCTGGCACACCTCGCCCGTGAGGGGGGTATCGAGCAGGTCGATCTGGAGCGGTACGCGGCGCGGCCGGCGTTGGAGGGGTTCCGGGCGGCTCTGGAGGCGGCGCTGCGCGAGCTGGGCCCGGCCACACCCGCGGAGCTGCGGGACCGCTTCGGGCTGACGCGCAAGTACCTGATTCCGCTGCTCGAGTGGGCGGACCGGCGAGGCCTCACCCGCCGCACCGGCGACCGCAGAACGCTGGCACGCTTGACAGCCGAGGACGCCAGTTCATAAGTTGCGGTCAGTTGGTGGTGACCACGCGCCCTTCGAACAAGGAGAGTCGTCAAACGCACGTTTACGTTCGATCCGGGAGTCGTTGATGCGGCGGTATGCCTGGGCAGTGCTGGGGCTCGGGCTGGTGGCGGCGGGGACGAGCACCGCGGGGGGACAGGGCGAGGCCCGTTCGCCGGCCGTACAGCTGAAGCAGAACTATCCGAATCCGTTCAATCCGGCGACCACGATTCCGTTCGCGCTGGGCGCTGAGTTGTTCGTAGACGGGCACCGGCCCAAGGTCTCACTGAGGATTTACAACGTGTTGGCGCAGCTCGTGGCCATCCCGATCCTTCAGGGCGCCGGCGAGCGGCTCGACGGCCTCGAGTTGACCTGCACCAACCCGACGGGGTGCTCGTACACGGCGTACTGGGACGGAACCGTGTTGAACACCGGCCGCGAAGCGGCGTCGGGCGTGTACATCTACCAGCTGGCGGTTGACGGTCAACGCTTGACCAAGAAGATGGTCGTGACCAAGTAGGCCCCGGGATGCATCCAGGACGGTAACTCGGCGTGGGCGGTGCAGCCCACGCCGCGTTTGCGTTGGGGGGCTGCGGGCGTCCTCAGCATTTCTGTCACCCGACGGCCCCCGTTCACTGACTGGCCGCCACCGTCGCTCTGGCGCATTTTGTCCCGGGTGCTGTCACATCGGCAACATCACCTGACACGGAAGTTGCCCGAGGACGGGGCGTCATGATCCGACCCGATCGTCTGACGGTCAAGGCCGCCGACGCGGTGCAGCAGGCCGCGGCGCTCGCCCGTTCCCACGGCAACCCCGTGGTGAACGACGCCCACCTGTTCCACGCCCTCCTGTCCCAGGACGATGGGATCGCCATCCCGATCCTCCAGAAGGCGGGGCTCAACGTCGCTCAGCTCAAGGCCGACACCGAACGAGAGATCGGGCGGTTCGCCAAGCAGACGGGGGCGGCAGCGGAGCCGACCGTCGCACGCGAGCTGTCGCAGGCCCTCGACCGGGCCGATCGGGAAGCGAAGGCGCTGGACGACGCGTACGTCTCGACCGAGCACTTGTTGCTCGCGCTGGCCGAGGAGAAGGGCACCACGGCCCGCCAGCTCTTGTCGGCGGCGGGGGTGGACCGCGACGAGCTGCTCGCGGCGATCCAGGGGGTGCGCGGCTCGCATCGCGTGACCACCCAGGAGCCGGAGCAGCAGTATCAGGCGCTGCAGGCGGCTCGCGCCCGCGTCGCCCTC
>CAZVSO010000090.1:0-11413 GCA_964629425.1 uncultured Gemmatimonadaceae bacterium
TCCAGGTCGGAGGCGAGCTGGTGGATGTCCTCGCGGTCGAGCGGCGTGATGAACGTCCGGTCCAGCCGGTTCACCACCTCGTGCGTGACCTGGTCCGCCTCGTGCTCGAGCCGCTTGATCGCCTCGACGTGGGCGGCGCGGCGCTCGGGCGGAGCCTCGAACAGCTCGCGCAGGAGCTGCGCGGCTTCCTTGTTGCGGGTCGCGACGGCGACGAAGAGGTCGAAGAATTCTTCTTCGCGCGGCAAGAGGCGCACGGGTCCCTCCGCAGCGGGGGACGACAAGAGACTTCGGGTCGGGGGATTAAGATAGCGGCCGCGGCCGGGAGGCACTAGCACCGTTCCAACCTCTCCCGCCAGGACCGTGGCGCGGCCGCCTGGCGCTCGGAGCCTAGGCAAACAGGTTGGAACGGCGCTAGGTTGTCCCCGCCAGGCGAACCCCGGAGGACAACGCATGGCGACCGTGCAGCAGCCCCAGACCGAGTTCGTGAAGGCCATCTCCCGGCTCGACGCGACGGCGCTCGTCGTCGGCTCGATGATCGGCTCGGGCATCTTCATCGTGTCCGCCGACATCCTGCGGCAGGTCAACACCCCGGGGTTGCTGCTCCTCGTCTGGGCGATCTCGGGAGTGGTGACGCTGCTCGGCGCGCTCACCTACGGTGAGCTCGCGGCCATGTTCCCCAAGGCCGGAGGGCAGTACATCTACCTGCGCGAGGGGATCTCCCCGCTGTTCGGCTACCTGTACGGCTGGACCCTGTTCATGGTGATCCAGACCGGCACCATCGCCGCGGTGGCGGTGGCGTTCGCGCGGTTCACGGCGGTGTTCTTCCCGGCGCTCACGCCCGACGTGTTCCTGGGTTTCACGATGACGCTGCCCTCCGGTCCGATCCAGGTCGGGCTCTCACCGCAGCGCATCCTGGCGATCGCGTCGGTCATCGTCCTGACATGGATCAACGTCCGAGGCGTCCGCACCGCGGCGTTCATTCAGACCACGCTCACCGTCGTCAAGACGGCCGCACTGGCGGCGCTGATCATCCTGGGAATCACGATCGGCCGCAACGCCGAGGCGATCGCCGCGAACTTCGGCGCCGGCTTCTGGCCCGCGGGCGGGCTCACCCTCGCCCTGCTGCCCGTGATCGGTGCGGCGATGGTCGGCTCGCTGTTCTCGATGGACGCGTGGAACAACGTGGGGTTCGCCTCGGGCGAGCTGAAACAGCCGGAAAAGGATCTGCCGTTCGCCATGGCCGTCGGGGTCCTGATGGTGACCGTGTTGTACGTGCTGGCCAACGTCGCCTATCTCCACGTCCTGCCGGCCGACGCGATCGCGCACGCGCCGCAGGACCGCGTCGGCACGGCGGCGCTCCAGGCCATGTTCGGCGAGCCGGGGCTCTATCTCATGGCCGCGGCGATCATGATCTCGACCTTCGGGTGCAACAACGGGCTGATTCTCTCGGGCGCCCGGGTCTATTACGCGATGGCGCGCGACAACCTGTTCTTCAAGTCCACCGGCGTGCTGCACCCCGAGCACCGGACGCCGGCGCTGGCGCTCGTGGCGCAGGCGATCTGGACCAGCGTGCTCTGCCTGTCGGGCACCTACGGCCAGCTGCTCGACTACGTGATCTTCGCGGCGGTGCTGTTTTACATGCTGACCGTGATCGGGCTGTTCGCGCTGCGCGTGAAGCGGCCGACCGCGGTGCGATCGGTGCGGGCGCCGGGCTATCCCTGGCTCCCGGCCGTCTATCTCGTGCTCACCGGGCTGATCTGCATCAACCTGTTGCTCGAGAAGCCCCAGTACAGCTGGCCCGGCCTGATCATCGTGGCGCTGGGGATTCCTGTGTACTTCGGGTGGCGCGCCGTCGTTGGGGAAGGGGGAAGGGTGAAGGGGGAAGGGTGACGCTGGCGCGGGAAACGGGACACGGGAAACGAGAAACGAGAAACGTCGGAGCGCTCTCGCGCCTCCCGCATGGGTTACACCAGTCGTACAGTAATTAGTTGATTTGTAATAAGTTACAGGTCGCATCACAGCGCATTGCATCTCACAGACTTCGGGTTATCTTCGGGTGTCACGCTCCGGAGCCGGCCCGATGCAGCCCACAATCTACGTGCCCCACCCGTCCCTCATCCCCCGTCCCCTGTCCCCACCGTGCCCCGATTGCGGCTCCCCGCTCGTCCGGCAGTCGGGATGCCTGGTCTGCCCGCGGTGCGGCTCGACGAGATGCGGGTGACAACGGGAAGCGGGAAGGGGGAAGCGGCAAGCGTGCGCTTGGTCCAGAGACAGCTTCCGTTCGCACTATCCGACCATCCGCCTATCCGCCCCTCCGCGCTTCCGATCCTCGACGAGCGGCTGCGCGGGACGAAGTTCGTCGCGCTCGAGTCGCGCTCGGTGCTCAACCCGCCGAGCCGGACCGGGATGGCCTTTTGGTCGCTCAATCCGTACGTGGGGTGCGAGTTCGGGTGCACGTACTGCTACGCGCGCTATGCCCATCGCTACGTGGTCGAGCGGGCGCACGACCAGGGTCGCCTGAGCGACACTGAGCTCGCGGATTTCCGCGGTCCCCATGGCTGGGAAGCGTTCGAGCGGCGCGTGTTCGTGAAAGACCGGCTTCTCGGTGCGCTGGAGTCGGACCTGGCGCGTTTCTTCCGGTCCGGCCGTCCGCCTGACCGCCCGACCGCCCCGATCGTCATCGGTACCGCCACCGACCCCTACCAGCCGGCCGAGCGGCGGTTTCGACTCACTCGCGGAGTGCTCGAGCGTCTCGCCCGCTGCGAGGGATTGAACGTCGGCATCATCACCAAGAGCCCGCTCGTCGCCCGCGACGTTGACGTGCTGCGGCGGCTCCAGGAGCGGAACGACCTCGACGTGCACATCTCGCTCATCACGGTGGACGTGCCGCTGATCGGGAAGATCGAGGCGCGCTCGCCCATGCCGGCGGTGCGGCTCCGCGCCCTGAAGAAGCTCAGCGACGCAGGGATCAACGCCGGCCTCATCATCGCGCCGGTCCTGCCGGGGATCACGGACGACGTTCCCCACCTGGAAGCGCTCTTCCAGGCGGCCCGGCAGGCCGGCGCACGGTTCGTCCACGCGGGGCCGCTGCGGCTGTACGCCGGCGTGCGGGACTGCTTCCTCCCCGTCATCGAAGAGCACTTCCCACAGCTGGCCGAGCGCTACCGCCGGGCGTACGCGCGCCACAGCGCAGCGCCGCGGGAGTACGCGCGGGCGCTGAGCCGGCGGATCAAGCTGCTACAGGCGCGGTGCGGGTTCGCGGTGAACGATGGGATGGTGGGCCGCTACAAGATCCGGCTGCCGGTGACGCAGGGGGAGCTGGGGCTCTAAGCCAGTGCGTGGGGATGCGGGGTGTGGGGACGTGGGCGCTGCCGGTTCGCCTTCTTGCTCCTGATCCGTCGCTCGAGATCCCGCTTCCCCACGTCCCCACGCAGTTGACGACTCAGTTCCGACTCACCATATGAAACACCTGCGTCTCCCCGCACACCGGCGTCGCGACCGTGTGCACGTAGCCGCGAACGAACGCCGTCCAGAAGCTCGCCGTGTCGGCTGGGGGATTCTCGATGACGTACTCGATGCCGCCCACGTAGAACTCCAGGCAGCCGCCGGGCTCTCGATAGGCGTAAACGTTCCCGCCGGCGTTGATGCGCGCGGTGCTCGCCGAGTCGCTCCGCACGGTGACCTCGCCGAACGTGCGCACGGGCAGCCCGTCTTCGAGCACAGGAGAGCGGCTGACGACGTCGGCGGCGGCGCGGATCTCGAAGGACCGCGGCAGCTGCGCGTCGAGACCCGGGACGGCCGCCCGGGTGTCGAAGTAGGGCTGGAGGATCGGGATGCGCGACGAGGCGGCGCTCGGGGACAGCACGTCCTCCCGGATCGGGCACGGCTCCTTTTGGGCGGTCACAATGAAGTAGGGTTCGAAGGTCACGGCGGAGACATCCACCGCCGGGGCCGTGCGGAACGCCTCGATCTCGCGGCAGTACACGTCGCCGTACCCGAGGAGCCGCACCGTGAACGGCGTGGCCGCGAGCACTTCGGCAGGCCACTCCATCCAGGTCACTTCAGCGGCGACCGTCTCCGAATCGGGCTCGGTGCACGCAGCAAGGGAAGCGAGGGCGAGACAGGCGAACGAGACAGCGCGCATGACGGCCTCCTGGGTCTGGGTTCGCCGGGGTTCTACCCCCGGTTCCGGAGTTCGAGGCAGGCCACCGGCCACAGGTTTTCGAACGTCGCCGGCGTCTCGACGTATCCAGCTCTCCTCGGTGCGCTCACCCTTCCCCCTTCCCCCTTCCCCCTGCCCCCCAGGCTTCGATGATCGCCCGGACCGTCCCCGGCGCGTTGCCTTCGAGCCGGTTGTTGACCACCACGAACGCGTCGATGCGCCGCCGCACTGCCTCGACCATGAGGTGCAGGAGATCCTGCCGCAGCTCGGGCAGCGGCTCCCGAATACGGTCGTAGGGCTCGAACAGCTTCACGGCGTCGGCGTAGGTCCGCCCGGTGCGCAGCAGCGCCCGTGCCACCGTGAAGCCGGCGGGGAAGGTCCAGGGCAACTCCAGCTGTTCCCCGATGCCGGGCATGGCGGTCCAGGCGTTGAACACATGCGCCACCCCGTGGCGCCTCAGGACCTCGCCGTGCAACTCGTGTAGCAGCTCGGGGTTGCGCAGCTCGACCGCGTAGCGGAACTCCCGCGGCAACTGCCGGAAGAAACCGTCCAGCCCCTCCGCCCACGCCGGAGGGTCGGGAAGGTCCTTCCCCCGGATGGTCTGAAACTCGAACACGAAGCAGCCGGCGTGATCGCGGAAGGCGCGCTCGTAGGGGCCGAGCACGGCATCCTTGAAGAGCGCGGCGCTCAAGAAATCGGGATTACGCTGACCCGCCAGCGGTCCCCAGCGGCCGTCGAGGTTGAAGCGCCGCGCTGTGATCCGATCCCACACCTTGCTCACGCACGGGAACCCCGGCGGCAGCGCCCGAGCGTAGGCCGCCAGCACGTCCTCGGACGGGGGCTCGTAGAACGCGCTGTCGATCCCCACCGTGCGAAAGAGGGGGTAGCGGCCGTACTCCTCGAGCCGCCGCGCCGGTTGGGGGCCGCGATAATCGCGGTGATAGACGTCGCCCGACCACCCATCGTAGGTCCAGGTCGAAGCACCGAGCCGAATGCCGGGCGGCACCCGGGCGGCGAGCCGTACGAGGTCGGCATGGGCCGGCGCGGGCGCGTCCGGTCCGAAGAGGCTCGGCTGGCGGGGAGCGGGCATGACAACCCGAACGTCACCGAATCTCAAGCTGGAGTCAACGTTTCCCGTTTCCCCTTTCCCCTTTCCAGTCTTGGCCATACAATCTCCCTCTCGCGATCACGCGATCGGAGGGAGCCATGCCAGCCGTTTCCTTGCTCACGGCGCTGCTTACAGTGAGCCCCGCGCCCGATTCGGTCCCCCTGTACACCAACCTCGGGACCCATCGCGTCCCGATCACGACACGGGTGGCCGCCGCCCAGCGGTACTTCGATCAGGGGATGCGACTGGCGTACGGGTTCAACCACGCCGAAGCGATCCGCGCGTTCACCGAGGCGGCGCGGCTCGACGCCGATTGCGCCATGTGCTACTGGGGGATCGCATACGCCCACGGCCCGCACGTCAACGCGGGGATGGATTCGGCCGCGGGCGTCGCGGCCTACGCGGCGATGCAGGAGGCGGTCAAGCGACGGGCGGGCGCGAGCCCGCGCGAACAGGCGTACATCGGGGCCCTCGCCCGCCGCTACGCCGCAGTGCCTCCGGCGGACCGCGCGGCGCTCGACTCCGCCTACGCTCGGGGCATGGCGGACGTCGTGCGGGAGCACTCGAGCGACCTCGACGCCGCGGCGCTTTACGCCGAGGCGCTGATGGACCTGCGGCCGTGGAACTACTGGCACAAGGACGGCTCGCCCTACCCCGGCACGACGGACATCATCGCGCAGCTCGAGCGCGTCATCGCGGCGAACCCCGATCACCCCGGCGCCTGCCATTTCTATATCCACGCGGTCGAGGCGGTGCAGCCGGAGAAGGCCGTCCCCTGCGCCGAGCGGCTGGCGCGGCTGATGCCGGGCGCGGGTCACATGGTCCATATGCCGGCGCACATCTACATCCGGGTGGGCCGCTACGGCGACGCGATCGACGCCAACGTCCACGCGGTGCACACCGACGAGGTCTTCATCGAGGGCCAGAAGCCGCAGGGGATCTACCCGATCGCCTATTACCCGCACAACTACCACTTCATGTCGTTCGCGGCGACGCTGGCGGGCAGGAGCGCGACGGCCATCGAGGCGGCGAAAAAAACGGCCGGCGCGACGTCGGCCAGCGTCGCCCGGCAGGTGCCGTTCGTCGAGCCGTACCTGCACTATCCCTACCTGACACTGGTGACCTTCGGCCGGTGGGACGAGCTGCTCGCCATGCCGCTCCCGCCGGCGGACCTGTCCTATTCCCACGCGATGGGCTACTACGCGCGCGGCGTCGCGCTCGCGGCGAAGGCCCGATGGGCCGAAGCCCAGGCGGCGCTGGACACGCTGGCGCAGATCACCGCGACGGGCACGCGCGGCTACATGTCGGCCGGGTGGGTGACGCCGACCACGAACCTCGAGATCGCGACGCACGCGCTCACCGGGGAGATCGCGGCGCGTCAGGGGCGCCTCGACGAAGCGGTGACGCACTTTTCCGCCGGCATGAAGCTCGAGGACGAGCAGCTCTACACCGAGCCGCCCGACTGGTACTATCCGCTCCGCCACTCCCTCGGCGCGGTGCTGCTGAAGGCCGGGAAGCCGGCCGAGGCCGAGCAGTTGTACCGCGATGACCTCAAGCGCTTCCCGGAGAACGGCTGGTCCCTGTTCGGGCTGGCGCAGGCGCTGCGGGCGCAGCGGAAAACCACGGCGGCGGCGCAGGTCGAGCAGCGGTTCCGGCAGGCCTGGCGAGGCGCCGATGTGACGCTCACCGCGTCGCGGTTTTGATCCGGGTCACACCGCGCCGGGCCGCATGTCAGCCGGACGATGGCGACGGAAAATCCGCCCCCGCAACTGTTTACAGGCCGGCGGAATGTCATACATTGGCCATCATGTCCGAGCAGGCCCGCGTGCAGATTCGGTTGGACCGTGCCCTGTACGGGCGGCTCGAGGAGCTCGCTCACGCGCGCGGCCAATCGGTGGCCGAGGTTGTCCGGCACATGGTCGAGCGGGCGCTCGGCCCGCCGCGCCCGTTCGAGCGGCGGGGCGTCACGCACCGCCTCAAGGATTTCCTGTATTCGGCCGCCCCGGAATCGCTGCGCCTGCGCTATCGCGTGATCGTCGAGCAGGACGGCGTCGGCGTGTTCGAGGCGGAGGTGCCGTCGGTGCCCGGCCTCCCCCTCCCGCGCGCCGCCGAGCCGCGATCCTAGTCGCGGACGCTTCGAGTCTTTCCCAGGTACACGCGCACGAGAGGTGCGACTTGCCGCCGCACGAGGGCGGTGCGGAGCTGCTGCGCGTCCTCGGGAGACACGTCGACGAGTAACTCCTCCCCCTTCCCCCTTCCCCCTTCCCCGTACCTCACCGCCACCGGCACGCCATCCCGGTAGAGGATCCGGTTCGTCGCGAGCGCGGCCACGCGATCGCCCGGTGTGACGATCCCCACCAGGTTCAGCGGATCCGCGCCGCTCACGGCGACGAGCTCGCCCACGCCTCCCTCCCGGCTCTCGGCTCCCGCCTCCCGTCGAACCGATCGCATCAATCCGATCGCCTCAGGAAGGGCGTACTGCTCGCCCGAGAACCCGCCGACGAACCGCCCGCCCCGGACCTCGCCGCGCGCCTCGAGCCGCCGGTACACCCGCAGCACGTCGCGCCAGGGCGGGAGCAGGGGCTCGCGCTCGAGCAGCCGGCGGAACACGACGCCGTAACGCCGCAGGAGCTGCCAGACCAACGCCTCGACGACCTGCTCCTCGCCGAGCAGGGAGGGCTGCGCCACGCGGGACCAGCGACCCGCCGTCTCGACGCCGAAGGGCGCCGCCTTGCCGCGCCGCCGCAACGCGCCGATGGGCCGCCGGCGATCCGACGGCACGAGCAGCGCGCGCAGGCCGGCGAAGCTGTCGGACGCGACGAGCCCCCACGCGACCAGCTCGCCCAGGCCCTTCTCGACTTCGGTGCGCAGCAGGCGCGTCGCGTTGACGAGGTCGCCGAAGAACGACGCACCGCGCTGATCGAGCGCCTCGAGCAGGGCGCGCGCCGAGTGCGATAGCGCGAGCGCCGCCGGATCGGTCCGGACCGGCAGGGACCGCCAGACCGCCCCCCGCTCCCTCCTGAACAGGGCGACGGGCGTCGATCGGACCGGCCCGGACTTGCGGCCGTCGGCGGCATTGCCGGGCGCGGCGGGGCTCAGGCGGCCCCAGGCGATCTCGCCCGAGAGGCAGAGGCCGTCGAGCCACAGCGGGTCGTAGTCCGCGAGGCGCGCCGGGAGGATGTCCGATTCCCACGCGCCCGCCGGCACCTCGAAGCCGTCGAGCAGGTCGAGCACGGCCGCCAGCCCGCCCGGCCCGGCGGCGCGCGATTCGCCCGCCAGGCGCTGCCAGCGGAACAGGAACCGCATGAAGACGGCGCTGGTGACGGGCTCGATCTCCTTGCGGAGCCGGTCCAGGGTGTAGCGGTGGATGCGCGCGAGCAGCCGGCGCTCGCACCATTCGGTCTCCTGGCGCCCCGGCGTGAACCGCCCGCGGAGCACGAACCCCTCGCGCTCCAGCGCCGCGAGCGCGATGTCGATCTCACCAGCCTCGAGGCCAAGTGCCGCCGCCAGGTCGCCGCTCGTGGTGGGCCCGACCGCTTCCAGCCGCCCGCGCACCAGCTCGAGAATCGCGGCATCCCGCGTCCAGACCTTCGCCCGGTCACGCTCGGGCGCCGTGACCGGCGGCTCGCACGGCGCGCCGGGATACGCGGCCTCGATCATGGGCAGCCGCTCGGCCGCGACCCAGAGCCGCGGCTCGGACTGGAGGGTACTGGCCCGACCCGCGTGCACCAGCGCATCGAAGTGCGCCTGCCACCAGGCTTCCCGCTTCCCGCTTCCCGCTTCCCGCTCTCCGACGGTTCCCATCACCAGCAGCGCATCATGCAGCTCGTCGGCGCTCCCGACGTCCGGCCACGCCTCTTCCCGCACCCGGTCGATCGCGTCCTGGTCGAGCCGCCCGAACTCCTCGGCCGTCTTCACGTCGAGCGTGCGGCGGGTGAGCACCGCCTGCGTCCGCCGCTCCTCGAGCGGGGCGTCGTCCAGGAAGGCGTAGGGCTTGGCGTTCAGGATCTCGTGGGCGAGCGGCGACGGCTCCGTCGTGTCGCGCGCCTCGAGGCGCAGCGCGCCGGAGTCGATGCGCTCCAGCAGGCGCCGGAACCCGTCGAAATCCATCGCTTCGGTGAGGCAGTCCGCGATGGTCTGGGCCACCAGGGGGTGGTCGGGGATTTCGCGGTCGCCCGCGAGGTTTTCGGGACAGGCGAGCTGGTCGGGGAACACGGCGGCGACCAGGTCCTCGGCATCCATGCGCTGCAGCGGGGTCGGCACCTTCTTCCCGCCCCGGGCCCGCAGCACCGCGAGCGCGCGAGTCGCGTTCCAGCGCCAGCGGCTCTGGAACATGGGGGCGACGAGCATCGCCTGGATCAGGATGTCGCGCGCCACGGCGGGCTTGAGGTAACGGAACACGTCGTCCAACGGGAAGCTGTGCTGCGGGCCCAGCGACAGCACGATCGCGTCGTCGGTAGCGGCAGCCTGGAGCTCGAAGTTGAACGTACGGCAGAAGCGCTTGCGGAGGGCGAGGCCCCAGGCCTTGTTGATCCGGGCACCCACCGGCGCGTGGAGCACGAGCTGCATCCCGCCCGCTTCGTCGAAGAAGCGCTCCAGGACGAGGCATTCGTGGGTGGGAATCACACCCAGGATCTTCTGCGTGGCCGCCAGGTACTCGACCACCTGCCGCGCAGCGGGCTCTGCGAGACCGGCAGCCTCGCCCAGCCACGCCTTCGCACCTTCGGCATCACTCAGCCGCTTCGCCACTTCGCCCCTGAGCTTCGAGACCTCCTCCGAGAGCTCGTCGGTCCGCGCCGGCGCCTCGCCGAGCCAGAAGGGGATGGACGGCGGCTGCCCCTGCGCGTCGGCCACGCGCACCTGGCCCGACTCGACGCGCAGGATCAGGTACGACGTATTGCCCAGTTGGAAGATGTCGCCCGCCTGACTCTCGATCGCGAAGTCCTCGTTCAGCGTCCCGACGAACATTTCGGTGGGCTCGAGGACCACGCGGTAGTCGCCGACGTCGGGGATCGCGCCGCCCGACGTGATCGCGGCGAGCCGCCCGCCGCGGCGCGCCCGGAGGCGGCGGTTGACGCCGTCGTAGTGGACGTAGGCGCCGCGCCGGCCGCGCTTGGTCGAGAACCCCTCGGCCAGCATGCGGACGACGTCGTCGAACTCCTTGCGGGTGAGGTCGCGGTAGGGGTAGGCCGATCGGACCAGGTCGTACAGGGCGTCCTCGTCCCATTCCTCGCACGCCACCGCCGCGACGATCTGCTGCGCCAGGATATCCAGCGGCTTCTCGGGGATGATCAGACGGTCGAGCCTGCCGTCGCGCACCGCCCGCACGAGCGCCGCGCACTCGATCAGGTCGTCGCGCGACAGCGGGAAGAGCCGGCCTTTGGGAATCGCCTGGAGGTGGTGCCCGGACCGGCCCACGCGCTGGAGCAGCGTCGCGATCGCGCGGCACGACGAGATCTGGCACACCAGGTCCACCGCGCCGATGTCGATCCCCAGCTCGAGCGACGCCGTCGCCACCAGCGCCTTGAGCTGCCCCGCCTTGAGCCGCTGCTCGGCCTCGAGCCGCTTCTCGCGCGACAGGCTCCCGTGGTGCGACGTGACGTGCTCGGCACCCACCCGCTCGGAGAGGTGCATGGTGAGGCGCTCGGCGAGGCGCCGGGTGTTCACGAACACGAGCGTGGTGCGGTGCTCGGCGATGAGCCGCGCCAGGCGGTCGTGGATCTCCTCCCACACGTCCCCCGACATCACCGCCTCGAGCGGCGAGTCGGGGATCTCGATCGCCAGGTCCAGGGTGCGGGCGTGGCCGATGTCGATGACGTCGGGGAGCCGGGTGGCCCCTTGATTAATCAAGGGGCCACTTCCCACCAGGAACCGGGCGATCTCCTCGATCGGCTTCTGTGTCGCCGACAGGCCAATCTTCTGGAGCGGGCGTCCCACCAGCGCTTCGAGCCGCGCGAGCGAGAGCGCCAGGTGGCTGCCGCGCTTGTCGCGGGCGACGGCGTGAATCTCGTCCACGATCACGGTGCGCACGGTGCGGAGCATGTTGCGCGCGCGCTCCGAGGTGAGGATCAGGAAGAGCGACTCGGGCGTCGTGACCAGGAGATGCGGTGGGTGCTTGACCATCGCCTGGCGCTCGGAAGCCG
>CAZVSO010000091.1:0-3538 GCA_964629425.1 uncultured Gemmatimonadaceae bacterium
GCTGCGCTCGCCCGCCGGCGAGGCCAGCGGCACGATGCACTTTCCCTTCGACACCATCGCCCTCCAGAGCAGCCTCCAGAGCCTGCAGATCGCGCTGCTCCGGTCCGGGGGAGTGCGGCGCGACGTGCTGAGCGACGAGCAGCAATCGGTGGCGCAGTTCGGGCAGCAGCTGTTCGAGGCGCTCATGACCGAGTCGGTGCGTGAGAGCTTCCGGCGCAGCCAGGATCGGGCGCGGAGCGCGGGCCAGGGCCTGCGGCTTCGGCTGCGGATCGAGGCGCCGGAGCTGGCGGCGTTACCGTGGGAGTATCTCTACGACCCGAGTGACGGGGATTACGTCTGCCTCTCCACCGACACGCCGGTGGTCCGCTACCTGGAGCTCGATCGGCCGCCGGCGCCGGTGACGGTCCAGCCGCCGCTGTCGATCCTGGGGATGATCGCGAGCCCGAGCGATCGCCCCGGGCTGGACGTCCAGCGGGAGCGGCAACGCGTGGAAGGTGCGACGGCGGCGCTGCGCGGGGCGGGGCTGCTGAAGCTGACCTGGCTCGAGGGCTCGACCTGGCGCGACTTACAGAAGGCGATGCGCCAGGGGCCGTTTCACATCTTCCATTTCGTGGGGCATGGGGGCTTCGACAGCGTGTCGCGGGAAGGCGTGATGGCGCTCACCGACGACGCCGGCAAGACGGCGCTGCTCAGCGCCACCCAGCTGGGGCGGGTGCTCGCCGATCACCAGTCGCTGCGGATGGTGGTGCTCAACTCGTGCCTGGGCGCCAAGGGGAGCGGCACCGACGTGTTCTCGAGCACCGCGTCGATCCTGGTGCGCCGGGGCGTGCCGGCCGTGATCGCGATGCAGTACGAGATCAGCGATGACGCGGCGCTCGAGTTCGCGCGCTCGTTGTACGAGGCCCTGGCGGACGAGCTGCCGGTGGACGCGGCGGTGGCCGAGGCGCGCAAGGCGATCAGCCTGTCGGTGAACAACAGCGTGGAGTGGGGCACGCCGGTCCTGTTCATGCGGTCGCCCGACGGCGTGCTGTTCCGGATCAAGGGGCTCACGCCTTCGGCGGCGCGAGCCTCCGGGAGCTACGCCACGCTCGCGAAGGCGGCGCCGGCTGCCGAGAAGATCTCGGCGGAACGGCCGGCCGCGCCCAAGGCTCCCGTCCTCGAGGCTCCGGTCCAACGACGACCGGTCGCTGCGCCGCCAGGGCGCAGCCCCATGCGTCGGTCTGGCAAGCTGAGGGCTGCGCTGTGGATCGGGGGGATCCTCGGTGCCGCCGGGGTGGCGGCGCTCGTGCTTTCTCAGCGGCAAGGCCGCATCGAAGTCGACATGGGCCGGGAGGAACCGGCGTCGCCTATCGATGTCCAGAATCCTGTCGGCATGGACGTCGCCAGCACACCGCGACTCTCGGCGCCGAGTCTCGTGGGAAAGGATCTCCCGGGCGCCCGGGAAGCGCTGCGCTCGAGCAACCTCGCGTTGGGGCAGACCTCGTACGGGGAAACGGCCCGCTACGCCGCCGGGACGGTGATCAGTCAATCCCCGGCCGCCGGGACCGAGCTCGAGGCCGGAGCGACGGTGGATGTGGTCCTCGCCACCCCCCCGGCGGCGGTCGCACAGCAGGGGATGGCGGTGCCCAATCTCATGGGAATGGACTCCGGTAGCGCTCGCAGAGCACTTCAGTCCCGCAACCTGTCGCTCGGACAGGTGTCGTCGAGCGAGACGGATCAACGGCGGCCGGGGACCGTCATCGCTCAGTCGCCCAGCGCCGGCGCCCAGCTCGCAGCCGGCGCCCCCGTCAGCCTGATCGTGGCCAAGGAAACGACGCGAGACCGCAGCATCCAAGCGGACGTCGTCGTGGGCTTTGTGAATGCAGACGACCCGACCCACGTGTTCAAGAAAACCGATGACGGCACGTGGGGAGAATTCCAGAACGAGCCGAGCCCCAAATTCGTGTTCCGGGAACGCGGACGGGACCGCACCTACATCACCATTTGGGATGACGGCAGGAACCTCGGCATCCGACTGCCCCTCACCGGCGACTTCATCGAGCTGAACCAGGATGGCACGTGGAGAAACCAGTGGCCGGCCCGGCGGGTCACCCAGCGCCTCTCGACCGAAATCGTGGGCGGGCAGTTGTTGGCGTGCGCGGGCCGAACAGGTGAGCAGGGAGCCGACGCCAAGCTGGTCATTCAGAACTCGTCGACGCGAGCCATCAAGGTCTATTGGGTGAACGACAGCGGCGCGGAGATCCTCTACCAGAGCTTGGCTCCGCGACAGAGCTACGAGCAACCGACGTACGTGAACCACAGGTGGTGCATCCGAGACGCGGATAGTGGATCGGAAATCGCCGGGTTCCTGCCCACGCAGGCGATCAGCCGGGTCGGGGTCCGGTAATCCATAGGGCGACGAGGCTCCATGGAGTATCTCGACTTCGAGGTCGCCATCGACGTGGGCAGTGCCGGCGACTACCGGGTGGCCGTCCTGCGCTCGCCCGTGGGCGAAACCAGTGGAACGACGCGGTTCCCCTTCGACCAGGAGCAACTCAAGAGCCGGCTCGGCGCCCTCCACGAGATTCTCGTCCGTGCCCGGGGGGGCCGCGATGTCGTGGCCAAGCCCGATGAGACCCCCGAGTCCGGGCAGCAGGCGGTCCGCGAGCTCGGCCGCGTGCTGTTCGAGGTGCTCTTCGCAGGCGAGGTCGGCAACCTCTTCTTCGAGAGCCTGAGGGAGGCCCAGAAGAAGCCCGACCGGGGGCTGCGGGTCAAGCTCCGCACGCAGGCGCCGGAGCTGGCGGCGCTGCCCTGGGAATTCCTCCACGATCCGCGTCGCGGCGATTTCGTCTGCCTCTCCAACGCCACGCCGTTGATTCGGTACCTGGAGCTGCCTCAGCCTCCCGAGGCCCTGGGCGTGACCCCGCCCCTCAGGATCCTGGGCATGATCGCGAGTCCTTCCGACCTGCCGGCGCTCGACGTCGCGCGAGAGAAGCAGCGGATGGAAGAGGCTCTGGCCGATTCGCGCAGGGACGGCCTGGTGGACATCACGTGGCTGCCGGGCCAGACCTGGCAGGCCCTGACGCAAGCCATGGGACGAGGCGGTGGCGGCCCGTGGCACATCTTCCACTTCATCGGCCACGGCGGCTTCAACCCCGACACCAAAGAGGGCCACGTCGCGCTGGCGACGGATGAGGGGAAGACCTACGCCTTCACCGCGATGCAGCTGAGCCGGCTGCTCGGCGACCACGAGACCCTGCGTCTCGTGGTGCTCAACGCCTGCGAAGGAGCGACGGGCAGCGGCTCCGACCTGTTCTCGAGCACGGCGGCGATCCTCGTGCGCCGGGGACTCCCGGCGGTGGTGTCGATGCAGCAGGAGATCAGTGACCAGGCCGCAATCCAGTTCGCCAAGGAGTTCTACAGGACGTTGGCGCACGGCACCCCCGTGGATGCCGCGGTCGCCGAGGCACGCAAGGCGGTGAGCTTCGCGCTGCCGCAGTCGGTGGAGTGGGGGACCCCGGTGCTCCACATGCGGTCTCCCGATGGGAACCTGTTTCGC
>CAZVSO010000091.1:3638-11384 GCA_964629425.1 uncultured Gemmatimonadaceae bacterium
CAGGTGACTTTGGGGAGGGTACGGCTTTCGACTCGGATCCCCATCAGTGGAAGGGGCTTCCAGGTCCTGGCCGCAGCCCAGATAGCGGGCCTCGCGGCGGCGATCGTCATGCCCTGGATTCTGGGATACACCGAGCCACTGACCCCATTCGTGTCGAATCTCTCGATGCTCTGGGCCTTCCTGAGCATTACGGGATTGGTGCTCGGCTGGCTCAGCCTTCGCCAGTCCATCTGGTCCGGAGTCCTGCTGGCCTGTGTGGCGCCGGCCTTCTGGCTGCTGCCAGGCCACGTCTATTGGGAGGCCGTCCCGTTCAGGATTGAACCCGTACTGGCGCTGCTCGTGGCCGGCACCTCGGGCGCGACACTGCTCCGTCGCCTGAGCGGTGCGGAGTCCGGGCCGGCGTCGCCGATACCGCCAGGCCCGGACCGCGTGATCAGGTTCTGGAGCTACGCGCAAACCGCGGGAATACTCGCGGCGCTGATCCCCTACGAGATCACCCCAACCCATCCGATCTGGTGGACCGTGACATTGAGCGGGGCGCTGTTGGGCCTCATTGCTCTGCGCCACGAGATCTGGCCCGCGGTGGCGCTCGGATGGTTGGCGGCGGTCGTGAGCGCGCCCTACCTGGTCTTCAACTCCTCGTCTCGAGCCCTCTTGCTCTTCCTTTCCATCATCAGCGGGGTTCTCGCGCTCTTCCTGTGCGTGTGGACCTTGAAGGTGTTGCGCGGGCGCGGTCAGGCGCGGGGATGAGGGCTGCTAGGTCTCCACCCGATCCCGACGGCGGCGGCTCGATCGTCGACCGGGTGCCGAGCTAAGATCCGCGCCACTCAGGCGGCGATGCAGCGGGGAGGGCGGCCGAGAGGGTGACCGCCTCGTGAACTCGGGACACTCTAGCCAACTCCGGGCCGAGCAGCTATTAAGGATGGGTCCGGTCGTCGAGGCCGCCGCTCCGCTTTCCCCAGGCCTCGAGGAGGATTCCCTCATGGTACCGCTGTGTCTCGCGGCGCTTGTCGCCACCGCGCTCCCGCGGCCAGCCGCGCCCGACTCGGTCCCGCTGTACAACAACCTCGGCACCCATCACCACGCGATCACCACCAGCGTTCCCAGGGCCCAGCAGTACTTCGACCAGGGGCTGCGCCTGGTCTTCGGGTTCAATCACGCTGAGGCCATCCGCTCCTTCAACGAGGCGGCGCGGCTCGACCCCAACTGCGCCATGTGCTACTGGGGCACGGCGTACGCCTACGGACCGCACGTCAACGCGGGGATGGATTCCGCGAGCGGCGTCGCGGCCTACGCGGCCGCCCAGAAGGCGCTCGGGCTGGCGCGCCGGGCGACCGCGCCGGAGCAGGCCTACATCCGGGCCGTGGCCCAGCGCTACGCCGCGGTCCCCCCGGCTGACCGGGCGAGCCTCGATTCCGCCTACGCCCGCGCGATGTGCCAGGTAAGCGACCGCTACAAGGATGACCTCGATGTCGCCGCGCTGTGCGCCGAGTCGATGATGGACCTGCGACCGTGGAACTACTGGAAGCAGCCCTCCGGCGAGCCGTACCCCGGCACCGCGGAGATCGTCACGCGGCTCGAGCGAGTGGTGCAGCGCGATCCGAACCATCCCGGCGCCTGCCACTTCTACATCCATGCCGTGGAGGCCGTCCAGCCCCAGAAGGCGGTACCGTGCGCCGAGCGCCTCGCCGGGCTGATGCCGGGTGTGGGCCACATGGTGCACATGCCCGCGCACATCTACATCCGCGTGGGCCGGTACAACGAGGCGATCGAGAGTAACGTGCACGCCGTGCACACGGACGAGGTGTACATCGAGGGCCAGCGTCCGCAGGGCGTGTATCCGCTGGCCTATTACCCGCACAACCTGCATTTCCTGTCGTTCGCCGCGACGATGGCGGGACGGGCCAAGGAGGCAATCGACGCCGCCCAGAGTGTGGTGGCGAAGACCGACCTCCAGGTCGCTCGCGCGGTCCCGTTCGTCCAGGCGTTCGTGCCGTTCCACCATCTCACATTAGTGAACTTCGGCCGGTGGGACGCGGTGCTGCAGCTGGCGCTGCCGCCGTCTGATCTCCCCTACGCAAGCACCATGGCGCACTATGCGCGGGGGGTCGCCTTCGCCGCCACCGGGAAGCAGGCCGAAGCGCAGGCCGAGCTCGACGTCGTGAAGCAGATGGCGGCGACGGCATCGCGCGACAACAAGCCGCTGTTCGAGATCGCAATGCACGCGCTCATGGGCGAGATGGCCGCGCGCGAGGGGCAGCTCGATGGCGCGATCGGCCACTTCAGGGCGGCGCAGACCATCGAGGACGGGCTGTTGTACTTCGAGCCGCCGCCCTGGTACTACCCGATCCGGCATTCCCTCGGCGCGGTGCTGGGCAAGGCCGGCCGCTGGGCCGAGGCCGAGCAGGCCTATCGTGAGGACCTGCGGCGGTTCCCCGAGAACGGTTGGGCGCTGTTCGGCCTGAAGCAGGCGCTCCAGGCGCAGGGGAAGACGAGCGAGGCCGAGGCTGTGGGGGACAAGTTCCGCCAGGCGTTCGCGAAGGCCGACGTGACGCTCACGGCGTCGCGGTTCTGACGGCATTCCTCCCGCCGTCCTTCGCGCGATACAACGCCCGGTCCGCGGCGTGCACCACGTCGGCGGGCCGGGGATGGCGCTCGTCGCGCTCGGCGACGCCGATGCTCACGGTCACCATCGTCTCGCTGGACCGCTTTTTCCCGCCCCTCGTCTTGCGCTTGCGGCGGATCGCGGCGCGCACGGTGAACGTCGTGTCGGCCACCGCGCGCCGCAGCGTCTCGAGCGCCGGCAGGGAGCCCTCGAGCGGCGTGCCGGGGAACAGCAAGGCGAACTCCTCGCCGCCGTAGCGATACGCCGTTCCACCGCCCGTGACGTCGCGCAGCCGCGCCGCCACCATGCGCAGCACCTGATCGCCCGTATCGTGTCCGTAGGTGTCGTTGAGCTTCTTGAAGTGATCGACGTCCACCATGGCCACGGTGTAGCGGCCGTCGAGGCGCTCGAGCGCCTCGTTCAGCGCGCGGCGGCCCGGCAGCCCCGTGAGCCCGTCGTGGTAGGCGAGCAGATGCGACGCCTCGACGATGCCGACGACCAGGATGAGGCCCGCGGTCGCGAAGTAGATGGTGCGCGCGGGGTCCCGGGTCGTGCAGGCGAGGAAGGCGGCGACCAGGGCCCAGAGGTACTCGCGGCCGGTCGCCCCGGAATCGAGGAGGCGTTTCGCCGCGAGCCCCGCGCCCGCCAGGGCGAACGCGGCGAGCGCGGGCTGGCCGAGCGGGGTCCAGCGGAGCCAGTCGTGGGGGAGGACGCCGTCGCGCAGCAGCGCGGCCGTCGCGGCGCCGCCGCGCTCGTGCGCGATCGCCACGAGCACGACCTGGGCGAGCAGGACGCCCCAGCGGCGCCAGCCCGCCGGCGTGAACACGCCGCGCTCGGGCAGCAGCGCGACGCCCGCGAGGTTGAGCGGTACGAGCAGCGCGGTGAGCTGGAACGCGACGCGATCCCCCGGGGTGCCGGCGCCGGCGATGGTCCCGAGGGCCAGCGCAGCGACTCCGAGAATCGCGAGGCTGAAGACGAGGCGGCTGCGGCCGAGGCGCCACGCCAGGGCGGCGCCGGTCGCGAGCACGGCGTACGGGTAGAAGCGCGCGAACGCGGTGAGCCACGGGGCGAGCCGGTCCCAGCTCACGAGCAGCGCCGTCGCGGCGAGGAGCAGGGCCTCCGGGCTCGCGATCGCCCGCAGCAGGCGCAGGAGCGGCGCGCTCGCGGGCGCGGTGTGGGGGAGCGGATGCAGGCGCGGTACGCCGGTCGTTTCGGTCGCCCGAAGCTACGGGGGCACGATGGCCTGCGGAAGCGGGTTGCGGGGGCGCCGGGCGCCTGACGATATTGTGCCGCCCGGCGGTATCGTCTAGGGGACTAGGACGGAGCCCTCTCAAGGCTCAAACACGGGTTCGAATCCCGTTACCGCTACTCACGGTGTCCGCCCCCATCGTCTAACGGCTAGGACACCACTCTTTCAAGGTGGGAACAAGGGTTCGATTCCCTTTGGGGGCATGAGAAACGAGAGACGTCGAGCAGAGGCGTCGAACAGGAGCGTCACGCAGGATCGTCACGCGGAATCGTCGGAGGGGCCGGGCGCTTGACGTTTTTGTGAGACGGCTTCGTGCAACGCCGTCGTGTGACGCCGTTGCTTGACGTAGTTAGTAGCTTGTAGTTCAGCGCCGATAGCTCAACTGGCAGAGCAAGTGACTCTTAATCACTAGGTTCCAGGTTCGATTCCTGGTCGGCGCATGACACACCAGCGACCTCGGGGCAGCGCCCTCGGGGTCGTTTGACTTTCGCCTGGCCCGGCCGGAATATCCCCGCGAGATTCCTTCTCATGCCATCGCTGGTTGTGCGCCTGCGCGAGGCGCTTACCCCCCTGTTCGACGTCGAGCGCGAATTGGCGAGCGGCGCCATGGGGACGGTGTTCCTCGCGCGGGACACGGCGCTCGGCCGTCGGGTCGCGATCAAGATCATCCGGCCCGAGCTCGCGAGCGCCCAGGCCGCCGACCGGTTCCTGCGCGAGGCCCGGGTGCTGGCCAGCCTCAGCCATCCGAACGTCGTCCCCGTCCACCAGGTGGGCGAGGCGGGCGGCCTGTTCTACTACGTCATGGACTATCTCGAGGGCGAAACGCTGGCCGACCGCCTCACCCGCGGCCCCCTCCGGGTCGCCCACGCCGTCAGGCTCGGCCGCGACCTGCTCGACGCGCTCGAGGCCGCGCATCGGCACGGCGTCGTGCACCGGGACGTCAAGCCGAGCAATGTGTTCCTCGAGGGCGACCGGGCGATCCTCACCGACTTCGGCGTCGCCAAGTCACGAACGGATCCCGGTTCCCCACCCACGGTCCCGGGCCAGGTGATCGGGACGCCCGACTACATGGCCCCCGAGGCACTCGCGGGGGCGGAGGTCACGCCGCGCGCCGACCTGTACGCGGCGGCGATGGTCGTGTACGAGGCGCTGACCGGCCGGCACATGGACGATCCCGACACCGCCAGCTGGGCGGGGGTGCCGCGCCGCGTCGCCCGCGTGCTGCGCCCCGCGCTCGCCTGGTCGCCCGCCGACCGGTGGCCCGACGCCCGCACGTTCCGCCGGGCGCTCTGGGGCACGCGCACGCGGAAATACGTGTGGCGCACCCGCTGGCTCGCGAGCGGGGGCGTGCTGCTGGGGGTTACTGTCGAGGCGATCTGGCACCCCGTGGCGCGGGCCGTCCCGCAGAGCCGGCACCCCGCCGTCCGGATTCGGGTGGAAGCCTTCCACCAGCGCAGCGGACCCCCGTCGCCCGAGCTCGCGGACTCGGTGACGCGCAGGCTGGCACGCCGCCTCGCCGGCTATCCCGACCTGTCGGTGCGGGGCCCGGGCGACGATCCGTGGAAATGGTGGGAAGTGTGGCGGTCCGCCACCGCCCTGGAGGGTGCGCTCGATGTGAGCGGCGACGAGGTGCGCGTCGAGGCGCGGCCGCAGGGCGGGCTCCGACCGCTGCTGGCGGCGCGGGGTGCGGCGCGCGCCTGGCCCGCGCTCGTGGACGGGTTGGCGGACGAGGTGTACGGGGCGCTCCTGGGTGGGAGGAGTCTCGATGCCATGCTGCCGCCGGCGGTGCGTGCGAAGACGCCGGGGGGGGTGCGGGCGTTCCTCGAGGCGGAAGCCCTGTTCGCCGGCGCGCGCTGGGGGAAGGCGTATGCCGCCTACGGCGCGGCGGCGGCGGCCGATTCAACGTGCTGGATCTGCTACTGGCGCCACGACGAAGTCGGGCGCTGGCACAGTCTCCCGCACGACACGGCGGAGCAGCGGCGCATCCGGGCCCACATCGCGGAGTTCCCGCCGCACTACCAGAGCCTGATCCGGGCCGAGATGGTCCTGGTGATGGCCCGGCTGGACACCCTCGAGGCGCTGGCAGACCGCGAGCGCGACTTCCTGTTCGGCGAGTTTCGGCTGGCCGACGAGCTGGTGCACCGCGGGCCGCTCGTCGGGCGCCCGCGGCGCGAGGCGGTCACGCGGTTCCGCAACGTGTTGCGGCTTCGCCCCGGCTTCGGCCCGGCGTGGGAGCACCTGGCGTGGCTGTACATCGCGGAAGGCGACTCCGCCGCCGCCCCGGCGCTGGACAGTCTGGACCGCGCCGGCGCGGCCGACGACCCGCTCACCTGGGTGGTCCGGGCGCTCCTGCGGATCGCCTTCGCCTGGCGGTTCCAGGAGGAGGCCGAAGCGCGTCGACTGACGGCAGAGACCGTTCGGCGCGCCGAGGCCGCGGGTCTGCCCGACATCGACGCGGGTGGGCGTATGCTGCTGCATTTTGACGCGCCGCACGGCGCGGTGCACTTCGCGCGGCTCATCGAACAACGCCCCGTGTGGGAGCGCTCCGCCCTCATCACCCGGTTCTTCGGCCAGCTGAGCCTGGGCCGGCCCGATTCGGCCCGCGCCGTGCTGCGCACGCTGCTGGCGCGCTTTCCGGATCCGAACCTGGAGCTGTTCGCCGACGAGCTGGAGGCCGTGCTGCTGGCGTTCGACGGCGATTCCGTCGGACGCGACGCGCGATGGGAAGCGTTGCGGCGCTCGCTCTCCGAGCGCGCATCGATGCGGGCGAGCACGGCAGACGCCCGTCGGCGCGCGACGTGGATGCTGCACCTCACGGCGCGGCTGCTGGGTGCGCGCGACGACCTGAGGCCATCTCGCGCGGTGCTCGACGGCGAGCCCCCGCCGCGACCACTCGGTACCCTGCTCCGCGCGGCGGACCTCGCGGCTCGCGGCGAGCCGGCGCGCGCGCTCGAGGTCTCGGACACGCTGACCGTGCTGCAGGCCGGGCCGACGGACGACCCTGTGTTCCGGACGGTGCTGCACCTGGCTCGGGCGGACTGGCACGCCGCCCAGGGCCAGCTCGAGTCGGCGCGGCGTGAGCTCCTGTGGCACGAGAACAGCGACATCTTCACGACCCTGACGGGTGAGCCGGAGGCGGTGGAGGTGGACTGGGCGTTCGGGACTCTGGCGCGGTGGCGGTTGGCCAGACTGGCGGACCGGACGGGTGGGGTCGGGGGCGACGAAATGTGCCGGGCGTACCGGGCGGTGGGCCGGCTCTGGGCCGACGGGGAAGGCGTCTACGCGGCGCGGGCGGATACCGCGCGCGCGCGCGCGGCGGCCGCGTGTCGCGCGTCGCGATGATCGACTGTCGTACCCTCGGCCCCGTGGAGCTGACCGTGGACGGCGCCGCCGCGCCGGCCGAGCTGTTATGGAAGAAGAACCTCGCGCTGCTCCTGTACCTCGCCTGCTCGCCCCAGCGCGCCAGGGCGCGGGATCACGTGATCGGTCTCCTGTGGCCCGAGAGCCGGGACGCCGCCGCGCGCCACTCGCTGAACGAGGCCCTGCGCATCATTCGCCGCTGCGCCGGCGACGGCGGCGTGGAGACGCAGGGCGACCGGATTCGCCTGCACCCGGACGCCGTGCGGCTCGACACCGAGCGGTTCGTGGCCCTCGCGGCGGCCGCGGACTGGCGCGGCGCGGGCGACCTCGTCGCCGGCGAGTTCCTCGAGGGGTTCAGCGTGTCGGGCGCGGTAGAGTTCGAGCACTGGCTGGCCGCCGAGCGGGCCGCCTGGCGCGGCCGGTGCGTGGAGGCCCTGGTCCGCCGGGCGGACGAGCTCGGCGCCCAGGGGCATGCGGGTGCGGCCACGGAGGCCGCGCGGCGCGCGCTGGCGCTGGACCCGCTCTCCGAGTC
>CAZVSO010000092.1:0-11382 GCA_964629425.1 uncultured Gemmatimonadaceae bacterium
CGCTGCACCTCAAGTCCCTCGTCCCCGAGCAAGCCCGGGAGATCCTCGACCGTAACTCCCGGCTGCTGGTCCCCGTCGGCACCTGCGAGCAGCACGGCCCCCACCTCCCACTGGGCTGCGACACGCTCATCGTGGAGCGCCTCGCCGACGATCTATCGGCCGCGTTCGGCATCCTGCGAGCTCCCACGGTGGAATTCGGAGTCAACACCCGCACCCGGCACGCATACCCCGGCAACGCCGCCGTGCGCCGCAAGACCCTACACCGCTGGATGAACGATCTGTTGAGCTCATGGGAGCAGGGCGGTGTCACGTCGTTCATCATCCTCACGGCCCACGGCGACGACCCGCACCAGGAAGCGCTCTCCACGCTGCGGACCCGGCGGGCGCGGGTCGTGGCGGTCGATATCTTCTCGCTCGACTTCACCGACCAGCTGGAGACGTCCACCGGGCCGATTCACGGAGGCGAGCTGGACACCTCGCTGCTGCTCTACGTAGCGCCGGCGCTGGTGCGCATGGACCGGGCGCAGGACTTCGTGCCGCCCGGGCGGGCGCTCGCGCGCTACCGGCGCGGCACCACCGGCCGGCTGCCCGCGGGCAGCCCCGGCTCGCTGGGGCGGCCGACGATCGCGTCGCGGGCCAAGGGAGAGCGCCTCTATAAGATGATCTATGAGCGCGTCGCTACGCGAGTTCTCGGAGCCGGCACCCCATGAACGCGCTCCTTCTGGCGGTCCTGGTCCTGCCGCAGGCCCCGAGCGACGAAGGGACCTTCGTGGTGCGCGCGGACACCGTCGAGGTGGCCCGCGAGGGGTTCCGCCTGTTCGCGGGGAACGCCTGGCGGCTCTCGGCGAGCGCGCGCTACGACCGCGCCCGCCCGGTCGTTGTGCTGGCGCCGATCCTCGAAGTCGCGCGCGACACCCAGCCGGTCACGATCCAGTACGACGTCAGCGGTGGCCGCGAGCCCGTGCGCATCCTGGGCCAGCTCGGCCGCGACCGCTTCACCGTGCGGTTCCTGTCGGGCACGCGGGAAACGGCGCGTGAGTTTCCGTCGGCCGCCCGCCTCGTCGTGCTGGACGACTCCGTGTTCTCGCTCTTCCTCTTCGTCGCCTGGCGGGCGGGCCCGACGCCCACTCCACTCACCGCCATCTTCCCCCGGGCGCAGCGGCGGGAGTCGCTCACGGTCCAGGACCTCGGCACCGCGTCCACCACGCTCAATCGCGATCGCGCCAGCCTGCGTCACGTCACCCTCAGCGGAGGCGCGAACGGGGTGGTGCATCTCTGGCTCTCGGGCGCGCGCCTGATGAAGGTCGAGATTCCCTCGCGGGGCGTGGTTGTGGAGCGCAGTCCGTCCTTCTAGCTTTCCGCGCTGTCAAGAACTTCGACAGCGCCATGATCATGTCGCAGGTCGAAACCGGTGATCTGCACGCCGCGTAAAAGGGGTGCGGTTTTCTTGCCGCTCTTGTCTCCACCAAGGACGACCATGAGATCTCTGCTACTCGCCGTGGGGCTGGGGGCTGGGCCGGCGCTCGTCGCGGCCCAGGCCCCGGTGCCCGCACACCTCTCGCTCGCCGACGCGATCGCGATCGCGCGGCAGAACAACCCAGCCTACCGGCAGGCGCTCAACGATCGCGGGCCCGTCGGCTGGGCCGTGCGCAACGCCTGGAGCTCGGTGTTCCTGCCTTCGTTCACGGCGACCGGCGGGATCGGGTACCGCGGCCCCGGCGAGCAGAACTTTTTGACGTCGAGCTTCTCGCAGGACGTCTCGACGCTTTCCTCGTTCTACGATCTGGGGTTGAGCTGGCAGCTGTCGGGCGCGACGCTCTCCCAGCCCGGATTGCAGA
This sequence comes from uncultured Gemmatimonadaceae bacterium, assembly GCA_964629425.1. Taxonomy (GTDB): domain Bacteria; phylum Gemmatimonadota; class Gemmatimonadetes; order Gemmatimonadales; family GWC2-71-9; genus CAZVSO01. Next base: position 1,839 of record CAZVSO010000092.1, read on the forward strand.
AGGCCCGCCAGCGGGCGACCGAAGCGGACATCAGGGGCGCCGAGAACGTGCTCATCACGGTCGTCACCGAGCAGTACCTCACGGTCCTGCAGGCCGACGAGAACCTGGAGCTGGCGCGCAAGACGCTCGAGCGGAACGAGGAGTTCCTCAAGCTCGCGCGGGCGCAGTTCGGGGTGGGACAGCGGACGCTGATCGACGTGCGCCGGGCTCAGGTGGCGCGGGGACAGGCCGAAGTGGCGCAGCTGCGGGCCGAGACCGTAGTGAGCGTGGAGAAGCTGCGGCTGTTCGAGCGCCTCGGCGTCGTTCCGCCCACGGACGTGAGCGTCATCGTGCTGACGGACTCCTTCACCGTCGAGCCGCCCCGCTGGCGGCTGGACGAGCTGCTGGCGATGGCGGATCGCGAGAACCCCTCGCTCAACGCGCTGCGGGCGCGGGAAACGGCGGCGGATTGGGGCGTCCGGTCGGTGACCTCGAGCTACGGGCCGACGGTGTCGTTGTCGGCGGGGTGGTCCGGCTTCACCCAGAAGTTCACGGAGCTCGACCCGCTGATCCGGAGCCAGCAGGCTCTGTACGGGGCGCAGCTCGCCCAGTGCAACGACGACAACGTGATTCGCGCGAGCGCCGGGCTCACCCCCCCGCTCGACTGCACGCAGTACCAGTGGGGGGCCGCGAACGAGCAGGCGCTCATTGATGCGAACTCCGACTACGCGTTCGACTTCACCCAGCAGCCGTTTCAGGCGCAGCTCGCGGTGTCGCTGCCCATCTTCACCAATCTGTCGCGGCAACGGAACGTATCCGAGACCCGCGCGGCACGCGACGACGTGACGGAGGAAGTCCGCGCCCGGTCGCTGGCACTCCGGACCGGGGTGAGCCAGGCGTTTCTGGCGCTCGACGCGACGCACCGCGCCGTCGCCATCCAGGACACGAACCGCACGGCGGGCCGGGAGCAGCTGCAGCTCACTACGGAGCGCTACCGCGTCGGGTCGGGGACGTTCTTCGAGCTGATCGACGCCCAGGTGGCCGCGCTGCGCGCCGAATTCGACTACATCGCGTCTGTCTACGACTATCACCGTGCCGTGACCGTGCTCGAGGCGGCGGTCGGGCGCCGGCTGCGCTGACGAGAGGATCGAGATCACCATGTCCAAGCGGAACAAGGTGTTGTTGGGGGTCGGGACCGTCGTGCTCATCGGCGCTCTCGTGGCGGTGAGCGCGAGCGCCAAGCGCGAGAAGGGGATCGAGGTGCGGTTCGAGGAGGTGAGCCGCCGCGACCTGGTCGCGGTGGTCACCGCGAGCGGCAAGATCCAGCCCAAACGCAAGGTCGACGTGAGCGCCGACATCACGGGACGCATCACGCGGATCGGCGTGCGGGAGGGCGACTACGTGACCAAGGGGCAGTTCCTGCTCCAGATCGATCCCACGATCTACGAGGCCAACCTGGACCGCGCCCGCGCGGCGTCGGCCTCGGCGGAAGCCACGGTCGTGCAGGCGCGTGCCAACCGCGACCAGGCCCGGCGCACCTACGACCGGACCAAGGAGCTCCAGGCGCAGAACCCCAACCTCGTGTCGGCCGAGCAGCTGGAGCAGGCGCAGACGGCGCACGACGTGGCCGAGGCGCTGGCGAACGCCGCGGAGCACCAGGTGGACCAGGCGCGCGCCGGCATGCGCGAGGCGCGCGACCAGCTCGCCAAGACCCACCTCGTCGCCCCGATGACCGGGCGCGTGACCCGGCTCGCGGTGGAAGAGGGCGAAGTGGCGGTGCCGGGCACCTTCTCCCGCGAGACGGGGCTGCTCTTGACCGTGTCCGACCTGTCGGTGATCCAGACCGAGGTCCAGGTGGACGAGACCGACGTGGTCCGGCTCGAGCTGGGCGACTCGGTCGAGGTGAGCATCGACGCCTTCCCCGACACGACGTTCGCCGGCCGGGTGACCATGATCTCCAACAGCGCGATCCGCACGGCCGGCTCGTCGGTGGCGGGCCAGACCGACCGGGCGGTGGATTACGAGGTGGAGATCACGCTCGACGACCCACCGCAGGACGTGCGGCCCGATCTGTCGGCCACCGCGCGGATTGTGACCGACACGCGCAGCCAGGCGCTCTCGATCCCCATCATCGCACTGACGGTGCGCGAGCACACCCCCCTCTCGACCGAGGCCCGGCCGGTGGACTCGGCGGCGGCGGGCAAGAAGAAGGAGCTCGAGGGGGTCTTCGTCGTGAACGACGGCAAGGCCGCGTTCCGGCCGGTGAAGGTGGGGATCGCCGGCGACGAGTACTTCGAGGTGGTGGACGGCGTCGCCGCGGGGGACACGATCGTCGCGGGGCCCTACCAGGCGATCCGCGACCTGAAGGAGGGCGCGGCGGTGCGGCCCAGCCGCCAGCCGTCCGACACCGCGCGGAGGAGCTCGTGACCGAGCGGCAGGATTTCAACACGGGCGACACGCCGTTGCCGGACATCATCATCCTGACGCACCGGCTGACGCGTGAGTACGATATGGGCTCGGAGATCGTGCGCGCGCTGCGGGGCGTGAGCGTGCAGATCCGGCGCAACGACTACGTGGCGGTGATGGGCCCGTCGGGGTCGGGGAAGTCCACGCTGATGAACCTCATCGGCTGCCTCGACACGCCCACGGGCGGCGAGTACTGGCTCAACGGACAGCAGGTGTCCGACCTGGACGCCGACGAGCTGGCGCGGATCCGCAACAAGGAGATCGGGTTCGTGTTCCAGACCTTTAATCTGCTGCCCCGCGCGACCGCCCTCCACAACGTGGAGCTGCCGCTGATCTACGCCGGGGCCGGCGCGCGGGACCGGCGCGCGCGGGCCGCGCGGGCGCTGGAGCGGGTGGGCCTGGCCGACCGCATGACGCACAAGCCCAACGAGCTGTCCGGCGGCCAGCGCCAGCGCGTCGCCATCGCGCGGGCGCTGGTGAACCAGCCGAGCATCCTGCTCGCGGACGAGCCCACCGGCAACCTCGATTCGACGACGAGCGCCGAGATCATGGCGGTGTTCCGCGACCTGCACCGTCAGGGGCAGACGATCATTATGGTGACACACGAGCTGGACATCGCGGCCCACGCGGCGCGGGTAGTGACGCTGCACGACGGCGTCGTCTCGGGCGATCAGCGTCGGGCCGCGTAGATGCGCCTGCTCGAAGCCGTGCGGCTCGCGCTGCAGACCATCCGCGCGAACAAGCTGAAGAGCGGCTTCTCCCTGATCGGCGTGTTCATCGGCGTCACGTTCCTGATCGGCGCCTGGTCGATCGTGAACGGGATGAACAGCTACGTCACCGAGAAGTTCGCCGGAACCATCATCGGCGTGAACACGTTTCACGTGCGCCGCCGGCCGAACTTCACGCCGAACGTGTCGGACTCCATGTGGCGCGCCTGGGCCCGCCGCCCGCGCATCAGCTTCTCCGACGCCGCCGCCGTGACCGAGGGGCTCACCGTGCCCGTCGTCACCGCCTGGCAATCCAGCGACATGCTCACGGTCGAGTACGGCTCGAAGGAGATGCGGGAGACCGAGGTGTCCGGCACGACCGAGCGGTACTTCGAGATCAAGAACATGCGGATCGTGCAGGGCCGCGCCTTCACGGCGCAGGAGGTTCGCGCCGGCGTCCCGGTCGTCGTGCTGGGCTACGACCTCGCCGAGAAGTTCTTTCCCGACCGCGATCCCCTCCGGCACCAGGTGAAGATCGGCGGCCTGCCCTACCGGGTGATCGGCGTGGTCGAGCGGCAGGGGAAACTGTTCGGGTTTTCGCTCGACCGCATCGCCGTGGCGCCCGCCCTCGCGCCGGTCCAGGACCTCATCAACCCACCGGGCGTCGTGGATGCGCTCATCGTCAAGGCGCGCTCACTGCCGGAGATGCGGGAAGCCATTCTCGAGGCGGAGGGGATCATGCGGGGCCGCCGCCACCTCCGGCCGATGCAGGAGAACAGCTTCGTGCTCGAGACCTCGGAGGGTGTGCTCGAGTTCTGGTCGGGCATTCAGAAGTTCCTGTTCATCGTGGGCCCCGGCCTCGTCGGCGTGGCGCTCGTGGTGGGGGGCATCGTGATCATGAACATCATGCTGATGGCGGTGGCCGAGCGCACGCGGGAGATCGGGCTGCGCAAGTCCCTGGGGGCGCGCCGCCGGGACATCCTGCGGCAGTTCCTCGCCGAATCGGCCGCCCTGGCCCTGGTCGGGGCGGCCGCCGGCATCCTCGCGGGCGTCGCCTTGACCGTGCTGCTCGCGGCGGCCACGCCCCTGCCCGCGCGCCTGTCTGTCGCGTCGGTCATCCTCGGTGTCGTGGTCGGCGCCGGCGTCGGGATCGTCGCCGGCGTGTACCCCGCGAGCCGCGCCGCCAGGCTCGACCCCGTGGCGGCCCTGCGGCAGGAGTAGCCCGTGACCTCGCTCTTCGAAGGCGTCGGTATCGCGCTCGCGTCGCTGCGGGCCCACAAGGGGCGCGCAGCCCTCACGATTCTCGGCGTCGCCATCGGCGTGATGGTCGTGATGGTCATCGGCGCGCTGATCGCGGGGTTCGACAAGGGCCTGAGCGACATGCTCCAGTCGCTCGGCCCGAAGACGTTCTACGTCGGCCGCTTCTGGGGCGGCGCGCAGCACGAGGATCCCGACGACCCAAACCCGTGGCGCCGCCGGCCGCCGCTCACTCCCGCTGAAGCGGAGCGGCTCGAGGCGCTGCCCACGATCAAGTTCGTGGTCGTGGACGAGAACGGCTCGGCCGACATCGAGTTCGAGAACCGGCGCGTCGGGCAGGTCAGCATCCAGGGCCGCGACGCGGACTGGCCTAAGATCGCCGGCGGCGACATCACCCCCGGCCGCTCGTTCAGCCATCTGGAGGACATCGCCAACAGCCGCGTGGTGGTCGTGAACGAGAAGCTCGCCGAGCAGGTCTTCGGCAGGCGCGACCCCATGGGCCACCGGATCCGCATCGCGGGGCTGCCGTACGACGTCATCGGCGTCTACCACCCGCCCACCGGCCTGTTCGGGGAAGGCGACCAGGCCGAGGCGTTTATCCCGTACGGCACGCTCGTCAAGCACGTGCCCTACTGGGAGGGGTGGCTCGATTTCCTCGTCGCGCCGGAAGACAGCGTCAGCGTGCCGCGCGCGATCGACGACGTCACGATCGCCATGCGCACCATGCGCGGCCTGCGTCCCGGCCAGCCCAACAACTTCGACGTCGTCACCCAGGAGAAGTACCTCCAGGCGGTGGACAGCATGACGATCATGTTCAAGATCGTCATGGTCGCCCTGTCCATGGTCGGGCTCATGGTCGGCGGCATCGGCGTCGTCGCCATCATGATGATCTCCGTCACCGAGCGGACCCGCGAGATCGGCGTGCGCAAGGCGCTCGGCGCCCGGCGCCGGGAGATCCTGTGGCAGTTCCTGGTCGAGGCGGCGACGCTCACCGTGGTCGGCGGTGTGGTGGGCATGATCGTGGGCGGCCTCATCACGCTGCTACTCGCAGCCGCCACGCCGGTGCCGGCCTACGTCCCCATCGGGTCGGTCATCGCCGCCCTCGCCGCCGCCGCCGTCACCGGACTGCTGTTCGGCATCTACCCCGCCAGCAAGGCCGCGCGGCTCGATCCGGTCGAAGCGCTGAGATACGAATAGCGGGACGGGGGACGCGGGACGCGGGACGCGGGACGGGTCCCCCCCGCCCGCCCATCCCCCCTCCCCCGTCCCCCTCCCACTAGTTTTCCCGTTCCATGCCCCTCCGCGAAGCCATTCTCCTCGCCCTGCAGGCCGCCTGGAGCCACAAGCTGCGGTCGTTCTTCACGTTGCTGGGCATCATCGTCTCGGTGGGCTTCCTGGTGGCGGTGGTGGCGGTGATCCAGGGGATGAACGCGTACGTGCGAGAGCGGATCGCCGGGGCGATCGTCGGCCTCAACGCGTTCCAGGTCCGGCGCGACCCCATCACCGTCGGGTTTCTCGACGAGGAAGAGTGGAAGCGGATCCAGCGCCGGCCGATCATCGCCCCGGAGGACGTGCAGCACCTCGAGCGTGCGCTCCCCGATGCGCAGGCGGTCGCGTTGCAGTCGGGCTGGCCGACGCCCATGGCGGACATCGAGTGGCGCAACCGCACCGTCGGCGACGTGTTCGTGTTCGGCGTCACACCGCCGTTCGTGGTGGTGCAGGACTACCTGTTCGCGGCCGGGGCACCGTTCAGCGAGGTCGACCTGCGCCAGCGGCGCTTGGTCGCCGTGCTCGGGTTCGACGTGGCGGACAAGCTGTTCGGCGGCCCCGACCGGGCGGTCGGCCGCACGATCCGCGTGCGCGGCATCGAGCTGACCGTGCTGGGCGTGGTCGCGAAAAAAGGGACGGTGCTGGGCCAGTCGTGGGACGCGTTCGTGATGCTGCCGCTCTCGACGTTCGAGACGCTGTACGGGCGGCGGCTGACGACGGTCGTCTCGGTCAAGATGCCCACGGCCGAGAGCGTGCCCGACGCGATGCTGCGGGCGGAGGAGGCGATGCGGATCGCGCACCGGCTGCGCCCCGGCGAAGAGAACGACTTCACCGTGGACACGGGCGAGGGGCTGATCGCGTTCTGGAGCCGGCTCACGCGGGTGATTTTCACGGTCGTGCCGGCGGTGGTGGGCATCGGGATCGTCGTCGGCGGCATCGTGATCATGAACATTATGCTGATGAGCGTCACCGAGCGGACGCGGGAGATCGGCCTGCGGAAGTCCCTGGGCGCCTCGCGACGCGACATCCGGCGCCAGTTCCTGGCCGAGGCGATCACGCTCTCGTTGCTGGGCGGGCTCGCCGGGCTGCTGGCCGGCCTGGGGCTCGCGGCGCTGGTGCAGGTGGCGTCGCCGCTCCCGGCGCGCGTCAGCCTGTGGTCGGTCGGGGTGGCGCTCGGGCTGGGGATGACCGTGGGCGTCACGTTCGGCGTCTACCCCGCGCTCCGCGCCGCCCGCCTGGATCCCATCGACGCCTTGCGGTACGAGTAGATGGCCCTCCACACGGCGCGCGAGGGCTGGCTGATCGCGATCGACCAGCTCCGCTCCAACAAGCTGCGCTCCTCGCTCACCATTCTGGGCGTCGTGATCGGGATCGCGACGGTCATGGCGATGGCCTCGATCGTCGCGGGCTTCCGGGAGCAGATCGTCAACACCCTCGAGGTCGTGGGTCCCACGACCTTCCGCGTGCTGCGCTTCTTCTCCCAGGCGCCCCTCAACCCCGACGCCCTGCCCCGCGAGGTGCGCATCCGGCCGAAGCTCAGCGCCGACGAGGCGACGGCGATCGCCCGGTTGCCCGAGATTCACTACTCGGCCATCTGGACCCAGGTGTTCCACCGGTTCGAGTACGGCGGCGTGCGGACGCAGGTGCTGAGCGTTTTCGGCGCCGACGACCGCTTCATGGAGATCCTGGGCGGCGGCCTGGTGCACGGGCGCACATTCACCACGGCCGAGCTGCGCGGCGGCGCCGCCGCGCTCGTGCTCGAGCAGCGGACCGTCGACCGGTTGTTCGGGCCGATCAGCCCCCTGGGGCGCATCGTGCGGGTGGCGGGGAACCCGTTCCGGGTGGTGGGCGTGTGGCAACGGCCGACCAACATCTTCGAGGTCCCCGGGGCGCCGGAGATAGCGGCGATCGTGCCGTTCGAGGCGGCGCGCCGCCGTTTCTTCATCGACGAGGTGAACGGGCTGATCATCCTCGTGAAGCCCAGGCCCGAGGTGTCCGTCGCCCGCGCGATGGACGCCGCCACGCTGCAGCTGCGGCGCATGCGCGGCCTGCGCGTCGGCGACCCGAACAGCTTCGACCTGCTCACGTCGGACCAGGTGCTCAGCATCTTCGACAGCGTGACATTCGCCTTCTTCTTCGTCATGCTGGTGCTCTCGAGCATCGCGCTGCTCGTCGGCGGCATCGGCGTGATGGCGATCATGATGGTCTCGGTCACGAGCCGCACCCGGGAGATCGGCCTGCGCAAAGCGTTGGGCGCCACGCACCGCGCCATCCTGTGGCAGTTCCTGGTCGAGGCGGCCACGCTGACGCTCATGGGCGGCATCATCGGAATCGCCATTGGCCTCGGGGCCGGCGAGGCGCTGAAGCGGCTGCTCGACTTCACCACCACCGTCCCGGTGTGGAGCGCGCTGGTCGCCACGGCGGTGTCGATCACCGTCGGGCTCGTATTCGGCATCGCGCCGGCGGCGCGGGCGGCGAAGCTCGATCCGGTCGAGGCTCTACGACACGAGTAGCGGAGGCTCTCGCATGACCGAAGCGGTCGATCTCCTCGCCCTCGCCGCGCACCGCGACGACGTCGAGCTCACGTGCGGCGGCACGCTGGCCAAGGCGGCCCGGGCGGGCCACGCGGTCGGCATCCTCGACTTGACGCAGGGGGAAAGCGGGAGCCGGGGCGATGCCGCCACGCGAGCCGCCGAGGCGGAGCGGGCGGCGGGCATCCTGGGCGTACGCGTACGCCTCAACGCCGAACTGCCCGACGCCCACCTGCACAACGACGAGCCGTCGCGGGCGCGGGTGGTGGAGCTGCTGCGTGCGCTCCGGCCCCGCGTGGTGATCCTGCCCTACCCCGTCGGCCGGCACCCCGATCACCGCGTGGCGGCGGAGCTGGGCCGGGACGCCTGCTACCTCGCGGGGCTGGCCAAGTACCCGGGGGCGGGAGCCCCGCATCGGCCGGTGAAGATCCTCCACGCGCTCGCGTATCGGGAGGATCCCGTGAAGCCGAGCTTCGTGGTGGACATCTCGGAGACGTTCGAGGTCAAGATGGCGGCGATCCGCTGCTACGCGTCGCAGTTCGGGGGCGCCACGGCGGCCGGCGAGATCTTCCCGACCGGCCAGGGGCTGTACGAGCTGGTGCGCATCCAGTCCGCCCACTACGGGTCGCTCATCCGCACGGCTTACGGCGAGCCGTACTTCACGCCCGAGACCATCGCAGTCGACGACGTCGTGACCCTTGGCGTGCCGTCTATGTAACCGCCACATTGGGCCTGGATGACGGCCCCGCCCCTGACCCGCCGCTCGCGCCTGGTGCTGCTCCTCGTGGGCGGGCTGTACGCCGCGGCGGTGGTCCCCATCGGCGCCCACAAGGGCAACTCGCTCGAGCCGCACCTGCAGCTCGCCAACCAGCTGCTCGACGGCCTGCCGGTCTACGAGCCGCCGCCGGCCTTCGGCACGTGGTGGCCGCCGGGCGCACTCGCCCTGCTGACGCCGTTCGCGCTGGTGGCGCGCCGCAGCCTGCCGGTCGCCAAGGGATTGTTCGCGCTGGCGGGCGTCGCGTGCCTCGCCTGGGCGCTGCTGCGTGCGCCGGCGGGGCGCTGGAGGGTCACCGCGCTCGCCCTTGCGGCCGTGTGCGGCCCGCTGCAGAAGGACTTCGAGAACCTGAACCTGAACGTCATGCTGCTCGCGCTGGTGGTGGCCACGTGGCGCGACCTCGAGCACGGGCGTGACACGCGGGCGGGAGTGTGGCTGGGGCTCGCGACCGCGCTGAAGATCTTCCCGGCCCTGCTCGTCGCCTACGCCGTCTACCGGCGCCGCTGGCGCGCGGCGGTGTGGGCGGCCGGCGTCGCCGCGGCGGTCACGCTCCTCCCCCT
>CAZVSO010000093.1:0-11291 GCA_964629425.1 uncultured Gemmatimonadaceae bacterium
TCTCCCCCTGTCCCCCTCTCCCTGTCGGGAGAGGGGGGACATGAGCACCCAGCCCGCCATGCCAGCCCGGCTCTACGCGGCCGCCGGAGTGCGCAGCTTCGCCACCAGTCTCGTGGGGGTGCTGCTCGGACTCCACCTGGCGGCCATGGGCCTGGGGGCAAGGCAGATCGGCCTCGTCGTGGGCGTGGGGCTGGCGGGTGGCGCGCTCGGGACCGCGCTCGTGGCGTTCGAGGGCGACCGGTGGGGTCGCCGCGCCACCCTCAGCGTGGCGACGGTGCTTTCGGCCGCCGGTTTGGCCGGTGTGGCGCTGCTCGCCTCGACGCCGGTTGTCGCACTCGCGGCGTTCGTCGGGATGGTCAACGGGATGGGCAGGGACCGGGGTCCGGCCCAGGCGCTGGAACAGAGCATCCTGGCCGACGGCGTCGTGGATGGAGAGCGCACGCGGGCGTTCACGCGGTACACGCTTGTACAGGACCTGTGTGGCGCCTGCGGCGCCCTGGCCGCCGCCGCCCCCGCGGCCCTGCGAGCGCTCTCCGGCATGCCACTCGACGTTGCCTACCGCTGGACACTGGGCGCCGCGGCCCTCCTGTCGCTGGCTCCGCTGGCGCTGTACGCGGGAGTCGCGGTCGCGCCCGCTCCGACGAGGACCACCCGCCTTGGCTGGGCGGTGCCGCTCAGCCCGGACGCGCGGCGCCGCGTCGGCCGGCTGGCCGGTCTATTCGCGCTCGACAGCCTGGGAGGCGGGTTCCTGGCGGCGTCGATCGTCACTTACTGGTTCTTCCGGCGCTTCGGCATGACCGCGGAGAGCCTCGCTCTCGTGTTCTTCGCCGCCCGCTGCCTCAACGCCCTGTCCTACCTCGCCGCCGAGCGCCTGGCGGGCCGCATCGGCCTCGTGCGGACGATGGTGTTCACGCACCTGCCGTCGAGCGCGGTCCTCCTCGCGTTGCCGCTCGTCGCCACTCCGTCCGTGGCGGTGGGGTTGTTCCTCCTGCGAGAGGCGCTGGTGCAGATGGACGTGCCGGCGCGCCAGTCCTACATCGCCGCCGTGACCGGGGCGGGGGAGCGCACGTTCGCGCTCGCGATCACTTCCCTGGTACGGAACGTGGGGTGGGCCGCCGGTCCGGTACTGGCCGGGCTCTTCATGGCGACCTTGGGGCTCGGCGCGCCGCTCGTCGCCGGCGCCGGGCTCAAAGTCGTGTACGATCTCGCCCTGTTCGGCTCGTTCCGGCACATCCGGCCGCCTGAGGAGGAGCGCCATTGACAGGCTGCCGGTGCGGGGCGCATTCTCGTTCCTCGATGCGCCGCCCCACTCTTCAGCCCCTTGCCTGGTTCCTGTGCGCCGCGGCGCCCACGCTGGGGGCGCAAACCTGGACGCCTCCCCGGCCGCCCTGCGACGTCGAGGCCGGCCACTTCCGGGTTACGAGCGCCATCGTGAACCTGAGGACGGCGGCCGAGAAGCCCACGCAGCGCGACCGCATGCTGGGACAGACGCAGGACGTGCTGAGCCGGGCGCTGACGCAGGACAAGCAGACGAACAACCCGGGGGCCTGGTACTACCTGGGTCGCTACTACGTGGAAATGAACGACGCCGCGGGTGCCGATTCCGCGTTCGACCGGGCCGAGGCGCTGGCGCCGCAGTGCGCGGCCGACATCAAGATCTATCGCGAGCGGATGTGGACCACGGCGCTGAGCGACGGCCTGCGGAACTGGCAGGAGGGGCGCGAGGACTCGGCCGTAACCCTGCTCACACTCGCGGCCGGCGTGCTGCCCGAGAATCCCCGCCCGCACTTCAGTCTCGGGAAACTCTATGCCAACCGCGACGCCGTGGACTCAGCCACCCTGTGGTTGCGCCAGGGGATGCAGATCGCCGGGACCGACACCGCGTTCGCGCGCGACCGCCGGGACGCCATGTCGACCCTGGGTCGGCTGTACGTCCGCCGCGCCCAGACCAGCCCCGTCTTCCAGCAATGGCAGCGGACGCGCCATGCTCGTGACTCGCTGGAGCGTGCGATCGCGAACGACTCGAGCGTGATGAGCCGCATGCTCGCGTCGTCCGCCTCCCGCCGCGCTCGGGGGGCGCGCCTGTCCCCGGCGGATCAACAGGCGTTCGGCGCCGATTCCACCGCGCGCGCGCAGAGCCTGGCCCGGGGCCGTGCGGCTCGCGCGCCGCTGGCCCAGCGGAGCGCGCCGGACAGTGCCGCCGTGGCCGCGGAGTTTAGCCCGGCCATCCAGGTCTACCGCGACTACCTCGCGGCCGATCCGGGCGCGCTGGAGGCGGCGGTGAGCCTGGCGGCGCTGTACGGCCAGAGCGGGCGCCCTGCCGACGCGGCCGCGGTGTTCGACCAGGTCATGCAGGGCGCCGGGAGCCTCTCGGCGGACCAGCTGTTCGAGGCCGGGCGGCGCCTCATGGGGGCCAACCTGCCCGCCGCCGCAGCTCGCGCCTACAGCCTCGGACTCGACAAGTCTCCCTATGACCGGGACGCGTTGCTGGAGCTCGCCAACACCTATGTCCAGCTCCAGGACACGGCTCGCGCGCTGCCCGTGGCGCAGCGGCTGATGGCGGTGGACCCGCTGAACCGGGTCGCCGTCCGGCTGGTCGCGCGGGCGTGGCAGCTCCGCAACAAGCCTGACTCCACCCTCAAGTACCTCGTGCTCGCCGACTCGAGCCTGACGGTAGACTTGACGGTCACGAGCTTCCTCGCCGAGACCGAGGGCGCCACGCTCGCCGCGCTGGCCAACAACCTCGGGGTCCCCCGGTCGGCTCCTTTCGGGCTGGTATTCGAGTTCCTGGATGCCGGGGGCGCCGTCCAGGCCACTCGCACGGTCGAGGTCCCCGCCATCTCCGGCGGCACCTCGCACGAGCTCGAGGTGCGGGCGCCGGGCAAGGGCATCGTCGCCTGGCGCTACCGCCCCGGCTGAGCGATATTACGCAGCTCGGAAATAGCTATCGGCCTTGGGGTTGCGGGGCCGAGCCTAAGAAACTCCTTTAAGTCCGGGACGGCGGGTGTGATTCGCGTTCAGCACGTGGCGCCGCAGTCGGTCGGCGCCGAGCTCGGCCTGGTGCCCGGCACGGAGCTCATTTCGATCAACGGGCGCGCGCTCGAGGACTTCCTCGACTGGGAGTATTTGAGCGCGGACGACTGCTTCCTGCTCCTGACGCGCTTGCCGTCGGGGGAGGCGGTCGAATATGACATCGAGCGCCCGGAGGGGATGCCCCTCGGCCTGACGCTCGAGCCGCCGCGTATCCGGCGCTGCGCCAACCACTGCGATTTCTGCTTCGTGGATGGGAACCCCACCGGCCTGCGCGCCGGGCTCTACATCCGCGACGACGACTACCGGCTCTCGTTCCGCTACGGGCATTTCGCGACGCTCACCAACCTCAAGCCCTGGGATATCGAGCGCATCGTCGAGTACCGGCTCTCGCCCCTGTATGTGTCGGTCCACGCCGCCGATCCCGCCGTGCGCCGGTGGCTGCTTCGCAATCCCGAGGCCCCGGACGTCGTGGCGCAGCTCGCCTCGCTCGGGGGGCGTGGCATCCGGTTTCACACCCAGGTGGTGCTGGTTCCCGAGGTGAACGACGGTCCGCAGCTCGAGCGGACCCTCGCCGACCTCTACGGCCTGGGCGACCCGATCATGTCGGTTTCGGTCGTCCCCGTGGCGCTCACGGAGTTCAGCAAGCACGGCCTGGTGCGCCAGCCCCGACCGGACGAGTGTCGGGCGGCGCTCGCCGCGGTGGGGCGAGTGGCGACGCGGGCGCTCGGCGAGCGGGGGCACCCGTGGTGTTTCGGGGCGGACGAGCTCTACCTCCGCGCCGAAGCGGCGCTGCCGGCCGCGGCGTGGTACGGGGAGTTCGAGCAGCGGGAGAACGGCGTCGGGGCGGTGCGGTACCTCGAGACCCGGATCGCGGCCGCGGGCGGCTGGCCCGAGGGGCTGGCTGGGGCGCGTGTCGGGGTGATCACCGGGGCGGCGATGGGGCCGCTGATGCCCCAGGTGCTCGAGGGTCTGACGCGGGCGACCGGCGCGACGTTCCAGACCGTGACCGTGGAGAACACCCTGTTCGGCCCGTCGGTGACGACGGCGGGGCTCCTCCCCGGAGCCGCGATCCGAGCGGCGCTCGCGTCGCGCCCCGATCTCGATCTCGCGCTCTTGCCGGCCGAGGCCGTCAACGACGACCGGCTGCTCATCGACGGCGTGGCGGCGGACGATCTGGCCGCGGAGGTGCCGATGGACGTCCGGTGGTCGTACGATTTCGTGGATGTGCTGGCGGCGGTGGAGAGGGTGGCGGCATGACGGGCGCCACCGCCCCCACCGTCGCGATCATCGGGCGGCCGAACGTCGGGAAGTCCACCCTGTTCAACCGCCTGATCGGCCGACGTGAGGCGATCGTGGACCAGCGGCCCGGCGTGACGCGCGACCGGAATTTCGGCACGGTCGACTGGAACGGCCGCCGCTTCTGGCTGGTGGACACGGGCGGCCTCGTGCCCGGCGCCGGCGACTCGCTGAACCGGGCGGTGCGCGACCAGGTGGAGCAAGCGATCGCCGAGAGCGACCTCCTGCTCTTTGTGGTGGACGTGCAGGACGGCGTGAACCCGGCCGATCTCGAGATCGCCCAGCGTCTGCGCAAGGTCGGTCGGCCGGTGCTCGTGGTCGCCAACAAGGCGGACGACCTGCCCCGGGACATCCGCCACCTCGCGTTCTACGAGCTGGGACTCGGCGACCCGTTCCCGGTATCGGCCGCGATCGGTACGAGCTCCGGCGATCTCCTCGACCAGGTCGCCGAGCGGCTCCCCGCCGGGGAGGTGAGCGACGAGGCGGAGATCCACGTGGCCGTGGTCGGGCGGCCGAACGTGGGCAAGTCGAGCATCGTCAATCGGCTCCTCGGGCGGGAGCGGCTCGTGGTCGCGGAGGAGCCCGGCACGACCCGCGACGCGATCGACACGCCCTTCGTCCACGACGGCCGCCACCTCGTGTTGATCGATACGGCGGGGTTGCGCAAGCGCAGCAAGGTGGCGGACGATATCGAGTTCTATTCGACGCTCCGGACCGCGCGGGCGATCGAGCGCGCCGACGTCTGCATCCTCGTGGTGGATGCGACGGTGGGAATGCACGCTCAGGACCTGAAGATCGTGGTCGACGCGTGGGAGCGCGGGGCGGGGGTGATCGTAGCGGTGAACAAGTGGGACCTGGTCGAGGAGAAGGACACGATGACGGCGGAGCGCGGCGAGCGGGAGATCAAGGCGCGCGCGCCGTTCCTCGAGTTCATCCCCTTCGCCTACGTGTCCGCCCGCACGGGGCAGCGGATGCCGCGGCTGCTCGACCTGGTCCTCGCCGTGGCGGCCGAGCGCGACAAGCGCGTGCCGACGGCGGAGGTCAACCGGGTACTCGAGGCGCTGCTCGACCGCCAGCAGCCGCCGCAGCCGGCCGGCGAAGCGGTACGGCTGTACTACGCGGCCCAGATCGGCACGGCGCCGCCCCGGTTCGCGGTCGTATCGAACCGCCCGGAGGCCATCCCCGAGTCGTACACGCGCTACCTGGCAAACGGGTTTCGCGAGGCCTGGGCGTTCACCGGCGCGCCGGTGAACATCGGTTTTCGTCGCAAGCGCCGGGCGCGCCGGTGAGCCTGCTCTGGCTCTTCCCGTCATACCTGATCGGCGCGATCCCCACGAGCTATCTGGCCGGGAAGCTGGTGCGGGGCATCGATCTGCGTGAGCACGGCAGCAAGAATCTGGGGGCCACCAACCTGTACCGGGTCCTGGGGTGGCGCTACGCCGTGCCCGTCGGGGCGTTCGACGTGGCCAAGGGCGCCATCCCGGTCGCCCTGTTCGGCGCCTGGGCGCGCGGGCCGGAGTGGCTCCCAGCGGTCCTGGGCACGGCGGCGGTCCTGGGACACGTGTACTCGCCGTTCGTGGGGTTCCACGGGGGCAAGGGGGTGGCCACAGCGTGCGGCGTGTTCCTCGCCCTGGCGCCGCTCGCGGTGCTGCTTGCGGTCCCGGTGTGGGGCATCCTGCTGTACGTCACGGGTTACGTATCGCTCAGCTCGATCATCGCGGCCGTAACGTTTCCGCTGTGGGTCCGGCTGACCGCGTCCCACAGTCGGCCCGCCTTCGTGGCCAGCCTGGCGCTCGCGCTGTTCATCGTGTACACCCACCGGGCCAACATCCGCCGCCTGCTCACCGGCACGGAGAGCCGGTTCCGGACCCGCCGGGGTGGCGGAGGCGTCGCTCCGTGACCCGGGTCGCCGTGGTGGGAGGCGGATCGTGGGGCACGGCCCTGGCCGATCTGCTGGCGCGCAAGGGCCTGGGGGTGACGCTCTGGGCCCGCGAGCCGGAGGTGGTGGACAGCATCAACCACCAGCACGTCAACGCCGTATTCCTGCCCGGCGCACCGCTGGCGCCGTCGCTCGTGGCGACGGGAGACCTCGCCGGGGCCGTCCGGGAGGCCGACGTGGTGGTGTCGGCGGCGCCGTCGCATGCGGTTCGCGCGGTCATGACGCGCGCAGCGCCGGCGATCGGCGAGTACGCTCTGATCGTCAGCGTGTCGAAAGGGCTCGAGGCGGACAGCCTGAAGACGATGTCCGGTGTGTTGAGCGACGTGCTGGGCCCGCGGGCGACGCCGGCGGTGTTGTCAGGGCCGTCGTTCGCGCAGGAGGTGCACCAGCGGCAGCCGACGGCGGTGGTCGCGGCCGCGGCGGACAGCACCGTGGCCCAACGGGTGCAGCAGGTTTTCTCGAGCGACTCCTTCCGGGTGTACTCCCACACCGACGTCATCGGCGTGGAGCTCGGCGGCGCTCTGAAGAACGTGATCGCGCTCGCCGCCGGCATGCTGGAGGGTCTGGGGCTGGGCCACAACGCGCGCGCGGCACTGATCACCCGCGGACTCGCCGAGATCACGCGACTCGGCGTGGCGCTCGGGGCCGACCCCCTGACCTTCGCCGGACTCGCCGGCATGGGTGACCTGATTCTCACGGCCACCGGTGGGCTGTCGCGCAACCGCAGCCTCGGCCTGGCGCTGGGGCAGGGGCAGTCGCTCGCCCAGGCACAGGCGGGGAAGGCGACGGTGGCGGAGAGTGTCAACACGGCGCGCGCGGCCGTGGCGCTGGGGGGGCGCCACGGCGTGGAGCTGCCGATCGCGCGCGAGGTCGCGGCGATCCTGTTCGAGGGGAAGGCGCCGCGCCAGGCGGTGAGCGATCTCATGGAGCGCGACCTCAAGGCGGAGCAGTGGCGGTGACCGCATCCCAGCCGGTGCAAGAGTTCTTCTCGATCGGTGAGGTGTGCCAGCTCACCGCTCTCAAGCCGCACGTGCTGCGCTACTGGGAAAGCCAGTTCCGCTTCCTGAACCCCGCCAAGAACCGGTCGGGCAATCGCGTCTATCAGCGCCGCGAGATCGAGCTGATCATGCTGGTCAAGCACCTGCTCTACACGGAGAAGTACACGATCGAGGGAGCGCGGCAGAAGATCGAGCAGTACCGCCGGAGCGGCGAGCTGAAGCCTGAAGCCCGCCGGGCGCTCGCCGCCGAGACGGTCAGGGACCTGCGCGCCGAGCTGAAGTCGCTCCAGGCGATCCTCGAGGGCGGCGCGCCCCCGCATGGCGGGACCCGCTGATCGGGCAGGTCCCGTCGCCGTCGTGGTCCCGGCGTATCGGGCCGCGGCGACGATCGCCGACGTGATCGCACGGGCGCGGCGTGCCGCGCCGGAGGCGGCCCTGTACGTCGTCGACGACGGGTCACCCGACGGGACCGGTGCGGCAGCCGCCGGCGCCGGCGCCCGCGTCGTGGGCCACACGCGGAACCGCGGCAAGGGAGCCGCGCTCGCGACCGGCATCCGGCGGGCGGTCGAGGACGGGGCGGGCGTGGTCGTCACGCTCGATGCCGACCGCCAGCATCCGCCGGAGGAGATTCCGCGCCTCGTGGCGCCCGTCCGCGACGGGGACGCCGATCTCGTGCTCGGCGCCCGGGCGCGCGCGGGCCCGATGCCGTTCGGGCGCCGCTGCACCAACTGGCTCTCCGCCGCTCTCGCCTCCCGGCTGGCCCGGGATTCCGTGGCGGACGCGCAAACCGGGTTCCGGGCGTTCAGCCGCGCCGTGGCGACCGCCGTACAGCCCGGCGAGCGGCGCTACGACTACGAGACGGCGTTTCTACTCGGCGCGCTCGCGGCCGGGTTCCGCGTTCGCTCCGTGCCGATCCCGACGATCTACGACGGCGCCCCGAGCCACTTCCGCCCCTGGGGCGACACGTGGCGGCTCGCCCGGGTGTTCCTGCGGTACCGGCGCGCGATCCTGCACGGCAGCCCATGAGGATCCTGGTCTCGAACGACGACGGCGTTCAGGCGAAGGGGATCGGGCTCCTCGCCGACGCGTGCGCGGCCGTCGGGCAGGTGACCGTGGTCGCGCCCGATCGGGAGCAGAGCGCCACCTCGCACTCGCTCACGCTGCACCGCCCGCTGCGCGCCACGCGCCAGACCGACGGCACCTTCCGGGTGGACGGCACGCCCACCGACTGCGTCATGCTCGCGCTCGGCGCTCTGATGCCCGAGCAGCCCACCTGGGTGTTCTCAGGCATCAACCACGGGCCCAACATGGGCGAGGACGTGCTCTATTCCGGGACGGTGGCCGCCGCGATGGAAGGACTGGCCGCCGGCATTCCCAGCGTCGCCGTGTCGTACGGCAGTTTCGACCTGCAGCACCTCGATTCCTATCGCGACCGGCTCCGGGCGCTGGTGGAGCGGATCGTGCGCGTCGAGCGGTTCCCGGAGGAAACGCTCCTCAACATCAACCTGCCGCCCATTCCCGCCGACCAGGTCAAAGGGATCAAGGTCACCCACCTGGGCAGCCGCGTGTTTCACGAAGAGATCGCGCGCATGAAGGACCCTTGGGGACGGGAGATCTTCTGGATCGGCGGTGGGCACATGACGTGGTCAGGCGGCGAAGATGCCGATTTCCAGGCGGTGCACGACGGCTACATCTCCATCACGCCGCTGCACGTGGACCTGACCAACTACGAGCTGCTCGAGGTGGTGCGATCGTGGTCGCTGGGGGAGTGACCGGCCCCGAAGACGCCGGGCGCAGATCGGGACGGGCCCCGGACGGGTACGGGGGATACCGCGTGCGGCTGGTCGAGACGCTCCGCGCCCGGGGGATCCGTGACCTCGCGGTGCTCAAGGCCTTCGCGGAGACCCCCCGCCACCTGTTCGTCCCGGAAGCCGTCCGCCACCGCGCGTACGAGGACACGGCGCTGCCCCTCGGCGCCGGGCAGACCATCTCCCAGCCCTTCACCCAGGCGCGCAGCCTCGAGGCACTGCGGCTCACGGGCCGTGAGAAAGTGCTGGAGGTGGGCACGGGCTCGGGCTATCAGACCGCGCTGCTCGCGGCGGTCGCGGATCAGGTGTTCAGCGTGGAGCGCCTGCGCCCGCTGGCCGAGGCCGCTCAACGCGCGCTGCGCGAGGGGGGCGTGAGAAACGTCTCGCTGCTCGTGGGAGATGGCACGCTCGGCTGGAGCGCGTACGCCCCCTACGACGCGATCGTCGTGGCCGCGGGCGGACCGGACATCCCGCCGCCGCTCGTCGCCCAGCTGGGGCCGGGCGGGAGGCTGCTCATCCCCCTGGGCGACCGGGGCGGCCAGCGGCTGACGCTCGTGGAGCGCGTCGGCGGGGAGCTGCGGCACCGCGCCCTGGGCGAGGCCCACTTCGTTCCCCTGGTGGGAGGGCACGGGTTCGATGCTTGACCGCTTCGTCCAGTGGCTGCTGGAGGTCATGCTCGACCTGGGCTACCCGGGGATCGTCGTCCTGATGGCCATGGAGTCCTCCATACTCCCGGTGCCGAGCGAGCTGGTAATGCCTCCGGCGGGCTACTGGGCGGCCAAGGGGGAGATGAGCTTCGCGCTGGCCGTCGGGTGCGGAGTGCTGGGCAGTATCCTGGGCGCCCTGGCGAACTACTTCGGCGCCCACTGGCTGGTGGGACCGTTCCTGCGGCGGTTCGGCCGCTACCTCCTGCTCTCCGAGCAGGCCCTGGCGCGCTCCGAGCGATTCTTCACCCGGCACGGCGAGATCAGCACCTTCATCGGGCGGATGCTGCCTGTGGTGCGACACCTGATCTCCATCCCGGCGGGGCTGCACCGCATGCCGCTGCCACGGTTCATCGCCTACACCGGGCTGGGGGCGCTGGTGTGGTGCACGGTGCTCACGTGGATCGGCTACTTCCTCGGCCAGCACGCCGACGTGCTGCGCAGCGAGGAGGTGCGGCGCTACGTGGGCCGAGCGCTGTGGGTGTTGATCCCGGTGCTGGCGGGCCTGGCCGTCGTCTACGTGCTGCGGCAGCGGCGGGTCCGGGGTGAGGGGGAGGGGCAGGGGTAGGGGTCCATGGAGGCCCGGCGGTGGATCGTGCGCGGACAGGTCCAGGGGGTGGGGTTTCGCTGGTTTGTGTGGCGCGAGGCGGAACGCCTGGGGCTGGCCGGATGGGCCCACAACCGGCCCGACGGCTCGGTCGAAGTCGTGGCGCATGGGCCTGAGGCGGCGCTGGAGGATCTCCAACGCGCGCTGGCGCAGGGCCCCCGATTGGCCCGCGTCGACGACGTGGAGCGACTTGAAGTTCCACAGGAGATCGAAGTCCCCAAGACGTTTACCCTCAACTAATTGACCGATGCGCAAGATCGCTGGCTCCGCGGGGCGGGACGGGCTGTATCGAGCCGTGCGCGAGGTGCCGGACTTCCCCAAGCCCGGGATCGTGTTCAAGGACATCACTCCGGTACTGCTGGATCCCGAGCTCCTCAGGCAAGCGGTGGACCTCATGGCGGCGCCGTACCGCGGGGCGGGGATCACGCGAGTCGTGGCGATCGAGTCCCGGGGCTTCCTGCTCGGCCCGCCCATCGCGCTGACGGTCGGCGCCGGGCTCGTTCCGGTGCGCAAGCCGGGGAAGCTGCCGGCGGCGGCTCACCGGGTGGACTACGCGCTCGAGTACGGCACGGACGGTCTCGAGATGCATCATGACGCGCTGGGACCAGGGGACCGCGTACTCGTCGTGGATGACGTGCTGGCGACCGGGGGCACAGCCGCGGCGGCCGCCCGGCTGGTACGGGACACCGGTGCCGACCTCGTGGGCCTGACCTTTCTCATCGAGCTGCACTTCTTGCAGGGCCGCAGCAAGCTCAATGGGCTGCGGGTCGAAGCCGTGCTCCACTACTAGGCTTGCTCCACCCCGCCTAACCCCCCTAAATTCGGTTGCTTAGGCCCTTGCTTCGGCCCCTGTAGCTCAGCTGGATAGAGCAGCGGTTTCCTAAACCGTTGGCCGGGTGTTCGAGT
>CAZVSO010000094.1:0-11264 GCA_964629425.1 uncultured Gemmatimonadaceae bacterium
TCGGCTTGGTGCTGTCGCTCGGCGTGACTGTGCGACAAGCCCAAGCGCTCGCCGCAGCGTAGGCGCACGCCGTTAGGCAGCTCGCGACACTAGGAGGCATACGTGTGGTTCAAGCACCGAGCTTGGATACCTGTCGCGTGGCTCCTCTGTCTCGGGAACCTTGTCTCCGTCTGGTTCGCCGCTCGACCGGCCGAGCCTTGGCATGCGACAGTCCACGCGCTACTCGCGGTGCTGTTTGGTCTCGGGGCGCAACGCCTTGCCGCGCGACTGGGGAAGAAACCCGCTGCTGACGCAGATCTGGTGGAGAGGTTGAGCGAACTCGAGGCGCGGCTTGCCGACCGAGACCAGTTGCAGGACGTGGAAGGCCGACTTGCCGAGCTAGGTGAGCGCCTCGACTTTACTGAGCGAGCATTGGTGGACGTCCGGAGTCGCGCTCAACTCCCGCCCAAAGAGTGAACGGTGCGTTGCGGTGGGGTGAAGGCAATCCCGGAGAAGCAACGACTTGGGGGATCGGGCTTACGCTAGTGCTTGCCATCGTACTTGCCACGCAAGCGCAGCCGCAGGGGTCGGGGCCGGCGCTGGCGCGAAGAGACCGGGGGTCCGAGAGGGAGTGCTGAAGGCAGGTGCCTAGTTCTCCGTTCCCAACCGCGCCAGAAACCGCTCCAGCCGCTGCTCAGGCGCGTGCACGTCGCGGCCCAGGTAGTCGCTGCGAGCTTCGGCCAGGGCGGCGTGCAGGGCCTCCGCGCGCTCGCTGGCTCGCGCATAGAGCGTCGCCTCACCGACGCGGCGCTCCAGCAGTCGCGCGGCGAGCGCGAGCGCCTGGGCGGCGAAGGTCACGTACGCGCGGATCATCGCATTGCCGCCGCCGCGGCGGGCCACCCACTCCGGGAAGCAGCCCGCCCACCAGAGCGCGAGCGCGCCGGCGTCGGCCGCCCCTTCGGCCTGCGCGACGGTACCGGCCGGCAGCGACGACACGAAGCGCCACCACACGCCCAGGCCGGCTTCGCCGCGCGCCACACCGCGCACCGCCTGTGAGGTCGAAAAGAACACGGGAAGGGTCGCGGCATAGTCCGCGAGGTCCACGTCGCCGACGCCGCGCGCCCGCAGCGCGGCGCGGACCGGCACGTACCACAGCAGGGTCAGCGGCAGCGCCGCGGGAGCGCCACCGCGGCCCCGCACGGCCTCGGGCGCCGCCGGCGAGTCGAGCACCGCATCCACGGCACCGGCCGCGAGCGCGTCCTCGGCGGACCGTGCCTCGGCGCGGTCCATCCGCCCGATCTCGGCCACGAGGCGCGTGAGATCGTCGCGGGTCACCAGCCGGTGGATCATGGGCCGAATCATGGTGCAGCCTCCTCGGCTACCGGGTGAGTCGCCACCTGCGGTACAAGAGCAAGCGGGGTGCCCACGACGTATCTGATGATTCGGCAAGAGGTTAACCGTGAACCCGGGTCCAACGCTCGGGGACGCCTGCGGTGAGAGCCCGCATCCCGCAGCGACGCGTCCCCCGTGACCCGGGTCACTCCGGCTGTGATCGCCGCAGCGGACGGCGTGCGCGGCGCTCGGTGCGGCGTGCCTGCACCGCCCGCGCGAGCAGCTCTTCCACGGAGCCGGGCTCCTGGCCGCCGAAGGCGGCGAAGCCCAGGTTCACGACCAGCGTGTAGCGTCGCACCGTCTGCCCGTTGTAGGCGTCGACTTCGCGTCGCAGCCGGCGCGTGATGATGGGCGCGGTGTCGGCGGAGGCGTCCACGGCGAGCACGGCGAAGGCGCTGTTTTCCATCCGGGCGATGATATCGGACTCGCGGAAGGTGCGGCGCAGGATCTCGGCGCTGTCGCGCAGCACCACGTCGCCCTCCTCCCAGCCGCCCGCCTCGTTGATCCCCTTGAGGTTCTCCACGTCGGCGGAGACGACGAGGAACTGGCCCTTGGCGCGTTGCGCCAGCCGCAGCGACGCCTCCCCCAGAGTCTCGAACCCGCGGCGGTTGTACAGGCTCGTGAGCCCGTCCATCAGGGAGAGGGTGCGCAGCGCGTTCTGCAGCCGGTTCACACGGATGGCGCCGCGGATCGTGCGCGCGAGGAGGTCGCCCGAGAGCCGGTCCTTCACGAGATAATCCTGCGCTCCCGTCTGCAGTGCCTGCGCGGCGAGCGTGTCTTCGCCGTGGGACACGAGCGCTACCACCGCCGCACCGGGGCTGTGCTCCCGCACGCGCACCAGCGCGTCGAGGCCGGGCGCGTCGGGCAGCGAGAGGTCCAGCACCGTGACGTCGATCCCACCCTGCGACAGGTACTCGAAGCCGGCGTCGAGCCGCACGACGTGCACCAGGTCGTAGGGCGGCGCGCCCGCGAACGCGACCGCCGCTTGCCCCAGCGCCTCTTCGAGCAACCGGGCATGCCGCGGGTTGTCCTCGATGAGGAGGATCCGCACCGCGGCCGAGTCGATCCCGGTGAGGATGCGGCGCGCGAGCTTGGCGGAAGAGCGGGGGGAAGGAGGAGAGGGCGTTATTGCAGCCGACTCTGCAAGTGGGCGCGTCGGGCCGCCGAGGCCCGCGACAGGAGCTCCTCGACCGAGGATTCGGTCTCGCCGGTGAAGCTGGTGAAGCCGAGGTTGATGTCGAGCGTGTGCCGCCGCCCGAGCTGGGCGTTGTAGCCCTGGATGCCGCGCTGGACCCGGGCCGCGACGATCGGGCTCGAGTGCGTCGAGGCATCGAGCGCGAGCGCGGCGAACGCGCCACCCTCGAGCCGCGCCAGGACGTCGGAGTACCGGAAGGTATGGCGCAGCGTCTCCGCCGTGGCGCGCAGCAGCGCGTCTCCCTCGTCCCACCCGCCCGTTTCGTTGACGGACTTCAGACCCTGCACCTCGGCCGACACGACGAGGAAGTGCCGCTTGGTCCGCTGCGCCAGCCGCATCTGCGGCTCCGCTAGCGTCACGAATCCTCGCCGGTTGTAGAGGCTCGTGAGCCCGTCCACGAGCGTGAGGCTGCGCAGCGCGTTCTGCAGGCGGTGAACGCGGATGGCGCTACGGATCGCGCGGGCGACCAGCTCGCCGCCCAGCGGGCCCTTGATCAAGTAGTCCTGGGCGCCCGTCTGCAGCGCATGTGCGGCGAGCACGTCGTCGCCCGGCGGTGTCAGCGCGACCACCGGCAGCCACGGCGTGTGCTGGCGCACGCGCATGAGCACGTCGATGCCGCTTGCGTCCGGGAGCGCCAGGTCCAGCAGGACGAGATCGATGCCGCCCGCGCTGAGCCGGGTCAGCCCGGCCGCGAGGCTATCCGCGCACGACAGCTCGTAGTAGGGCGCGCCGGCGAAGACCATCCCGGCTTCCGACAACGCTTCCCGCACCGCCTGGGTGTCGGCGGTGCTGTCGTCGATCAGGAGGACTCGGACGACCGTGCTATCGAAACTCGTGAGCCCGCGATACATCCCACCTCGCCTGTCGGGCGGGCGCTCTATAGCGCCGCGCCCCTCATCTTTTTGCCTGCCGGGCCAATTGTCAACACCACGCCGGCGCGCCGGACCGGGGTCGCCGGCCGAACGCGTCATGGGCCGCGCCCCTCCGGGTCGGACCGAGTCCCACGCCGGCCTTGTGCGCCGCGAGCGAAGGCATGGCTCATCAACCTGCCGTGCGGTGACACTGTACCAGCATCCGGTCGCGATCGCCCCCCGGGGCCGGGACTCGGACAGCCGTCACGAGGCGCCCAGCTCGCGGTGCCGGAAACAGGTCACCACGTGGTCGTTCACCATGCCGACGGCCTGCATGAAGGCGTAGCAGATGGTCGGCCCGACGAACTTAAAGCCGAGCTGGCGTAGCGCCCGGCTCATGCGCTCGGACGCCGGGGTCTGGGCCGGGATCTGTCCGAGCGTCCGCCGGCGGTTCTGCCGCGGGGCGCCCCCCACGAAGTCCCACAGGAAGACGCCGAACTCGCCCGCCTCCTGGAAGCGCTGGAACGCCCTGGCGTTGGCGACGGCGGCCTCGACCTTCAGGCGATTGCGCACGATTCCGGGGTCGCCCAGCAGCCGCCGGACCCGCGGGGCCGTGTAGCGGGCCATCTTGACGGGGTCGAACCCGTCGAAGGCCCGCAGGAAGCCCGGCCGTTTCCGCAGGATGATCGCCCACGACAACCCGGCCTGGAACCCGTCGAGGACGAGCTTGGCGAACAGCTCGCGGTCGTCGCGCACCGGGACTCCCCACTCCCGGTCGTGGTAGCGGGCCATCAGCTCGTCGCCGGCGGCCCAGGAGCAGCGCGTCACACGGTCGCTCATGAGGCCTGGTAAGCTAGCGTGGCCCGGATCGACTTGCGCCTGGCGCCGAGCCGCGTGTAACGTCACCCGCTGCCTTCGTCACCCGCTGCCTTCTTCCCGCACCGGAGTTCATCCATGGGTCGCGCCGTCACCCTTTCGCTCGCTGTGGCCCTCGTCGCGCTCGCCGCACCGGTCCGAGCTCAGACTCCCACGTCGTCCGATTATCCGGGACTCGAAACCGGGAAGATGTGGACGTTCGACGTCCCGCCGCTCGAATACTGGGCCAAGCGCTACGGTTTCCGGCCCGGCAGGGAGTGGCTCGACCACGCGCGTCTCTCCGCCGCCCGCCTGCCGGGCTGCTCGGCATCGTTCGTGTCGGGCGACGGGCTGGTGATGACCAACCACCACTGCGCCCGTGGGTGCATCGTGTCCTCCACCAAGGCGGGCGAGGACCTGCTGGAGAACGGGTTCTACGCGCGCGCGCGAGGTGAGGAGCGCCCGTGCGAGGGCATGACGCTGGACCAGCTGCAGGAGATCACGGACGTTACCGACAGCGTCAACGCGGCTGTGCCGCCGGGCACCGCCGCGACGCGCGCCGCGGAGCTGCGGCGCGCGGCGGGGCAGCGCCTCGAGCGCGCGTGTGCGGCGGTCGGGAGCGACGCCTTCTGCCAGGTGGTGCCGATGTACCGCGGGGGGCAGTACAAGCTCTACCGCTTCCGGCGGTTCGGTGACGTCCGCCTCGTCTTTGCGGTGGAAGGGCAGATCGGTTTCTTCGGCGGCGACCCCGAGAACTTCACCTACCCCCGCCACGACGTCGATCTCACCTTCCTGCGCGCCTACGTGAACGGGCAGCCGGCGGTGACCGAGCATCATTATCGCTGGAGCAAGACCGGGTCGGCCGAGGGCGATCTCGTCTTCGTGATCGGCAATCCCGGCTCGACCGGCCGCCTCAACACGATCGCGCAGCTCGAGTACCTGCGGGACGTGCAGTATCCCGCGCAGCTGGGCCAGCTCGGCCGCCAGATCGGCGTGTACCACCAGCTGTCGGACCTGGACCCCCAGCGCGCGGCGGCGCTGCGCAACACGCTGTTCGGGCTGGAGAACACACAGAAGGCGGTCACTGGCTACCGGTCGGGGCTGCTCGATCCGCAGCTCATGGCGCGGAAGCGGCAGTGGGAGCAGACCTTCCGGGCCCGCGTCCAGGCCGAACCGGCGCTGCGGCGCGAGTACGGCGACGCCTGGACCCAGAGCGCCGACGTGCGCCGGCAGCTCGCCACCATGGACGTGCGGCGCCGCTACTCCGGGTTCGGCGCCTACGGGGCGCGGCTGCTCCAGCTCGCCGGGCTGATCGTCCGCCATCCGGTCGAGATGGCCAAGCCGGACAGCGCGCGGCTGCCGCCGTTCCGCGACGCCAACCGCGCCGCGCTGGAGCGGGCGCTCTACTCGGCGACCCCGGTCGACACCGTCCAGGAGATCCGCCTGCTCACTGCCTATTTTGGGGCGCTGGCGGGCGAGCTCCCGGCGACCGATCCGGTCCGCAAGGCCGCCCTAGGGACGCGGACGCCCGAAACGGCGGCCCGCGAGATGGTTCGGGCGAGCCAGATCCTCACGGCGGACCAGCGCCGCGCCCTGATGCAGGGCGGCGCCCCGGCGATCGCGGCGTCGAGCGATCCCTTCATCGCGCTGGCCCGCATCCTCGATCCGCTGGAGCGCGACATCCAGCGCCAGGTCACCGCGCTCGCCGACCGTGAGGCGCAGCAGGACGAGCGCATCGCGCGGGCGCTGCTCGCGGTGTACGGCTCTGCGGTGGCCCCGGACGCGACCTTCAGCCTGCGCATCTCCGACGGCGAGGTGCGGCGCTATCCGATGAACGGAACGGTCGCGCAGCCCTACACCACCTTGCACGGCCTCTACGACCGGTGGGCGGCGTTCGGCGGCAAGCCGCCGTGGAACCTCCCGCCGCGGTGGGTCGAGCGCCGCGACTCGCTCCAGCTCGACACCCCGCTCAACGCCGTCTCGACCAACGACATCATCGGCGGCAATTCTGGGAGCCCGGTGATCAACCGCGACGCCGAGATCGTGGGGCTGATTTTCGACGGCAACATCGAGCAGCTGCCCTACCGGTTCCTCTTCTCAGAGGAGCGGGGCCGCTCGGTGTGGGTGGATTGCCGCGGCATCGTCGAGGCTCTGCGGCGGGTGTATGACGCCGGGCCGCTGGCCGAGGAGCTGCTGAGATAAGCGGGAAACGGGAAACGGGAAACGGGAAACGTAGGAGCACCGGCCGTTACGTTTCCCGCTTCCCCGGTGAAACCAAGCCCGGGGTGCCGGAAGCGCTCATTCGCTCACCGGCACCGGCCGGTCTCGCACGCGATCCACGATGCATAGGAAACCGAGCGGCTCGGCGCCGGTCGCCCGGAACTGGTGCGCCGCGCCCGGCGCGACGTATACCGCGTCGTACGCCCCGATGTCGTGCGGCCGGTTCTCCAGCACGACCGTGCCGCGTCCCCGGAGCACGATCACCGTGTGCGGGTGCTCGTGGCGCTCGAGAGTGGACCAGCCGCCGGGCTGGATCTCGAAATAGCGCGTGATGAAGTGCAGCGCGCCCTCGCCTTGCCCCTCGCCGACCAGGGTCTGACGGGTCACGTCGCGGAACAGCTCGTCCGGCTCCTTGTACGCCGTGACCGGGACGCCCTGCCACCGGAAGCCGCTCGCCTTGATGACCTTCGATTCGTCGCTCATGCGCCGTGCCGCCGCACCGACTCCACGAGGCCGCGGGCCGCGGCGTCGAGGTCGGGCTGTGTGTAGAGGCTGCTGCCGACGAGAAAGATGGTATCGCCGCCGAAGCGCTCGATCCAGTGGGGCACCCGGGCGGCGTCGATCCCGCCACCGGGCACCGGGAACGCGGGCCGCAGCCCGCCGAGAGGCGCCCGCAGGGCGTGGTTGATCTTCCCGCACACCTCCTCGGAGAAGACGCTGTCGGGGAAGCGGCCGCCCACGTTGGGATAGATCACGCCGTCCGACCCCGTGAGCCGGAACAGGGTGCCGAGTAGCACATCCGGCGCGATGCCGTGGTCCGCGCCGAAGAACGCGCCGGCGAAGGTGGGGTGGGACAGGACCGCGAGTCCCCACTCGGCCGGTGCACCGATCGTGTCGAGGCCCAGCGGCAGCGCGTTGACGAGCACCCCGGCGCATCCCTCCGCCCGCGCCACGTCGAGCCGCTCGTCGAGCGTCGCCCGCGGGCCTGTGACGTTGGGGAAGTACAGGGTGTGACCCCCGGTCTCGCGGTTGGCACGGGCGACCGCGTCATGGCAACGCTCCACCCGCTCGCGGAACGGCGCGCTGTCCTGGTCCGTGACGCCATGGTCGTCCTTCACGAGGTCGAAGCCGGCGCGCGCGAACCGGTAGCACAGCTCGGCAAGCGCGGTGGCCGAGAGCCCGACCGGCTTGGCCGCCGCGCACAGCAGCGCGCGGCGCGCGATGCCGCAGCGCTCCCGCAAGCCCGCGATCCCGAGCCGCGGGCCGGGGAAGCGTGCGAGCAGGGCGGGGGGCAGGTCGAGGCTCGTCACGCGGATGCCCGACTTCAGGGACACGTTGCCGAAGACCAGGTTCAAGAGCTGGGGCAGGTCGGCGCCGACGAGCGCGGGATCGTAGGCGATCACGGCACGCCAGCGACCGCGGTCCGCCGGCGTGAGCGCCTCCAGCGCTCCCACGACCCGGGCCTCGAGTTCGGCCGGGGCGCCGCCCGGCGGCAGCTCGACGGTCTGCTCGCGCGCGATGTCCCGTGCCTTCGCCTCGGCGTCCTCGTCGGAGGCGCAGGTGAGGGTGTAGGTGACGCGGAGTCGCTCGGGCGAATGGCTGGTCAATGGCTGGTCACGGTGTCGACGGTTGCGTCATCCCCGGGCTTGCGCCCGGGGTCAGTGAGCCGCCCCGGTCAGCGGTAAGGTGTCCCGCGCCGCGGTCTAGCGGAAGGAATCCCGTTGCGCCGCCCGGATCCACACCCTCACCTCCGCCTCCGTCGGCCGCCGCGCGTTCGTTCCCGCGTGCGCGATGCGCCACACCGCGCCGGCGTCCGCCTCCGCCAGCGCCTCGACGGTCGTGATCCCGCCCGCGGCGAGCCGGGCCGCGTGCCGCGTCCCGATCCCGCGCAGCGTGCTGAGCCGCGCCGCTTCGTGGACGGTGCGCGCATCTTCGGCCGGCAGCGCGGCGCGACGGGCGATCTCCTCCGGTGACGAGCGGGCGAGACGAAAGACGTCGGTGAGCCGCGCCGCCTCGAGTCGCGCGACCGCCGCCGCCGGTACCCCCGGCAGCTCGGCCAGCCGCGGCGTGGTCGAGCTCGTCGTCCAGCGGTCGATCCCCGCGAGCACCAGCAGCGCGAAGGCGACCGACGGGACGACCGTCCGCCAGCGGGTGCGCGGCGCCAGCAGGTGGTACAGCGACCACACCTCGAGCGCGAAGAACGGGAAGCCGAGAAAGCCGAGGGGGGGCATCTCGAACAGCTTGAGCTCTTCGAGCAACGGGACGGTGTAGATCCACTTGCTCCGAGCCGCCGCGTTGAACGTCTCCCACAGCGCGCCCGCGAACAGCCCCGCGGCCATGAGGCGGACGATCCGCCCCGGCCGCCCCCGCGCCAGGTCGGAGAGCAGCGAGCGCTCCGGGTCGGAGCGGTAGAGCAGGGGCTCGGCGACGAGCCACACGGCACCCCACGTCAGGGGAAACAGCACGCGGGGCCAGGCGAGCACGGCGGCGAGGAGCGCGACCCCGAGCGCGGCGGCGATCGCGAGGTGTCCGGGTTGGAGGCCGAGGGTGGGGGTGCGAAGGTCGCGCGCCACCCCCAGACGGTCGAGCAGCCGCTCGGGGACGAAAATCGCGGGCACCACGGTCGCGAAGGACAGCGTGATTCCCACCCAGCGCTCGATCGGATGGGCCGGCAGGAACACGTAGTACCAGTTCTGCAGGCGAAAGTTGAGCGCCTCGAACACGAGCCAGATCACGGCCGACCACCCGAGCATCGTCGCCAGCACCCGAGGGCGAGCGAACAGCGACTCGCCGCCCTGCCGCACGACCAGCGTGTCGAGGATGACGAGCGTCGGCCACCACGCCAGGTCGTAGAACCAGGTGGGGACCGGCGGCACCTGGAGGACCAGGAGCGCCACGGCAACCCCGAGCGCCGCCGCCGCTCCCAGCAGTCTTGCGCTCAAAGTGGCCCGATTAGGGTGGGTTGACCCCGGGGCGGTGGCCCGGGGTCACCAGCTCCCGGAACTCCTGCGCCAGCTTCGGGCCCAGCCCCGACTCCTCGTGCTTGAAGAACACGAAGGCGTCTTTCCATCCGGCGCCGAGGTCCCGGATCCGCTGCGCCCAGCCGGCGAGGTCGTCCGCCGCGCAGCCCTCGTCGCGCAGCCGGACGTAGCCGAAGTCCGCCGTCACTGCGGCGGGCGTCGTGCCCTGCTCGGTGTCCGCCACGCACAGCGCGACGTTCCTGGTGCGTAGAAGGTTGTAGGTGTCGGGGCTGAACCACGACGCGTGGCGGAACTCGAAGGCGCAGCGGATCTCCTGGGAGATCTGGGGGAGGAACGCGCGCAGGCGCTCGAGGTCCTGCTTGAAGTTGGGGGGCAGCTGGAAGAGGATAGGGCCGAGGCGGGCGCCGAGTCCGAGGGCGGTGTCGCAGAAATAGCGCAGCGCGTCGTCCGCGCCCTGGAGCCGCGCGATGTGGGTGATGCGCTGCGGCGCCTTCAGGACGAACGTGAAATGCTCCGGGGTCGCCTCCGCCCAGCCCGCGATGGTCTTCGCGTTGGGCATCCGGTAGAAGGTGTAGTTGACCTCGACCGTCCCCAGGCGCTCGGCGTAGTAGGCGAGCATCTTGGCGGCCGGGAGCTTCTCGGGATAAAAGGTGCCTTTCCACTCGGGGAAGTTGTAGCCGGAGGTGCCGACGTGGACGCGCATAGAGTCCTGAAACTGCGTCACCCGGTCCCGCGGCTCAAGGCGCTCTGCGCCGCCTCAGCGAGCGTCGTCGCTCGTCTCCACCCCGTTCAGCGTCCGCACCACGCGCAGCAGGTCGCCGGTGTTGTAGAAATCCACGCTGATGACGTTGGGCAGGTGTCCTCGCTCCCGCTGGCAGTTGCGCGCGCGAGCCAGCAGGAAATCGTAGGCGTTCACGATCGCGGCGTTGCTCGGCCGCGGCGCCGGCGTGGACTCGATCCAGTTGTTGATCAGGAACAGCGACCCCGTGGTTCCGCCACGGTGGGGCCGGCAGCTCATGTCCTCGGGCTTGTGGAAGGTGTACGGCGTCTCCTGAAAGGCCCCCGCCGTCGGGTGCATCCATGCGGCACCCGGCCGGCCCGATTCGGTGAACACGATGAGCCGCTGGTTGGCGGCGATCAACTGATGCAGCGTCGGCCACCGCTTCGTGGATCCCGTGTAGACGAAATCGATCAGCCCGCTCTCCGTGAACAGTCGCTCCAGGTCCTGGGGCGTGATGTAGTCCTCGACGATCATGATCAGGACTTCGCCCGGGCTCTGGACCAGGAATGCGCGAACGTCGCGCAGGGTCGGCGGGACTTCGTACGCGCCCAACTCGCAGAACCCGTGGCAGAAGTAGATCCCCCGGTCCTCGTCCTTGCCACCGACGAACCGGTCCCGGATCCGCATCGCGGCGGCCGTGCCTTCCGGCCCCACGGCCTCCTCGATCTTCTCGCGCGAGGCTGTTTCGCTGTCGAGGTCGGTCTTGATGCGCCCTCCGGTGGGTATGCCGTAGTGGACGTCGATCGCCACGGCGCGGATGCCATCCTGCAGCTGCCGCGCGGTGGCGTGTGTGTGATGGGGGAACATCCAGTCGCTGATCTCGGCGTGAGACATCGCGTTGTGCGCCCCGGGGAACACCACGCGGTTCACGGGACGGCGGCACAGCGCCGCCGCACCGTTGCAGCTGGCAGGCAGGCCGGCCGGCGCGGCCTCGGTCGCGCCCCCGCGCGCGAACAGCGCCAAGCCGCCTACCGCCGCTGGGAACGGATGGTTACAATGGAATTCCAAGG
>CAZVSO010000095.1:0-11255 GCA_964629425.1 uncultured Gemmatimonadaceae bacterium
AGCGGTTGAGGAAGAGGGCGGCGTCCATCTCGCGGACGACCCCCGGCATCTGCATGTTGGGGAGTTTCCCGAGATCGACCACGCGCTCGGCGGCGATGCCGTTGTCGGAGGCCCAGCGGGCGACGTCGATCTGGCCGTCATCGCCCAGGCGCGGCAGGGCGAGTTTCGGGCTGTGCTTGATCGTCTCGGCGAGTTCCGGCCATTGGCTCTGCCAGGCCGTGACCAGGATCGCCTCGGGATGGCGAGAGGCGAACGCTTTGAAGGCGAGCAGCACGAGGTCCTGTCCCTTGCGGAACTCGAGCTTGCCGCCGGAGAAGACGAGAAAACGGCCTGCGAACGCTCCGCTCTTCGGCGCGGGATGGAACAGCGTCAAATCGACACCCTGCCGGACGAGCGCCAGGTTGGCGATACCGGCGGATTTGAGAAGCTCGGCGTTCCACGACGAGCCGGCGACGAGGAGCGCGAAGTCGGCGGCGCGCGCGCGCTCGGCGGGGCCGAGCGTCGTATCCTCGAAGAAGATGGCGCCCACGTCGACGTTTCCGCGCAGGCGAAGGCCCTGTTGCGCCCGCCCGTCCAAAAGCCGGTTGCCGAGCGCCGTAAGGACGACCCCGGAAACATGGGCCGCCTGGTCGGGATGCTTGGCGAGCGCGGCGTGCAATCGCCGCGATTCACGGAACACCGGATCAAGACGGCGCGCGCGCAGCGGATCGATGACGACCTGCCCGTCGCCCACGCCGGTGACCCACACGGCACCCTCGCCCGCGCCGATCCGGGCCTGGATCGCGAGATCGGTGACCTGGACCAGCGCCACGGGTTGCCAGCGGTCGTCGGGGTCGGCCTGGTTGCTGCGCACCTTCACGGCGAGCAGCGAGGGAGTGCCCGGCCGTGCGGCGTTGCGGGCTGGCAGCCGCACGCCGGTGACGCGCGGCGCGTCGTGGGGCGCGGTGACCGGCACGGTGCGCCGCTCCGCCGCTGGCAGCAGCCGGCTCCACAGATCCTCCCAGCCCCAGTTCTGCGCCAGCGCCTGGCCCTCGAGCGAGTCTGGCACGCCGGCCACGATCAGCTCGAGCGTGTCCACGTTCACGTGCTGCACCGCGAGCGTGCGGGCGCCGTTGCGTTCGACGACCATCCGCCCGTAGGGGTAGCGCACGGTGGGCGTGTACGACGTCGTCATGAAGCTCTGGGCGTACGGCGTCGCGAGTCGCTGCCCGAAGACGTCGGTCAGCCCGGCGTCCACGGCGATCGAGTATCGGGTCTGCGGCTCGAGCTCGGCCTCGAGAGTCCAGGTATCGCTCTCCTCGGACGTGTCGCGCACCGTGAACGGGACGGGCGGCGCCAGCCGCACGCGGCGCAGCACCTCGGCGCCGCGCACCGGCGTGCTGAGTCGCAGCGCCGGCGGGCCCACGGGACAGCGCTGGCGCTGGTCGTCGCGCCAGTACCAGCAGCCCGACCACTCGACCGCCAGCGGGCCGTAGGTGCGG
Source organism: uncultured Gemmatimonadaceae bacterium (assembly GCA_964629425.1). Lineage (GTDB taxonomy): Bacteria > Gemmatimonadota > Gemmatimonadetes > Gemmatimonadales > GWC2-71-9 > CAZVSO01. The sequence continues at coordinate 1,482 of CAZVSO010000095.1, forward strand.
AACTTCCACCAGCGCATGGCCGTCACGCTGTCAATCCGCTCGGGCACTCCTAGCTCCGCCGCGCAACCGGCGGGCAGGGGCCGGTCCGGCACCAGCTCGGCGACGCGGTGGCGCTCGGTCGAATCGGGTCGGCGGTACCACGTCCAGCGCGGGTCGTCGCGCCTGATCCGTCGCACGGTCAGCACCTTGAGGCCGACCTCCGGCCGGCCGCACGCCGGTGCCTTGATCTCCGCCAGCGCCTCGACGCTCTTCGGGTCGGCCGGACCGTCGAGCAGGAGCAGGAATCGTTGAGTCGGGGTCAGGTGCTTGGGCTCGCTCCAGCGGTTGACGGGCCAGGCGTCCTCGACCCGGGGGCCGCTGACCCGGAACGAAAACGTGTACGGCTGCTCGAGCCGGCTGCCGTCCATCGCCTGGAACGTGTTGGCGACGGTCACGCTGTAGGTCGTGCCGAAGGTGAGGGGCTGCGATGGCGTGAACCGGAGCGTGACGGGATCGCGCCACTCGAGCTTGCCCGCCACGCGCGGCGCGATGCGAAAGATCGTGGCGGGGTCCACGGTCGCATCGAGGCCCGCGGCGATGGGCCGGTCGAAGACGACGGTGACGACGGCACCGGCCTCCGCCTCGTTCGTGGGCGCGGCGCGCATCACGCGCAGCGGATCGGCGGGCGAGGCGACGTAGGAGCCGAGGACGATGACGAGGGCGGGGCGGAGGAGCGGCATGGGCGACGTTCCTGCAGCGATGGGACGTGCTAAGTATAGGCGTTGACCGACGACCGACCGAGCGTCCCCGGGCCTGCGCCCGGGGTCAGTCCACCGGTCTCCTGGAGCGCCCGAACAGCCCTTTCACCGACAGGCTCCGCGCCAGGATCCCGAGACCTCCGGGCTCTTCCCGGCGCCGCGGCAGGCCCCGGTAAATGAGGTAGAGCAGAATCCAGGTGACCCAAATGGCCCGCTCGTTCCACCCCAGCGTGCGGAACATGAGCGACGGGTGGGTGACGGCGGCGGCCCAGGCCGGCGACCCGTCTCCCTGGGCGGCCGCCAGGGCTCGGGCGATCACCCGGTTCGCTCCGTAGCCTCCCGCCCCTGGCGCCGACAGGTTCCACACGCAGGTGACGGCGCCCCAGCCGTGGTTATCGCTCCCGCCGGTGATCAGGAGGTCGTGTGCCGCGGCGAGGGCCACGACGCGGCGGCGGCCGGCGGCGGGGAAGCCCAGCGCCTTGGGGCCGCAGCTCACGATCTCGAACCCGCCCACGCCCGCCGTGACGAAGGTGTCGAGCCCGTCCCAGTGGTTGCGCCAGTACTCCGGGATCGAGGCGATCGTAACCGCGCCCTGCCGGCCCAGCTGCGCGAACACGCGCAGCATCCGTGGCGTGGTCCGGGTGAAGCTGTCCCGCACCAGCGCCTGCCCGGGGCCGAGCGCCAGCACGTGCTGGCGATGGACGCTCCATTCCGCGCCCGGCAGGAGTGGCAGCGGCTCGGACCCCGTCGGCGTGTAGGGGACGTTGTGGTCCGTGACGTACGACGCCTCGAATCCCTGGCGGGCATGCCAGCGCGCCAGGCGCGCGGGCGTCCACCCCCGGCGCCCGTCGTGCGACGCGGCGGTATGGGCGTGGTAGTCGATCACCGTGAGGCCGGGGTCGTCCGGCACGAGGCGGGGCACCGGCCGCGGGAGGGCCGCCGCGGCGGCCGCGAGCGCGACGAGCGACACCGGGCCGGCCGCGACTCGGGCAAACCGGCGCAGCGGGCTTCCGGCGCGCAGCAGTCCCCACGCCGCCAGCCCCAACAGCCATGCGCCCAACGCCCACGGCCCTCGCTCGACGCTCAGGAACGTCAGCGCGTCCAGCAGGTTCGAGAGGGGGGCGAGCGCCAGGTAGCCGGCGGGCAGCACGAGCGCCACGTCGCCCGGCGGCGAGCCGCTCGCCACGTCCACGAGCGGGGCCAGCGGCGCGAGCGCGCCGGCGATCACCAGGGCGAGCAGCAGGAAGGCGATGGGGTGACGGCGGAGCACGGGAACAAGCTAGCGACACCGCGATTGCCAGTCATCCGTGGTCAGTCGTCAGATCAGTTGCCAGGCGCCACGTTGCAGAGCGGTTGTCAGTTCCCAAGGCACAAGTCCGCCCCACCCCCCTTGCGGCTAGAGTCTTGGAACCGCTTGCAACTTGGCGTCTGGCAACTTTCCTGGCTTCTGGCTACTGTGGGCGTACGACTGCCGAAGGATCCTGTGACCCCGTTCGCGTCCTTACCGGATCTCGTGCTGAAGCCGCTCGAGGGTCGTTCCGACGCCGCCTGGTACCGCGCCCCGCCGGGCAAATGGTGCCCCGCGAAGATCGTGGAGCACGTGACGCTCGGCATGGAGTGGAGCGCGCGGGGCTTCATGGAGCGCCGGGCGCGTGATCCCATGGTGCGCCGCCGCCCGGGCTGGCAGGGATGGGTGGCCCGGTTCCTGGTCTTCGGCGTCGGCTGGACCCCCAGCGGGTTCGAAGCGCCGGCGATGGCCCGGCCCACCGAGCGGCCCGATCCGAAGACCGTGGACGTGCGGTTCCGCGATGCCGTGGCGGAGCACCTTCAGCTGGCCCTGATGCTGCTTCCCGCCCGGCGGCACGATCTGTTCGTCCGCAACCCGAGGCTCGGGGACCTCACGCTGGAGGAATGGATGCGCTTCCACGTGTGGCACTGCGGCCATCACGCGAAGCAGATCCGCCGGCGGCTGGCCGGATGAGCGGCCGGAACCGGAAGCGGCTGACGGTGCGGGTGCCCAATCCCAAGGCGCCGGTCAAGGGGCGCCTCAAGACGCCGTCGCACAAGGTGCACCGCTCGAAGAAGGGATACCGGCGGCGACCGAAGCACCGACACGTCCCTGGATTGGAGTAGTCAGCCTTCCGTTGTCACATGTAGACGCACAGACGCAACCCCGCGTCTAGCTGACAACTGACTACTGACTACCGCCCCATGCTCAGAATCGGTATCCCGCCGCCACGTTGACGTGGTTCGCCGTGAACTCTCCCGCCGCGTAGGTCGTCGTGAGCCGGCGGAACTCGAAGCCGGCCACGAGCGGCCCGCCGCGCCAGTGCACGTGCCCCTCGCACACGAAGTTCTTCCGGGGACCCGTGGCCAGGAGTGTCGCGTCGTCGGGGTCGTCGATGCCGCAGCCGCCGCCGAGCAGCCAGACGCGGTTGGGGCGGACGTTGAGCTGGCCCCATCCCCCCGTGGTCTCGACGGCGGCACCGCCCGCCCCGATGCTCTGACCCACGCCGCCGCCGCCCAGCCCCGCGAGCGCCTGGCCCGTAAAGGCCTCGCCGATCAGCTCGAACACCCCGAGCTTGAATCGCGCGTTCACGGTGACGGCCTGCGACGTGATCAGCGAGTCGCCCGCGAGCGAGTCCAGCCCGCGGAGCCAGCCCACGTGGCCGCCCACGGCGATCTCGCTCGGGTCGTCGGTCGCGCCCCAGCCCACCCGTAGCCGTCCTTGGAGATACGGCCGCGCCGACCGCTCGGCGGAGTCGGGTTGCGTGAGAAAGGTGCCCTGGGGCGTGCCGGCGGTGGGCGCGAGGACGGCGCCCTGTAGCGCGAGGCGCAGGGTGTAGCCGGTCTCATAGGTCAGCCGTGCCTGGGGCAGCCAGAGCCACAGGTTGCCCGCGCCCGCGAAGTCGGGGAATCCGATTGCCGCGAGGGAGCGCGGCTCGCGATCGGCCACGAGCGGTGACTCCTGGCCCACCAGGACCTTCAGGTGGCGCCAGGCCAGCGTGCCCACCACGCGCCGCAGGCGGAGGAGCGGAAACGTGCGGCCGCCCCCGGATGGCTGCTGCCCGCCGAAGAAGTCCACGTCGAGCTCGCCCGTGAAGCTGCCCCCCAAGACGTTGGGCTCGGTGATCGACACGCCGAGGCGGGTCTGGCGCACCGTGCCGCCGCCGCCGCTCGCGCCCAACGAGTCCAGCAGCGCGAGCTGCGGCACGTCGGTGTTGTTGACGCCGGCGCTGTTGTAGAACCCGTTGACGAGCAGCTGGCCTGTGAACTCGATGGTGCGCGCCGGGGCCGCGGTGGCGGCGCGTTGTTGGGCGGACAGCGAGGGAAAAGAGAATGGGGCAAGGGGAATGGCGAGCATGACGAGCCAGCGGCGCTGCATGCGGCACTCCTGGCGAGGAGAATGGGATTACAGTAAGCTGAGCGCGGTCCGACGCAACAGGGGACGGTCGCGCTTCGGCGGCCCAAGATCCAGCGGGCGGGCCGAGACGTACCCGGACGGGGAACCTGGGCGGTCGATCCTCATTGTGAGGCTGGCACGCGTGGATGTTCGGAGCCGATTCTCGTTGGGGCTCGTGCTCGCTGCCTTGACGCTCTGGGGCCTCCAGGCGGCGACGGCCCAGGGCGTCCGCGCGGCCGGGCGGCTCACGATCCTCGAGAAGAACAAGAAGCCGGCCAAGGACCTGGGCGCCGCTGTCATCTGGCTCGAGGGGTCGGGACCGGGCGGGCGCCCGGGAACCTTCGAGGTCGCGATCGACGACAAGCTATACGTGCCCCGGGTGCTCGTCATCCCCATGCGATCCACGGTGCGCTTCCCCAACCACGACCCCTTCCGGCACAACGTGTTCTCGGTGAGCGAGCCCAACCAGTTCGACCTCGGTCTCTACGGTCGCGGCGAGGCGAAGACCTGGACCTTCGCCCACCCGGGGCTGGTGCGCGTGTTCTGCAACGTGCACCCCCGGATGGTCTCGTACGTGCACGTCATGGCGACCCATCACTACGCCCAGCCGGCGGCCGATGGGACCTTCGTCGTGGAGGATGTGGCGCCCGGGCGCTACACCCTGCACGCCTGGCACGAGCGCGTGGCCGCCGAGACGGTGCAGGAGATCGTCGTCGGCGCCGCCGGCGTGGTGGATCTCCAGGTCACGCTCGACGCCCGCGGCTACAAGTGGCAGCAGCACCGGGACAAGTTCGGCGGAGACTATTCGGGTGGCGGGCGCGAGCGCTATTAGGGCCCCGCGCTTCGGGCTCGCCGCGAAGATCTTCCTCGCTTCGGCCTCAGTGGTCGTGGCCGTGCTCCTGGCCACGTTCGGGGTCACCTCGATACAGGCCAACCGCACGGCGGACGCGTCGATCGAGCGGGCCCTGACCAACACGCGGCGGGCGGTGGAGGACTTCCTCACGGCCCGAACGGCGGCGCTCGCGGCCGTGAGTACGGCGGGCGTCGAGGTACCGCAGTTCCGTGAGCGGGTCCTGTCGGGCGTCGCCGCCGACGTGGGAGACCAGGCGCAGGACTACCGGGACCTGCTGAGCGCGGCGTGGGTCCTGGTCGCCGACGCCGCAGGGGTGCTGCTGCACCGGACCGACTACCCCGGCGAGGTCGGAGACACGCTGGGCGGTGCCCTCATCGGCCAGGCGCTCGAGGGCGAGCAGACGAGCGGCGCCTTCATCGACGACCGGGACCCGGCCGCGACGCGACTGTACCTGGCCGTGGCCACGCCGCTCGGCGCCCGCGGCGCCGCGCCCCAGGGTGTCCTCGTGTCGGCCTACGCGCTCGACGATTCCCTCGCGCGGGCGATCGGCCAGGCCACGAACGCCGACGTCGTGTTTTTCGCGCTCGACACGGCGAACGTGCCCGTCGTGGTCGCCGGGACCCTGGCGACGGGAACCATCGGGCCCGCGCTGCGGGAGCCGGGGTTCGTCGCCGCGTTGGCGGCGGATTCGGCCGGTACCGCGCTGGCGACCGATATGGGCGGCGACCACCTGATCGGGCGCGCGGGCGCCATCCGCTCGGCGGGCGGAACGCCGCTCGGCGGCTTCCTGGCGCTGCGCTCGCGCGCCGCCGAGCTGGGCGCGTTCCGCGCCCTGCAGCGCACCATGATCCTGGCCATCGCCTTCGGCGTCGTGCTGGCGCTCGTGTCGGCCTTCCTCCTCGCCCGCCAGATCGCCGGCCCGGTGCGCCAGCTGGTCCTCGCCACCCGCCGGGTGCAGGACGGCGACTACAGCGTCAACATCGACGTCAAGTCGCGGGACGAGATCGGGCTGCTGTCCCAGGCGTTTCAGGGGCTGGTCGAAGACCTGAAGGAAAAGGCCGACCTCGTCGAGTACATGGTGGCCGCTTCGGCCGCGGCGGGAACGCAGCCGATCGACGCTCTGCCTTCGGGCCGCCGCACCGTGGCGGCCGAGATGGAGGCCGGCGGCCGCGCGCTCAAGCCCGGCACCGTATTCGCCGGCCGCTACGAGGTCAAGGAGATCCTGGGGATGGGCGGCATGGGTGTGGTCTATCGCGCCTTCGACCGCGAGCTGGGCGAGCCCGTCGCGATCAAGACCCTGCGCCCCGGGACTCTGGCCGCGGACGACCGCGTTGCGGTGGAGCGCTTCAAACAGGAGATCCGCCTGGCCCGCAAGATCTCCCACCGCAACGTGGTCCGCACCTACGACCTGGGTGAGGCGAACGGGATGTACTACCTCACCATGGAGCTCGTCGAGGGCACGTCGCTCAAGCAGCTCATCGAGGGCCGCGGCAAGCTGCCGGTACCCGTGACGCTCACCATCGGCAAGCAGCTGTGCCGCGCCCTCGAGGTCGCCCACGAGCAGGGCGTGATCCACCGCGACATCAAGCCGCAGAACATGGTGGTGGACCCGAGCGGCTTCCTGAAGGTCATGGACTTCGGCATCGCGCGCCTCGCGCAGCGCCAGGGGCACGGGCTCACCGAGAAGGGAACTTCCGTCGGCACGCCCGATTACATGTCGCCCGAGCAGCTCACGGGTGACGAGATCGACGCGCGCGCCGATCTCTACGCCGCCGGCGTCGTGCTGTTCGAGTGTGTGACGGGACGAATGCCCTTCATCGGGGAGACGACCTGGGCGCTGATCGCCAAGCACATCGAGGAGCCGGCCCCCGACCCGCGCACCATGACGCCCGAGGTGCCGCCCGCCCTGTCGGGTGTGATTCTCAAGGCGATGGCGAAGAAGCCCGACGATCGGTTCCGCAGCGCCGCGGAGATGCACGACGCGCTGGCGGAGATTGGGTAGCCGTTAGCTGTTAGCCGTTAGCCGTTAGGCGTTAGCCATTGCTGTTTCTTGAAGCGAATCGCTAACGGCTAATGGCTAACGGCTTTCTTTCGCATGAGCCTCATCGCCGCCGAGTCGTTCCCCCGCGCCATTTCGCCCCCCGGCATCGTGTCTAGCATGCTGTCCAGCTTCGCCCGGTCGGCGAGCATGGTCGTATCGGCATGCGGCAGCTCGACCATGTCCGCCATGGGCCGGTCGCGCCCGCAGGCGAACGCGGCGCCGCACGCAAGCATCAGAGTCCCACGGACCACAGGTAGGGTAATCCTGTTCACTGTTCGCTGTTCCCCATCGGCGCGCCTACGCGTCTGTGCGTCTGCTGTCCGCCTGTGCGTCTGTGCGTCTGTGCGTCTATATCCCGGCGAACCATGGATAGCCTTGGTCCTCCCAGTAACCGCCGGGCCGGGCCGCAGTGAAGGTCATGGACACGAGGTACTTGGTCAGCTTGTAGCCCAGCTTGGTGGGCGAGTACAAGCGCAGCGGCGCGCCGTGCGCGGGGGGGAGCGGATTGTCGTTCAGGCCGTAGGCAAGGATGGTCTGCGGGTGCAGCGCGCTCGCGAGGTCCCATCCATTCGAGTAGCCTGCGTCGAACGAAGCGAAGTTGACGTAGCGCGCCGCCGGGAGCGGCTCGCAGCGTTCGACGATCGCGGAGACGGGAACACCGTGCCAGGTGGCGATCGCCGTCCAGCCCTCGACGCAGTGGTGCTTCACGGTGTAGCCGACGCGCGGCAGCGCGTGCAGATCGGCGAGCGAGAGCTGAAGCGGCCGGCGCACCAGCCCGTCGACCCGCAGCCGCCAGGCGGCCGGGTCCGCGAGCACCGGCGTCATTCCCGAGATGAAGTAGCTGGGCAGCCGCGCCGAGCGCGCGGGCGTCGGGTACTCCCGAGCGAGGCGCGTCGGGGAGTAGAGGATTTTCTCGCCCACCCAGTCGTTCAATCGGCTCCAAGCGAGAAGCTGCGGGCGGATGGCGCCGCCGCCATCCCAGCCGCAGGCCGCCACGAGCACGGCTGGACCGGCGCCCGCGGCGAGCTTCACGAACCCGCGGCGGTCAACCATGGCTCGGGAACCGCCCGCGGTACCACCCGGTGATCATCGCCCGCAACGACGGGGGATCCACCAGGAACACCAGCGCCACGTGCACCAGCGTAAAGCCGACGAAGATCCACACCGTCCAGAAGTGCCAGTAACGCGTCGCCTGGAACCCGCCGAGCAGCGCGGTGAGCCAGGCGAACTGGAGCGGCTTGTAGATCGCGAGCCCCGTGAGCACGGCCAGGACTCCGACCAGCACGATGCTGGTGTAGGCGAGCTTCTGGAGCGGGTTGTGCTTGCCCTGCGGCGGGTGGTCCTTTCGCAGCCGCAGGTAGTACTTCGTCATCTGGAGGGCGCCCGGCACGTCCCGGGGACGGAACAACAGGCCGCGCCACTCGCCGCTCCACACGAGGTAGCAGAGGTAAAGGAGTCCGAATGCGACGAGCGGCCACATCAGGGCGAAGTGCCAGTTGAGGCCGCCCGCGAGCCAGCCGCCCAGCCGCACCGCGCGTGGGAACGTGTTGCCCTCGAACGGATTGACGTACGCGGCTTCGCCCCGCTCCCCGAACCGCGCGTACGCCCCGTAGATCTGGAGCCCGCTCGTCACCATGCCGACGAGCAGGAGGGCGCTGGCCCAGTGCGTAAGCCGTACGATCCAGTGGTGGCGCCGCACCGCGGGCTGCGTTGGTGGCTTCGGGCGAGGCATTCTGGTCCAAGTATATTCTCCGGCATGCGCCACGCAATGCTGCTCGCGCTTGCGTTCGTCGCCGGCTGCGAGTCACGCCGCGACACGAGCCAGACCGTCCAGGGCGATTCCCTGGACCTGACCACGTTCGGCGACCTCGGCTCCGGCGACTCGCCCGCCGCCGCGCTGGACACGGCGGTGGTCGTGACCCGCGCGTCGGTAGTCGTTTTCTGGCTCGCGGCCGCCGACACGCTGCACCCCGACGACGCGGCGGCGGCGTTCGACGAGCTGTCCACGGCCACCGAGGCGATCGCGCCCGAGCTCGCGCGCTACGACATCCCCCTCTATCCCACCCACGCCGACACCGTGTACGTCGAGCTGCCCAATCGCCGGCGCCGCCCGATTCTCCTCTCGGGGCTCGAGTTCCCGTTCGGGTATCTGTTCGTCGAGCCCGGGGGCGTGGAGCGCATCCTCACCGGCGTCTACGCCGAGGACGAGCTGCTCGAGGAGGTGCGGGCCTACTTCGATCTGTCCGCAGACTCGGTCGCCGCCCCGGTGAAGACGAGCACCTGAGGCTAGCCCGCTCCTCGACATTCAGGCCATGCCATCCCCCACCCGACCGCTCGTGCTCCGAGGCGCCCGCGTCGTCACCATGGACGCGGGGCGGCGGATCGTGGATGCAGACGTGCTGATCGAGGAGGGGCGCATTGCGGCGGTCGTCGAGAGGACAGGGAAGGGGGAAGGGGGGAGGGGGAAGGCCAAAGCCAAAGCCACCACCGTTCTCGATTGCCGCGGCCTCGTCGTTCTCCCCGGTCTGATCCAGGCCCACGTCCATCTCTGCCAGACCCTGTTCCGCGGGCTCGCCGACGACCTGCCGCTCGAGGACTGGCTGGCCAAGCGCATCTGGCCGCTCGAGGCGGCGCACACCGAGGAGTCGGTCTACTGGTCTGCGATGCTCGGCGGTGCCGAGCTGCTGCTCGGCGGGACGACGGCGATCCTCGACATGGAGACGGTGCGGCACACCGGCGC
>CAZVSO010000096.1:0-7130 GCA_964629425.1 uncultured Gemmatimonadaceae bacterium
GCTCGCGACGATCGCCCGCGACGCGTTGGCCGGGGCGGGCGCCGAGCTGGCGCGCGGCGCCGAGGTGCGCGAGACGGCGTTGCAGCGCCGCGTGCTCGACGCGATCGAGCGGGCGGGGCTCGTGACCGATCACCCGCCGATCGCCGCGTTCCAGGAGAACGCGGCGAACCCGCACTACGAGCCGCGGGCGGGGGCCGATCGACGCCTCGCCGCCGGAGACGTGCTGCTGCTCGATCTGTGGGCGGGGCCGGCGCCGTCCGCCGTGTTCGCCGACCAGACGTGGATCGCCTTCGCCGGGCGCGCCCCCGATGCCGAGGTGCGCCGCGTGTGGGACACCGTGCGCCGCGCGCGCGACGCCGTCCTGGACCGCCTGCGGGAGCGCTGGCCGGCAGTCCCTGTCACGGGCGCCGATCTGGACGATGCGGCACGCGGCGTGATCGGCGCCGCGGGCTACGGCGACTACTTCGTGCACCGCACGGGGCATTCGATCGACCGCCAGCTCCACGGCTCGGGCCCGCACCTCGATAACTTCGAGACCACCGACGACCGCGTCCTGGTGCCGGGGATCGGGTTTTCGGTGGAGCCGGGCATCTATCTCCCTGGGCGGTTCGGTATGCGCAGCGAGATCAACGTGTTTCTGGCGGAAACGGGGCCGGAGGTGACGCCGCGGGAGCCGCAGGCGGAGCTGATGCTCATCTAGATCGGGAGGCGGGAGGCGGGAGACGGGAGGCGTAGGTCGACGTCTCGCTCCTCCCGCCTCCCATCTCCCGCCTCCCGCGCCCGGGGAGGGGGGGAGGGGGGGTCTTGCGGACCTCCCCAACCGGCGGCATGTTCGCCGCCGTTCGGCTGTCCTCCGTCGGGGACAGCACAGGTCGTGACCGGGCCGTGACCTTGGCTTGACAGCCTGAAGTGACGCGGATCACTTTACGCCAGATGGTCGAAGTCTCGCCTCAGCCGTCATCCTGTGCGATCACTCGCCTGAAGGGAGGTAGTGTGCTCGTCCGATTGTCGTCCGGTTGGTCACACGCATTCACGTATCGGGAGGATGGATCCATGACGCATCGTGTGCGGAGCGCCTTCGGTCGCTTGCTCGCGCTGGGCGTCGCGTCGGCGGTGGCGCTGCTGGTGGTGGCGTCCTCGCTCGCCGCGCAGCAGACGACGGGCAAGCTCGAAGGAACGGTGACAGACCAGGCCGGCGCCCCACTCGCCAACGCGCAGGTGCTGCTGGTGGGCACCTCGTTCGGCGCCGTGGCGAACGACCGTGGATACTACTTCATCAACAACGTGCCGGTGGGCACTTACAACGTGCGCGCGCAGATCATCGGGTACGCCCCCGCGGAGATTCGGGGCGTGCGCGTGCAGGGCGGCCAGACGCTCACGGCCAACGTGCCGATGCAGTCGTCGGCGGTGGTCATCACCGGAATCACGGTCTCGGCGGCGGACAACCCCATCGTGCCGCGCGACCAGGTGTCGTCCAAGGGCATCATCGCGGGCGACCTGGTGGAGAACCTGCCGGTGGACAACGTGCGGGCCGTGCTGTCGCTCACACCGGGCGTGCTCGAGACCGGCCCTCGCGGCCCCGGCCAGGGGATGGACATCGACGGCGCACCGGTGCGCAGCGCCAATGGTGCTATAGCCAACGTCTCGACGGGCATCGACATCGCCCCGAACGCGCTGGAGGAAGCGTCGGTCACGACCGGCGCGCTGGGCGTCGAGTTTGCGGACGCCCAGTCGGGCGTGATCGCGTACACGACGCGCAGCGGCGGCGAGCGGCTCGCGGGATCGCTGTCCTACGAGACCGACGAGCCCTTCGGCAACACCCAGAGCTACGGCTTCAACCGGGTCTCGGGCTCGATCGGCGGCCCCCTCGCCAAGAACCTGCGGTGGTTCGTGTCGGGCTCGGGGCTGGGTCTGGTCTCGCAGTTCCGCGGCAAGGGTGTGGACGACCAGCCCACGTTCAGCGGCGGCGGAGTCGACGTGGTCGCCAACGGGCTGACGCTGCCGCGCTACGTGCAGGTCGGCGGCGAGTGCGGCACGCTGAACGGCACCCTGCCGGATACCAGCGCCCTCGCTACGGACATCAGTGCCAACTACGGGTTCGACTGCGGGGGGTTGTTCCGCCCGATGGACTGGTCGACGACCCTGCAGGTGAGCGGCAAGCTGCAGTACAACTATGGGTCCGGCTCGACCATCTCCCTGACGGGGATCGGCGACGACTTCAAGCGGCGGTTCACGCCGGGCACCAACCTCGACAATCCCGCACTGTATCGCGGGCAGCACGCCTGGAACCGGCTGGCCGTGCTCAACATGAGCCATCAGGTGTCGCGCTCGGCGGAGCGGGCGCTGGCCGTGAACCTGAACCTCTCGTGGGGACAGGACCGCTCCATCAACGCGCCGCTCGACCCCGAGTTCGAGGCCGGCAGCCGCAGCCCGACCGGCGGGTTCCACTTCGGTGGGATGGAGTTCGCGGGACTCGAAGGCTTCCCGTTCCCGATCGACGAGAAGATCATCCGCGATCTCCGGACCAACTCCGGCACGCGCGGCGTGCCGTTGTTCGGCCGCTCCGACCTCGAGGTTGGGCAGGCGGGGCGGATCAACCCGTTCGGCGTTTCGTCGCAACAGGGATGGTGGACCAACGGCATCGCCGCCGCCGCGAGCACGCTCTCGGAGACGCGCTACACGGGGCGGGTCGTGGTGGACTGGCAGGCCAACCGGTTCCACCGGCTCACACTGGGCGGTGACGCCAAGAAGACCGACCTGTCGTTCTGGTCCGTCGGGGATCTGACGAACCAGATCTTCATGGACGCCTATCTTGTGGAGCCGGTGAACTACGGGCTGTTTGCCTCCGACCGGCTCGACCTGGGCGACGTGGTGCTCGAGCTGGGCGTGCGCTGGGACTACTACAAGAGCAACGCCCTGTTCGCCAACACGCCGGCCAGGATCTCCTCCGTGGATCCGGGCACGGCGCCGCCCACCGGGCGCAACTGGAACCCTGCGGGCGCCACCGACGACACCGCCTACAACAACTCGCTGGCCCGCACGTTCACGGAAGGCGAGGGCCACAACACGCTGTCGCCGCGGCTGCGCGTGTCGTTCCCGATCACCGACAAGACCGGGTTCCGGATGTCGTACGCGCACCAGGTGCAGTCGCCCGAGTACACGACCCTGCTCACGGGCATCAACAACGACCTGTCGTTCACCAACACGAACGACGTCTTCGGGCGGGACCTGGGCTTCGGCAAGACGATCCTGTTCGAGTTCGGCGTGCGGCACGCGTTCAGCCAGGACCTGGTGCTCGACGTGTCGGCCTACAACAAGGACAAGGTGTCCGACTTCGCGGCCCGCATCCTGCCGTTCGCGGACCCGTCGAAGCCGGGCGACACGCTGAACGTCAACGTGCTGACCAACCGCGACTTCGGCAACGCCAAGGGCCTGGACTTCAAGCTCGACTGGCGCGCCGGCCAGGTCCTCAGCACGACGCTCGCGTACACCTACCAGCTCTCGCGCAACACGGGGTCGGATCCGTTCGCCTACCTGACCACGTTCGCCCGGCAGGTCTCGGGCATCACGGGTGACCGGACGCTGCCGCCCGAGGCGGCGCAGCGGACGAACGACGATCGGACCCACTCGATGGTGGGGAGCGTCGCCCTGAGCTTCCCGTCCGACTGGCGCAGCGGCACGACGCTGGGCACCATCTTCCGTAACGTCAGCGCGTTCGCCACGTTTCGGGTGCTGAGCGGCCTGCCTTTCACGCCGCTCATCAACCAGGGCGACGGCCAGCGGGCCCCGCGGCTCAATTTCGGCCTTGGCGGCCGCGCCGTGACGAGCACCCTCAACACCAATGAGCTGCCCTGGACCAAGAACCTCGACTTGAAGGTCAACAAGGGGTTCCGGCTCGGCCGGCTCGACCTGATGGCGTTCGCGGACTTCCGCAACCTGCTGAACTTCACGAACACCCAGCAGATCTTCGCGGAGACCGGCGATGTCGTGAACGCGCGCCACCGGTTCGACAACACGCTCGGCGATCCCGTGCTCGGGACCGGCGAGTACGGTGCCCTGTGGGATGAGGCCAACGTGGCCGGCGTGCTGCAGGCGGGCAACACGGTGAACCTGCGCGCGGCGTGCTCCGGTTGGGGCAATGCGATCAACTGCGAGTCGCTGCGCCGGGTCGAGGCGCGCTTCGGCGACGGCGACGGGCTGTACACGGTGGACGAGCAGGAGCGGGCGTTCAACACCTACTACGACTCGTTCAACGGGCCGTGGTCGTTCTATGCGCCCAAGGTGCACATCCGGCTCGGCTTCGAACTGAGCTTCTAACGATGGAATGGGCGGGCGGCGCCGCGCGAGCGGCGCCGCCCCACGGTCTCCTGACTCGAGGGATGATCATGCGTTCAACTCTGTGGAATCGCTTCGTGCGAACCGGCGCGGGCCTCGCGCTCCTGGCGACGGTGGTGGGCGTGTCGCTGGCGGCCGCCGAGCCGGCCCCGGGCCGGCCGCGCCGGCCGCGCGCCCTCAATCTCTTCGCCGCGGCTCAGCTGCTGCTCGAGGCGAACCGCATCGTGTGCAACATCTCCAACGCCGGCGAGGTGTGCTCCGCCGCTGGGTCGCCCGTGGGCGGCGGCGGCTTCTGGCCCAAGGGCACCTTCGACCAGTACATCTTCAACTCCGGGCTCCAGATCGCTGCCGTGGTCGAGCGTGGCATCCCCGGCTTCGCCTGGTCGGGTGACACGACGGGCACCTTCATCTTCGACCCCCGCGGCGACCAGGCCTCGGGCGACCCACTGACCAACATCTACAACTCGCTCGACCCGGGCGACCGCGCCGCCTGGCCCAACGGGGCCGTGGTGCGCGACGCGGCGATCTACAATCCCATCCTGCTGGGGCGCGATCAGATCTCCGAGGGCGACTCCTGGGTGCGCTACTGGGAGGGCAACCCCGCGCTGCTCGGCGGCCGCGAGCACACGATGGGGCTCATGGTGGAGCAGCGGTCGCTTGCGTGGAACTTCCCGAGCGGCAACGAGGACATTCTCTACTTCGTATTCACGTTTTACAACGTCTCGGCCTCCAACGCGGCCGTGTACAACAACCCGACGATCCATCCGGCGATCCAGGCGGAGATCGCCGCGGCCGGGGCTCTGTTCCAGCAGCAGAACGAGGGCAAGTTCGGCATCCCGATCCCGGACAACGGCTATGTGCTGGAGGACATGTACGCCGCCTTCGCGGCGGACATGGACGTGGCCCAGTTCTCCCACAACTACTCGACCGCGTTCCTGCCGTTCGACATCGGCACCACCTACACCGGCGACTTTCTGCCCGAGGTGGGGTGGACCTTCCCGGACGACGTGTTCGGCGCGCCGTTCTTCCCGGCGCCGGGCTTCATCGGCGTGAAGTACCTCAAGTCCCCCGAGTCGTCCCCGGGCGTCGAGGTCGGCCTGACGATGTTCTCGAACACGACCAACGGCCTGCCGTTCCCCGACGCGCAGGGGGATAACCTGCTCTACCGCCGGCTCTCCGGATTCATTGGCCCGGCGGACGTGCAGTGCACCTTCACCGACCCGGCGGTCGCCCGCATCCGGCGCCTCTGCTTCCTGTCGCAGGTCCAGGCCGACGCGCGGTTCTACCAGGCGTCGGGGCCGTTCGACCTGCCGCCCGGCGAGGCGCGGACCATCGTGGTGGCCTATATCCAGGCCGCTCCGTTGGGCATCGTCGCGCCGCTCGTGGGCACCGACGTGAAGCCGGGCATTCCCTTCACCGGTGACTCGATCCGCGCCGACACGACCAAGATCCGCAATCTCGAGCGCATCGCGGGTTGGGTGACGCAGAACGACGTGAACGGCAACTTCTCGATCGAGCAGACCGAGGTGACCACCGTGCCCCGCTCGCTCCTCCACAAGGCGCTGGTGGCGCAGGCGGTGTTCGACTCCAAGTTCCTGCTGCCGTTCTCGCCCGAAGCGCCGCCGTTCTTCCTGGTGCCGGGCGACAACAAGGTCACCGTCGTCTGGCAGGAGACCCGGTCCGAGACCGACGGCGACCCATTCTTCGCGATCGCGAGCCAGCCGTTCGACTCGGTGGGCGGCGCCAACGCGCTGTACGACCCGAACTTCCGGCAGTTCGACGTCGAGGGCTATCGCATTTACCGCGGCCGCTCGGCGTCCGAGCTGACGCTGATCGGCCAGTTCGACTACGCCGGGACCACGTTCCGTGACTTCACGGGCGCGCTGCAGTACGGCGACGAGGACGGCGACGGCCTGCAGGAGTGCGCCCCGGAGCTGGGGCTGCAGGACGACTGCCCGGTGACCTTCGAAACCGCGCCGCCGAATGTGACGTTCTCCGAGGCCGGCATCGCCGGACAGTTCGTCCAGGTCAAGGCGGGCGACCGGGTCGAGCTGGCCAGCGGCAGCGTGCTCAACCTCAAGGCGGACAGCGCCGTCACGGGCGGGGGAAGCGGCCTGCCGGCGCTGGACGATACGGGCGTGCCGTTCGCGTTCGAGGACTTGGGCGTGCGGAACTCCTTCACCTACCTCTACGTGGTGACGGCGTTCGACGTGAACTCGCTCAAGTCGGGGCCGTCGTCGCTCGAGTCGCCGCGCATCACGCAGTCGGTGACGCCGCGGGCGCCGTCGAAACAGGAGGCGGGCGGCGGGCTGGGGGCGGTCGAGCTAGTTGGCGGAGACGGCTCGGTCCTGACCGGCACGCTCCCCACGATCGGTGCGGCCACCGGGACCTTCTCCGGCCCGATGCCGCCGACCGACGGCGCCAGCGCGGGCCTCGTGGCGTTCGTGCCGGAGCTGCTCGGCACGGGCTCGGTGACGGTCACGATCGATTCCGTCGTCCCAGGCTACCCCGAGATTGACGTGATGCCCGGCCAGCTGCGGTTGACGCTCTACTACATGACCGGTCAGGGCGCTGGCGCGCCGACGCAGTTCACCGTGCCGCTGGAGCTGCACCAGTACGACGAGGACCGCACGGGGCTCACGATCTTCCCGGCGACGGCGGTGGACCAGACCAAGGCGGCGCGGTTCGGCGGAGACTCGACGTTCTCCCTGAACGGGCAAGCGCAGGTCGCGACCGCCGGCACCTGGGAGCTGACCTCGTGGGGCCGCGGCGACGCCAACGCCGTGCCCCCGAAC
>CAZVSO010000096.1:7140-11178 GCA_964629425.1 uncultured Gemmatimonadaceae bacterium
CGGCTAACAACGGGCCGCGCTGGTGGGCCGGCGCCCCGAACGAGAACACCAACGACCCGACCGGGGGGAACTGCGCGCCGTCGTCGGGCGCGTGCGGCAACACGGTCCCGGTACCCAACCTGTTGCTCACCGCCGGCCAGATCACGGGCGTGGACATCTGGCATCCGCAGTCGTACAACTCGGTGCCCAACGCGCCGCTGCGGAATCTCGAGCCCCTGCTCGCCACGGTGGCCCGGTCCGCGGACTTCCGGGTGTACTGGGGGGCCGCGGGAGCGGTCGACTCGGTGGTGGACGTCACCCATCGCGTGCGGGTGCCGTTCAGCACCGTGATCCGCGCGTCCTGAGGCATCCTCAACAAGGCGCCGTTCGCGGCCACGAACGCGGCGCTCACCAGGGACGCCAACAACGCCCTGCTGACCTGGTCCGATATCTTCTGCGTCGCGCCGAACCCGACCACGGCGACCACCGTCAACAACGGCAACTGCGGCGGCGCGGCGCAGACGCCCCCGGTGCTCCAGAGTACCGCGGCGCTGAGCTCGATCGCCATGACCTCGTCGAGCTACGCCAACACGGCGACGCTCACGGCGAACGGCACGGGGTTCATCTTCTACCTCAACGGCCACTTCTTCCTCATGCGGGCGGCCGCGCTGCCGGCGGCGGGCACCGTGTGGAACGCCCGCTTCTATTCCGGCTCGATCACGCGCACCGCGGGGGTTTACGCCTACTTCCCGGCGGTCGGGTCCGCGGCGATCCCGGGTCTGCGCATCCGGGTGACCTACGCGGGCACGAGCTTCGACCCGAACGATGCGACCGCGGTGATCATGGACTCGATCCATACGGTGCCCGATCCGTACTACGTCACGAACTCGCTGGAACAGACGCTGAACTCCAAGATCCTCAAGTTCGTGAACATGCCGTCGCGGGCCATCGTGCGCATCTACTCGGTGAGCGGCATCCTGGTACAGGTGCTGACCATCGACGACAACGCGGGAGGCGGCGAGCTCACCTGGAACCTGCGGAACCGGAACAACCAGTTCGTGGCGTCCGGCGTGTACTTCTATCACGTCGAGACCCCGGACGGCAAGACCAAGGTCGGCCGGTTCACCATCGTCAACTTCGCGCCTTGAGGAGACTGCCAACATGACGAAGCACTGGCTGACGAAACTCAGCGCGGTCGTGCTGGCGGCGGCGATGGCTGCTCCCGCGGCTGCGCAGTCCACCCAGGACAACACCGCCTTCGGCGGCGCGTCCGGGGAGTTCCTCCTGCTGGGCGCCGGCGCCCGGGGCGTGGCCCTGGGCGGCGGGTTCGCGGCGCTCACCACGGACGCGACGGCGATGTACTACAACCCCGCGGGGCTGGCGCAGCTGGCCCGCCCCTCGGTGGAGGTCGGCACGTTCGACTACGTGGCCGGCACCAGCTATACCTGGGGCGGCCTCGCCTTCCCCCTGGCCGGCGGGGTCCGCTCGATCGGCATCGGGCTCGGCACCTTCGGGTTCGGCGACCAGCCGATCTACACGGTCGACAACCCCGACGGCGACGGGACGACGTACTCGGTACGCGAGACGTTCATCTCGGGCACCTACGCCCAGAACTTCTCCGACCGGTTCGCGGCCGGGATCACCATCAAGTTCATCAGCGACGCGCTGGGCGACACCAAGGCCAGCGCGTTCGCCTTGGACCTGGGAACGAGCTTTCACGCGTCGGTCGGCGCGCGCCCGCTCCGGGCGTCGTTCACGATCCAGAACCTCGGCAGCGGCCTGCAGCACCAGGGCGAGGCGCTGAACACGGACGCCACCCGGGAGCCGCCGCTCGGCACCGTGGACGTGCCTCAAGAGCCCCAGCCGGCCCGGCTGCGCACCCAGGACTGGGGCCTGCCGGTGATGTTCCGCGTCGGCGTGGCCATGGACGTCGTGAGCCAGGGCTCGAACCGCGTCACCGTGCTGGGCGAGTTCAACCAGCCCAGCAACACCAAGGCCGCCGGCAGTCTCGGCGCGGAGTGGATGGGCGCCAACCTGGGCGGCTCGGGGTTCTCCTTGGCCGCGCGCGGGAGCTTCACGATCATGCCCGACAACCAGGTCGACGACATCAACTTCGCCGGCATCCCGACGTCCGAGAGCAACGGCAGCCTGACGTCGGACGGCCTGGCGCTCGGAGGCGGCGTGGAGTACCAGCGCGGCTACTGGCGGATGGGCTTCGATTACGCCTATCGCAACATGGGCACGCTGGGGAGCATCAACGTGTTCAGCTTCAAGCTGGGTTGGTGAGACGGTTGTGGGCGTCTCGTGTGGACGCTGCTGATGCTGGCGCTGGCCGCCGTCCCGGGTGCCTGGAGCGTGTCCCAGGCGCCCGGGCCGGCGACCTCGGAAACCCTCGAGCTGCGGGCGGTGCGGTTCTACCGCGGCTCGGGTCCTCAGACGTTGATTGACGGGTTCTGCCGCGTGCCACTGGCGATGCTCGATCGGCTCACGGGGGGGGCGAACGCGCAGGCGGCGTACCGCTTCTCGGTCGTGGTCCGCGACAGCGCGGGGGCGGAGCTGCTCTCGGAATCGTGGACCCAAACGGTGGCGGCGCGGATGCTGAGCGTGAGCCGCGGCTCGACGGTGGAGTATTTCCACTTCGCCGTCGGGCCGGGACGATATACGGTCGACGTCACGGTGACCGATTCGGCCACGGGCCGCGTGGCGCGGCAGCATGCCGAGGTCGCCGGATTCGCTGAGTCGCCGGGGGCGTCGGACCTCATGCTGGCCACGGACATTCGGACGGCGGGCGGGGGCGATACCACCGCGCGCGCCGGCGAGATCCGCAAGGGCTCGTTGCTGCTGCAGGCCTCGGGCCGGCCGGCGCTGACGCCGCAACAGGCGAAGCTCGGGTACTACCTGGAGGTCTACCGCCAGCAGCCCGAGACCGTGACCGTGGGGGTCCGGGTGCAGACGCCCGCGGGCCAGCGGGTCGTCGCGGCGCCGGAGCGACGCATTCCCGTCCAAGCCGGTGGGGGCGCGACCCGCGGCATGATGGACCTGGCGGGGCTACCGGCCGGCAGCTACCAGTTGATCGTGGGGATCGGCACGGGCGACTCGGCCGTCGAGCGCACCGCCGAGTTCGCCATGAGCGGCTTCGACACCGAGGCCGCCCTCGCGGCGGCCGACGTGACACCCCCCGATGTGTTCGAGCGACTGAACGAGGCCGCGCTCGACACGCTGTATATGCCCCTGATCTACCTGATGACCGCGGCGGAGAAGGGCGTGTACCCGGGGCTGACGGTCGAGGGCAAGCGGTCATACCTGCGCCAGTTCTGGGCCCGGCGCGACCCCACCGCGGGCACGCCGCGCAACGAGGAGCAGGAAGCCTTCTACGCCCGCATCGCCGAGGCCAACCGCCGGTTCCGCGAGGGCGGCGCGGCCGAGATCCCCGGGTGGCGCACCGACCGTGGCCGCATCTTCATCCGGTACGGCGCCGCCGACGAGCTGTTGCAGCGGCCCGAGGCCGGCAGCACGCGGCCTTACGAGGCGTGGAAATACACCCGGACTCGCCCGCTGAAGTACGTGTTCTTGGACCAGACGGGGTTCGGCAACTACGCCCTGATCTGGACCGACGACCGCCGCGAGCCAAGCCGGCCCAACTGGGAAGCCCTGCTCGGCCCGGAGGGGATCCAGGATGTCATGCGCTTCTAATGCTCACCCGAGACCATCCAGCGAGGTTCGCATGAAAGCACGTCTCTCCGGTCTGCTCGCGGTTCCGGCGGCGCTTCTCCTCTTCGGCTGCCTCAGTGATCCGGTATCGGATCTCGACGGCAACGCCGCGGCCGTCGTCGCGAGCGAGGATGCACTGGACCTCTTCCAGGGGGATACGGTCACCGTGACCGCGTCCGTCCTGGACGGACGGGGTGTGGCGCTCGCCACCCCGGTCACCTTCTCCGCCTGCGACGCCGACATCACGGTCGCGGCGGACCCGTCGTACGATCCGGTACCGGCGACCAGCGCGCGCGCCATCGTCGGGGCCGCGGGCCCCGGGGCCTCGTGCGTCGTCGCGGCCGGTGG
>CAZVSO010000097.1:0-470 GCA_964629425.1 uncultured Gemmatimonadaceae bacterium
GTCATGCCCGCGTCCACGATGACATACTCCTTGCCGCCGGCGTGCTTGCGGTACAGCACGCGGGTGAGCAGGACGCCGGCGTTCGCCACGAGGAACCGGCCCGGCTCGCACAGCAGCATCAGATCGGCGGCCCGCACCATCGGCACCACCGCCGCGGCGAACGCCTTGGGGTCGGGCGCCTTCTCGTTGTGGTAGCGCACGCCCAGCCCGCCCCCGACGTCGATCGCCTCGAGCGCGCCCAGCCCCGAGGCCCGGATCGCGGCCACGAGCTCGAGCAGCTTCGCGGTGCCCCGGCGATACGGCTCCAGATCCACGATCTGCGAGCCGAGGTGCATGGCCAGGGCGCGCAGCGTGAGGCGCGGCTCGGCGGACATCCGCCGGGCGACGGCCATCACCTCGTCGAACGGAACGCCGAACTTCGCCGTTTTCTCGCCCGTCTTCGTGTAGGGATGGGTCTCGGTGGCGACGTC
>CAZVSO010000097.1:480-10958 GCA_964629425.1 uncultured Gemmatimonadaceae bacterium
TGACCCGGATCCCGACGTTCGCCGCGCGGCCGACGCGCTGGGCCGCGGCGACCACCGCCTCCAGCTCGCTCGGCGACTCGACATTGAGGAACCCGACGCCGACGCGGATGGCCTCGTCCAGCTCCGCCGCGGTCTTCCCGACGCCCGAGAACACGATCGTGTCGGGCGGGAAGCCGGCCGCGAGCGCGCGGCGCAGCTCGCCCGCCGACACGATGTCCGCTCCCGCCCCCAGCCGGTGCAGGATGCGCAGCACACCCAGATTGCCGTTCGCCTTCACCGAGTAGCAGATGCGGTGCCGCACATCCCCCAGCGCGTCACGGAGCGCGTGGTATTGCGCCCGCATGAGGTTCGCGCCGTACACGTAGCACGGGGTGCCGACCCGCTCCGCGATCGCGGCCAACAGCGCCGGGTCGAAGCCCAGCATCGGGCCCTTCGCTAGTACGCCTGCGCCCACACGGCCTCGGCCACGCTGGGCCGCCCGCACCACACGCAGGTGCGCGGCGCCTCAGGCGTCCGGAACTCGGGATCGGGCAGCACGCGCACCGTCGCCGAAGTCTCCTCCTTGATCTGCGCCTCGCACGCGCCGTCGCCGCAGTACCCGCCGTAGGCGAACCCGCCCGGCCCGCGCATCAGCGCCACGAGCTGCTCCTTGGTCACGCCACGCACCGAGTTGGCTTCGCGACGCTCCCGGGCCGCCCGCCAGAGCCCCGCCTGGATCTCGTCCAGGGCCGCGCGCACCGTTTCCCCGAGCCCGTCGAGCCGGGCGGGGCCCTTCCCTCCCGTGCGCCGGGCCGCTACCACCTGCCCGGCCGCGATGTCCCGGGGACCGATCTCCAGCCGCAGCGGCACCCCACGAGCTTCCCACTGGAAGTATTTGGCGCCCGGCGTCAGACCGTCCCGCGCGTCGAGCTCCACCCGGACGCCGCTCCGCTCGAGGTCGGCCTTGACCTGGGTTGCGACGCCCGTCACCTGAGCCCGGTCCTGGTCGCTCTTCCAGATCGGAACGATGACGACCTGCGTGGCGGCGACCTTCGGGGGCGTCACGAAGCCACGGTCGTCCCCGTGAGTCATGACGACCCCGCCGATCAGCCGCGTGGAAACCCCCCAGGACGTGCTCCACACATGCTCCAGACCGCCTCCGGCCGTCTGGTACTTCACGTCGAACGCGCGGGCGAAGTTCTGTCCCAGGAAGTGCGATGTGCCGGCCTGGAGGCCCTTGTTGTCCTGCATCAGCGCCTCGAGGGCGTAGGTCCGCACCGCGCCCGCGAACCGCTCGCTCTCCGTCTTCAAGCCCGTGAGTACGGGCATCGCCAGCCAGTCCTCGGCGAACGTGCGGTAGATCCCCAGAATCCGTCGCGCCTCCTCCTCGGCGTCGGCCGCGTCGGCGTGCGCGGTG
Organism: uncultured Gemmatimonadaceae bacterium; assembly: GCA_964629425.1. GTDB lineage: Bacteria > Gemmatimonadota > Gemmatimonadetes > Gemmatimonadales > GWC2-71-9 > CAZVSO01. The sequence goes on from CAZVSO010000097.1 coordinate 1,877, forward strand.
TGCCCCTCCTGCCACAGGAACTCGGTGGTCCGCAGGAACAGCCGGGTCCGCATCTCCCAGCGCACCACGTTGCACCACTGGTTCAGCAGCACCGGCAGGTCGCGATAGCTCTGGATCCACTTGCCGAGCATCGCGTAGATGATCGTCTCCGACGTGGGGCGCACGACCAGCGGCTCCTCGAGCGCCGAGGTCGGGTCCACCTCCACGGCGGCGGCGCCTTCCTTCCCGGTGGCGCGCAGGCGTGTGTGGGTGACGATCGCCACTTCCTTGGCGAATCCCTCGACGTGCTGGGCCTCGCGCGCGAGGAAGCTCTGCGGGATGAACAGCGGGAAGTAGGCGTTCTGGTGGCCGGTCGCCTTGAACATGTCGTCCAGGGCGCGCTGCATCAGCTCCCACACCCGGTAGCCACGGGGGCGGATGACCATGCAGCCCCGCACCGGCGAGTAGTCCGCCAGCTCCGCCTGCATGATGACATCGTTATACCACGCGCTGAAGTCCTGGGCGCGAGGCGTGATCTTCTGTGCCTGCGCCTGGCTCATGCGTTCCCGGCCCCGCCCGCCAGCGCAGAACCGAGGTCCGCCAGCGGTACCCGTCGTTCCGTCCCCGCCACGAGATCCCGCACCGTCGCCGCGCCGGCCGCCCGCTCCTCGGGCCCGACGATCACCGCGCGCGGCGCGCCGCGGGCCGCGGCCAGCTCCAGCTGCTTGCGGATCGCCTGGTGCCGCAGCGCGTACTCGATCGCGAGGCCGCCGTCACGCAGCTCGTGCGCCAGCTTCAGGACGGGCGCCATGTCGTCGCCGCCGACCGCCACCAAAAAGGCGTCGAGCTTGCTCGACGCCTCGCCGGCGAGCCCCCGCTGCGCCAGGAGTTCCCCGAGCACGACGTCTCCCATCCCGAACCCCAGCGCGGGGAGGTCCACCCCGCCCAACGCCTTGAGCAGCCCGTCGTAGCGCCCCCCGCCGCAGATGGCCCGCAGCGTCCGTCCGGCGTCGAACAGCTCGAAGACGATCCCGGTGTAGTACGCCAGCCCCCGCACGATCGTCAGGTCCACCTCCACGAACGCGTCGAGCCCCATCGCCGCGAGGGCGCCGCAGCACGCCCGCAGCGGCTCGCCCGCCTCCTCGCCACCCTTCACCCCGGCGAGCGCAGCGCTCACCGCATCGAGGCCCCGCAGGGCCGCGATCTCGAAAACGGCATCCCTTTCCCCTTGCCCCATTCCCTGTTCCCCGAGCTTCGCCTCGAGGACGCCTCGAGCCTCCCGCTCGCTCCGATCGATCGCGGCGAAGGCCGCCGGCAGCTGCGCCTCGGCGACACCCCGGCCCACCAGCAGGGTGCGCAGCACGCGCCGGTCCGACACGCGCGCGCGCACGTCACCCGGCCCCAGACCGAACGCACGCAGCACGTCGATCGCCGCCGCGAGCAGCTCGGCGTCGGCCAGCGGTCCTTCCTCGCCGATCAAGTCCATGTTCAGCTGGAAGTGCTCGCGCAGCCGGCCCCGCTGCTGCCGCTCGTACCGGAACAGCTGCGGGATGGAGAACCAGCGGATCGGCTTCTTCAGCGCCTGGGCGCGGGCGGCCACCATCCGCGCCAGGGTGGGCGTCATCTCCGGCCGCAGGACGACCTCCCGATCCCCCTTGTCGCGGAAGGCGTACAGCTGCCGCACCAGCTCCTCCCCGCTCTTCTGCGTGTAGAGCTCCAGGGGCTCGAGCGGCGGGCCGTCATACTCCTCGAAGCCGTAACGCCGGGCGACGCTACGCCAGGTGGCGAAGATCCGGTTGCGGAGTGAGACGTCGTCGGGGTAGGAATCGCGAAAGCCGGGGAGCGCTCTCCCTTGCATCGCAACAAGTTAGCCAAGCGGAGCAAAGCCCGGCAAGCGGGCGAGCGCGTCGCCGACGGTGTGGAACGACCCCGTCACCAGCACCGTCGCGGCGTCGTGCTGCACCCGCTCGAGCGCCGTCACGAAGTCAGGCTCGAACACCGCCGCCGCACCGCCGGACCGCCCGCTGGCCCACCCCACCACGTCCTCCCGCATCCAGCGCTGCCCCGGCGGCACCGACGGCGCGATCGTCAGCACCAGCCGATCCACGGCCGGTGCGAGGCGCTCGAGCATGGGCCGCCACTCCTTGTCGTTGCGAATCCCGACCAGGGCGTGCAGCGGGCGCCGCGGCGCGCCCTCCGTCAGTGCCGCCACGAGCACGCTCATGCCGTCCGGATTGTGCGCCACGTCGAAGATCCAGCGTCCTCCCCCGCGCACGTCGAACCGCCCGGGCACGCGGGCGCGCGCGAAGGCCGGCGGAATCGCGTCCCCCCACGGTCCGAAGGGCTCGGGCAGCTGGTGCAGCGCCGCCAGCGCGACCCGGGCGTTCGCCCACTGGTGCCGTCCCGGCATTCCCAGCTGGAAGTCGGGAGGGGGGAGGCGGGAGGTGTCGACGGTGACGATGGGCTCCGCGCCCCGCTGAGCGGCTTCCTGCCGCAGCACTTCTTGAATCGCGGGATCCGGCTCCCCGGTCACGAAGGGCACAGCCGGCTTCGCGATCCCGGCCTTTTCACGGGCGATCCCCGCGAGGTCGTGGCCCAGGTAATCCGTGTGCTCCCGGGCGATCTTGGTCACCACGGCCGCGAGCGGAGTCAGCACGTTCGTGGCGTCGAGCCGGCCTCCCAACCCGACCTCGACCACCGCCACATCCACGCCCCGCGCCGCGAGGTCCGCGAATGCGATGGCCGTCATGGCCTCGAAGAAGCTCGCGTCCACCCGCTCGATCAGCGGCCGGAGGAGCCCCACCCACTCCGCGAGTGCGTCCTCGCCCAGCGGCGCCCCGTCCACGGTGACGCGCTCGCACACCGAGACCAGGTGCGGCGACGTGTACACGCCAACGCGCAGGCCGCGGGCCCGGAGCGCCGCCTCAAGGAAAGCGCAGGTCGAGCCTTTGCCGTTGGTGCCGCCGACGTGGATCGCGGGGAAATGCCGCTCGGGATGACCGAGCACGTCGAGCAGGGCCGTGGTGGGACCCAGACTCCATTTGATACGGCCGGCTTGTCGGGCGAAGAGATACGCGCAGGCGTCCGCGAAGGACGGCCGGGTCAGTCGGCGACCTCCGCCGGCCGCCGGCCGGCCATGTGCCGCAGCAGCTGAGTCGTCGTGTCCCGCAGCTCGCTGCGCGGCACCACCGCGTCGATCATGCCGTGCTCCACGAGGAACTCCGCCGTCTGGAACCCCTCGGGCAGGTCCTGCCCGATGGTCTGCTTGATCACCCGTGGTCCGGCGAAGCCGATCACCGCCCCGGGCTCCGCCAGAACCACATCTCCCTGCATCGCGTACGACGCCGAGACCCCACCCGTCGTCGGGTTCGTGAGGATCGAGACGAAGGGGAGGCGCCGGTCACCCAGCTCCGCGAGGACCACGGAGGTCTTCGCCATCTGCATCAGCGATAGCACCCCCTCCTGCATCCGCGCCCCCCCGGAGGCCGATATGAGGATGAGCGGGGCGCCCTTGTCGATCGAGCGGCGGACGAGCCGCACGATCTTCTCGCCCACGACCGACCCCATCGAGCCACCCATGAAAGCGAAGTCCATGACCCCGAGGCTCACCGGCATCCCGTCCAGCCGCGCATAGCCGGTCCGGATCGCATCGAGCGGGCCGGCCTTCCTGGTCGCGGATTTCAGGCGGTCGGAGTAGTCCTCGAACCGCAGCGGGTCGGTGGAGCGAAGGCGTCCGTCCAGCTCGTGCCACGAGCCCTCGTCCACCAGGAGGTCGATATACTCCTGGGCCCCGATGCGGCGATGGTCGCCACAGCCGGGGCAGACGTTGAGTGCGCGGGCGAAGCGCTCCTTGATGTCGATGTGCCCGCACTCGTCGCACTTTTCCCAGGCGTCCGCCGGGATCTCCAGCCGAACCCGCTCGGACGCGCGCGGCTTCCGTTCTTTTTTAAACCAAGCCATGCGGGCCATTGGGGGGGCGTCGAAGGGCACAAATCTGGCCCCCCCCGGGGAGGGGCGCCAGTCCTGACCGCCTAACCAGTTGTCACAACTGCACGTAGCCGGACTGACGCGATTCCCACGCCACCCGCAGCACCAGGCCGATGGCGATGAGGCAGGTCAGGAGGAACGACCCGCCGTAGGAGAAGAACGGCAGCGGGATCCCCGTGATGGGCATGAGGTTGACCGTCATTCCGATGTTCTCGACGATGTGGATGAAGAACAGCGCCGCAATGCCAAAGACGCAGAGGCTGGCGTACGGATCCGTGGCCCGCCGCGCGATCCGCATAAGGATGATGACCAGGGCGGCGAACAGCCCCACCGCGACCACGACGCCCAGGAAACCCAGCTCCTCGCCCACGACCGAGAAGATGAAATCGGTGTGTCGCGCCGGCAGAAACCCGAGCGCCTTCTGGCTCCCCTCCGCGAAGCCCGTCCCAAAGAGCCCGCCTGAGCCCACGGCGACCTTGGACTGGATCACGTGCCAGCCGGCCGCGCGAGGGTCCACGATTTCCGGGTTGAGGAACGCGAGCAGGCGGTTCTGCTGGTAGGGCGCCAGGCGCTGCCACAGCGGGAGCGCCACCGCGCCGCAGGCGATGTTGACCAGCATCACCGTCAGCCCCTCCCAGACGTAGGGCCGCCACCAGATCAGCAGGCCGAACAGCACGAGGATCCAGGCACCCCAGGCGAGGGTCGAGAACGCCAGGATCAGTCCCACGGCCGGCGACGCCAGCAGGAACAGGAGCCAGGCGCGGGTCCCGGCCCAGAACTGCATCGCGAAGAAGATCCCCACGAACACCAGCGCGCTGCCGAGATCGGGCTGCAGGAACACCAGCGCGGCGGGCGCGCCGGCGATCAGCGCGGCCGGGACGAGCTCCCGCAGGTTGGCCGGTGGCGCAGCCCGGTCGGCGAGCCAGCGCCCAAGCATCAGGATGACCGCGAGCTTCACGAACTCGGCCGGCTGCCCCAGCCGCACCCCGCCGATGGCGATCCACGACCGGCTGCTGGCCGCCGTGCCCGCCCCGGTGCCCACGACCAGGGTCAGGAGCAGGAGCACGATCGCGGCCGCGTACACCAGCGGCGTGGCCCACTCGACCATTCGGGGCGAAGTGCGGAACACGAGCCATCCGCACCCGATCCCGAGCGCCATCCACACCAGCTGCCGCTGCCAGATCCTGCTGACGAACGTGAGCACCTCGGTTTGTCCCGCGGAATACAGCGTGGCGAGCCCGAACACGATGAGCGCCGCGACGACGCCCACCAGCGGCTTATCGATCTCGAGTAGGCGGCGTCGCATCGGTCGTATCGGGGTCCGCGGAGTCCACGGGCAGCGGGGTCGGCAGGACCTGGATCGGCTCCGGCGCGGAATCCGCCGGCAGCACCATGCGGAACTCCGGGGACGCCGCCGAATCGGCCCCCAGGTAGCGGGCGATCACGCGGCCCACGAGGGGCGCCACGGCCGAGCCGTGGCGAAAATGCTCGATGATGGCGCCGACCACGATCTCGGGCTGCTCCGCCGGAGCAAACCCGATGAACCAGCCGTGGTCGGGGCCGTGGGGGTTTTGGGCGGTCCCCGTCTTGCCCGCGATCCGGATCCGCGCCACCCGGGACGCCCGGCCCGTGCCCTGCTCCACCACGCTGATCATCGCCTCGCGCAGCACCGCCAGCTGCTCCGGCGGCAGGTCGAGCGATGTGGGCGGCTCGTCGGCGGCCCGTACGAGGTGGGGCGTGCGGGCCCGGCCGTCGGCCGCCAACATCTGGAACAGCCGGACCATGCCGACCAGCGTCTGCGCGTTCTCGCCTTGTCCGATCGCCAGGTTCAAGGTGACCGCCGAGGTCCAGCCGCGGGGCCCGTACAGCCGGTCGTAGTACGCCGGGCCCGGCGGGAACTCGGGGATTACCTCCCCCGGCAGGTCGATGCCGGTGCGCTGGCGCAGGCCCCAGGCCCCGGCATCCTCGAGCAGCGAGTTGAGGGTCAGCTTGAGCCCCAGCTGGTAAAAGAACACGTCGCAGCTGTGCGCGATGGCCTCCACCAGGTTCAGGCTGCCGTGACCCTCGGCCCGCCAGCACCGGAAGAAGCGGTTGCCGTACGCCAGACCGCCGCGACAGGGAATCGGCATGTGGCTCCGGCTCGTGACGATGCCGCGCTTCAGCGCCATCGCCGCGACGGCCAACTTCCACACCGAGCCCGGCGGATAGCGCGCCTGGATGGCACGGTCGAGCAGCGGCCGGCCCTCGCTCGCGGTCAACGACCGCCAGTACTCGGGGTCGGCCCCACCGATCAGCGCGTTCGGATTGAACGCCGGCGCACTGAAGAGCGCCAGGATCTCGCCCGTGTTCGGGTTCAGGGCGATCACCGCACCCTGCGCACCGGCCGGGAAGATCCGGGCGATGTAGCGCTGCAGCTCGAGATCGATCGTGGTCTGCACGGACGCCCCGGGAACGGGGTTCAACGGCGGGGCGGCGCCGGCCTCGCGGATCAGGTGGCCCAGCGCGCTCACCTCGACGAAGCGCACCCCGTCGCGGCCCCGCAGGGTGTCGTCGTACTGGCGCTCGAGCCCGTCCTTCCCGATCAGCCCGCCCAGCCGGACATCGGCCAGGCGCCGCTGGCCGCGCTCCCCCTCGGCCACCTCGCCCACGTACCCCACGAGGTGCGCCACCGCCGTGCTGTCCGGATAGTAGCGTCGCGGCTCCGTCTGGATGATGAGCCCGGGGATCGTGATACGGCGCTCCTCCAGGGCCGACACGACGTCGAACGGCGCGTCGGACAGCACCGCCACCGGCTGGTAGGGCGCCCGGCGCGCCCGCGCCAGCACGGCGGCCACCCACGCGCTGTCCCGCCCCGCGATCCTGGCGATCCGCTCCAAGGTGACCCGCAGCGCCGCCGCCGGGGCCGGCAGCAGCGCCACCGTGTACCCCGGGACGTTCTCGGCCAGGACCCGGCCATTGCGATCCACGATCACGCCGCGGGGGGCCGGCAGCGGGATGGCCCGCAACCGGTTGGTCTCGGACTGCATTCGGTAGGCCTGGTGCTGGAGAATCTGGGTCCGGAAGAACGCCAGCAGCATGATCGCGAGCGTGCCCCAGACGACCCCGCGGGCCAGGCGCAGCCGCTGGTCCAGCAGGTGAGCGTGGAACGCCTTCATGCGTCCCCGGGCCGGAACGCCAGCCACCGGCCCAGCGGCCACAGCAGCGCCACCCCGACGGCCGCGGTCGTGAACGCCTGCACCGTCGAGTAGTAGCCCAGCTCCCACCAGAGCGCGGCGCCCTCCAGCTGGCCCGCCGCGAGCGTCACCACGAGGTTGCGCAGCCAGGTGCCGGCGAACAACAGCCAGCCGCTCACCAGCAGGTGCTCCGCGAAGAACACGGTCTTGCCCCAGGCGCAGAGATACCCCACCAGCGTATGCGCCAGGGCCCCCGCCCCGAAGCTGGCCGGCGCGAGCGCGTCCCGCAGCAGCCCGACCACGAATCCCGCGGCAGCGCTCGGCCCCGGCTGGCTGCGGATGCTGTACAGCAGCAGGGCGAGGAGCAGGAAGTCCGGCGCCAAGCGGTCGTCGCCCAACCGGGGGCGGACGGTGAAGTGCAGCACCACCAGGACCACGACGACTCCCAGGAACCCGTAGCGCGGGCCGCGTCTCACGGAATGGGCCCTGGCCGGGCCGGCTTGAACGCCGGGTCCGTGTCACCCGTGCTCCACTGGGGGGACAGCAGCAGCACGTGCGACACCGCGGCCGGCTGGACGGCCGGCCGGACGAGATACGTCGTCTCCCAGCCTTCGGCCTGGCCCGCCACGCCGATGACCTCGCCGAGGGGGATGCCGCGCGGCAGGACGCCGCCCCGTCCCGACGTGAGGATGAGGGTTCCCTCGGGCACGCGCTGGCGGTAGGGAACGCCGCGCAGCTCCAGCAGCCAGGACCTCGGGCCGGCGGCCCCGGCCGGGGCCACGATGCCGTACACGCTCCCGTCGGCCGCCATGGCGCTGGCCCGGAACTCGGGATGGGCCCACGACAGCACGACGCTGGTACCGGCGTCCACCCTGCTGACCACGCCCACCAGTCCCTCCGGACTCACCACGGCCGAGAGCGGCTCGACGCGCGCGCTGCGGCCGGCGGACACCAGCAGGGTCATGGGATCCGTGGGCTCCGCCTGGTGCAGCACTTCGGCCGCGACGTACCCCCAAGCGAGCCGCTGCGCCAGCCCCAGCAGCTCGCGCAGCCGCGCGTTCTCGTTGCGCAGCTCGGGGAGGAACGAGGCGGCCAACGCGGCCGAGTCCCGCTCGGCCTGCACGGTCTCGTAGCGGCCCCGCGAGGCCGGCAGGTCCTGGGATCGCAGCTGCAGCCTGAGCAGTGGCGCGAGGACGGTCTGGCGCAGGCCCGCGGCGATGGTGTCGCGCCAGCCGGCCGGCAGGCTGAGCGCGGCCACGGACAGCGCCAGGCACCCCAGGAAGACGAGGGTGTCGGCGCGGGACGTGTAACGGTCGGCCCCGAGCGCCATCGCGCGCTACGTCGTCAAGACGCTACGGTAGCGCTCGGGATCGTCGAGGATCCGCCCCGTGCCGCGCACGACGCACGTCATCGGGTCGTCGTCCAGGTGGATCGGCAGGCCCGTCTCCTGCTGCAGCAGCTGGTCGAGGCCGCGGATCAGGGCACCGCCCCCCGTCATGACGATCCCGCGGTCCACGATGTCGCTGGCCAGCTCCGGGGGCGTGATCTCCAGCGCGCGGCGCACGGCGTCCACGATCTGCTGAATCGGCTCCTGCACCGCCTCCCGGATCTCGCTCGAGTGCACGCGCACGATCTTCGGAATGCCCGAGACGAGGTCGCGCCCCTTCACTTCCATCTCGCGCTCCTCCCCCACCGGCGCCGCCGAGCCGATCCGGATCTTGATCTGCTCCGCCGTCGGCTCGCCGATCAGCAGGTTGTAGTTCTTGCGCATGAACTGCACGATCGCCTGATCGAGCTCATCGCCGCCGGTGCGGATCGACGTATCGGAGACGATGCCCGACAAGGCGATCACGGCAATTTCCGTGGTGCCGCCCCCGATGTCGATCACCATGTTGCCGGTCGGCGTCTCCACCGGCAGGCCCACGCCGATCGCCGCGGCCATC